>JAFUTN010000001.1 GCA_017484225.1 Alphaproteobacteria bacterium
CGCGTAGTCCTAAATTAAACGGTGGTGTAGAGCGAATTAATCAAACTTGGAGAACGGAGTTTTATAATTTTAGAGATGATTTACCGGAAAATATTTTGCAACTATCTGATTTTGTGAAAAATTATCAACATTATTATAATTTTGATAGACCTCATAAAGCTCTTGATTTTTTAACGCCTTTCGGATACTTTCTTAATATCTCTTCTGCTCCAAAAGAGTCTCATATGTTCTGAACTAGAACAAAAAGATTGACATTTTCTTTAATATGTGTTATCTTAACCTTAGAATGAAGTTAAGAATGGTTTAACTCCGTTCGGGTTTTAGATATTTGCCGGTGTTCGTTCCACCGGCATAATTTTTATACCCAATCCATATTTAAAAGTCAACATAAAAGGCGGTATTTCTACCGCCCTTAGTTTTCTTATTGCACCAACATATATATGTTGATACTTAGTGAAATCAGCAACAAAAAGCTCAATATCAATGATGCTATTATCCACGGTTTTGTTGTCCGATAAGAGAGTTGCAACAATTTCACAAATTCTTCACGCGTATTTTGCATTGTTCAGTCCTCCTTTAAGCAATAACCGATTTGACTTTTGAGATTTGTGCCTGCAAATTGCGGCATCTTTCCTCTTCGTTTATAAGTAACTGTTTATAAACTTTATTTTCAACCTCAAGATACTGCTGTGACTTTTTAAATTCATTTTGAAAAACCTCAAGAACAGAATCTTTAATATACTCTTTGAATAAATTACGAATCGCAATCATAAAATCTTCATTGATAAGGGTGGTCGTATATTCGCCAATCGATGACTTAACAACCGCTTTTACAATACCGCCGATTTCTTGCTTGGCTTTTTCTGAAAGCACAATCTCTTTCTTTGGGCTTGGCAAGGCACGCGTATGTTCGGCAACGAGAACAGGCTTGTCAGTCGGTGTCAAATTGTCAGCAACTGTGCCTAACACTTTCAATACCCATTTTCTGAACTCTGCCGCTTTGGGCGTGCGAGCAAACATACCAATCAACCACGCCCCCTCACGATTAAAAATTCTATACTTACCCTTTGTGGGCAAACATGTCATTGTATCGTCAAACTCCATCTTATGACGTTGATATATATTAGATACTCCGCGTCTATCTGCCATACCTAAAGCGTCCACAATTTGTGGACACGTCATCCAAAGTTCTCCATTGTATTCAACTAGATTAAATTGACTGTTGTTAAATGTTACGAGATTATTCATATCTATTACTCCGTTTCAAATTAGGTGTTGTGGATATTGAAACAGCGGTAATAGACGCTTGTGCTTATTGGTTATTCGCACTATCCACAACATATTTAAAATAAAAAACACCGAATCTTTCGGGCGGTTAACCGCTATTACAAAGGGTTTCAATCCTTATACTTTTACAATAATACAAAAAAGTTAAAAGTCAATTAAAAAATGCGAACTAATCGCATTTTTTGTTCTTAAAAGGTATTGCTATTTCTAAGAAAATGGTATATAATAAATAATGAAAGGGGCTTAAAATGGAAAGCTTATATAGATTTGTAGCAATGCATATAGGGGCTTACTTGCAAAACAAGTGTCCTTGCTTAATGGAAAAGCTTGACAAGCTTGAACTATATAGTGTTGCCGGATTATTGCTTTATTTTGTTTCCATTTTCATTATTGTCTCAATCCTTTTGTTTATAGTTTAAGCCGCCGATATTCACATCTTGTTGCGGTAGATTTATTTTTTCGAGTGCTTTTTTTAACTGTCCGTATTTATAAGCACTTTCTCCAACAACACGCGGTGATGATGCCACTGCATAGATTAGATTTTTCGGTAATGACGATGGATTGAAAAACGCAGTATAAATATTTGCGCCTCCAGCACCTCCGGCGATAATACCTCGTGGCATCCAAGTATTAAAACTTTGTCCGAAAGCGGCATCCCGAATATCACCGGAAAAATCAAGTTTATCCATCAATATGTTACGCGCCATTTTTGCGATTTTGTGCTAAATTTGTGCTAATTTTTTACTGATTCGCGCCGATTGTTTGTTCTGCCGCCAACAAATACGGCAGCCAGTTAATCCGTTGCGGTTGTGCTTGGCTAACAATCTGCCGTAAACGCATCTGATTATAGATGCTCGGCAATTCGCGATTTGTCAACGCTTCGGCTGTTCGGATATTTCGCGTATTGTCAAACGGTGCCAAAATTGCATCAATTGTTGTATCCCACGGGTTATGCACCAAACGCCGCAAACCTCGTAATTTTTCGCGTAAGCCGGTTTTTTCCGCTGTTTGTGAACCGCCGGTATGCTTTCCGGCATTTTGATTTAATTTATACGCCTGTTCAAATTCGTCAATCACGGCATTACCACGTTTTTCGTCGATTGCCGCCTTTATTTTTTGCCGCACGTTATCAACCAAAAACTTTTTATTGGTAACATTTTCATTATATGCCGAACCTAAGCGATTGGTTAATTCATCACGCAAGCCGATAACAACCGCGTCTTTTTCGTTTGCCGTCAGCTTTTTCATTGCCTGCTTAAACTCCGCCACG
>JAFUTN010000015.1 GCA_017484225.1 Alphaproteobacteria bacterium
AGAGCAGAGGACTGAAAATCCTCGTGTCGGCGGTTCAATCCCGTCCCTGACCACCAGTCTGACAGCCTTGATATCTTTCAAGGCTTTTTTTGTTAGGAACGTCCATGCTGAACACTATGCGTAAATTACTGAATAAAAATTTATTTTGCTTTGGTTTGTTTTTGTTTGCGATTGTGTTGTCTGTGTGGCTGAAAAACGACAACACCTATGATTTTAAGAATTACCACTATTACAATGCTTTTGCGTTTTTAAATGGCAGACTTAATTATGATATTGTGCCTGCTTATGTTAACACCTTTTTTAATCCATTGATAGAGTTGCCTTTATTTTTTTATATTCAGTGGTTTAACTGTCATCTGAACATAATTATGGCATTGCAGGGAATTTGGTTCGGAATATTATTGGTTGCCGTGTTTAAAATAGCTGAGTTGTTTATTGATTTTTCAAAAAAAAGCAGTTGGTTGTATTTTTTATACACTCTGTTTATCATTACAACAAGCTGCACCGTTTTACCGCAAATAGGAAGTTCAACCAACGAAATAATGATTGCCTCCGTCGGAATATGGGGAATGTATATACTCCTTTATATGTTTAAGTATTCTGACAAACAAAAAGGAATGATGTATTTTTTCTCCGGCGTAATAATCGGTATGGCTGTCGGATTAAAACAAACATTTGTTTGTATGGCACTGGCTTCCGGTATAATGCTGTGTGTCAGTTTCAAAAATTTGAAACACCCGATAAAATATATCACTCTGTTTGCGCTTGGAGGAATATTCGGCGGAATATTGACTTGCGGCTTTATGATGTGGAAATATTGGAATCTTTACGGCAATCCGTTTTTTCCGTTTTTGAATGGTATTTTTCAATCTCCGTATATGGAGGCATTAAATTATCGGGATGACACTTCCAAACCTAAATTAATCAGCTACTTTCTTTCGCCTTATATTTGGTTTGTCAGCCCGAAATATAAGCCTAACGGATTTTGCGGATTTGCGATTTTGGTATATTACTCGTTTTCGTTTGGTTTGTTTTTTTATTTGCTTTTTATGCGCAAACTGACCGTGTTTTACAAAAAAGAAAAGGCATTATTTGCTTTACTTTTCTTCTTGCTGACATATTTTTATATATGGCTTATCTTGTTTTCCATATATCGGTATGCCGTGATTTATGAGGTTCTGTCGGCAATTTTACTGGTGGCATTTATTTGCGGAAATAATAGAAAAAATAAATATAAAAATTTATTGCTTATTATCCTGTTCTTTTTCTTGTGGTATCCGAATCCTTTGGAATTTAATGATTACAGGGAGAAAAAAGACCATAAATGCTACATTGAAACAGAAAAAGTTGTTTTGCCTGACAATACTTTGCTGCAGGTGTTCGGCATACAAAATTCTTATATGATTGCCGAGTTGGCAAAAAACAATACAATCCGTGCTTTGGGATATTATCCTAAATGCGAAGAAGGTAAATTTTGTCATTTCGGAAGAGGTGCCGACATAGCAGAACACGGAAAGTTTTTTGAAATGCGTAAAGAAGTTGAAGAAAAGCACGTCGGTGCCAAGGTTGTGCTATACAGCACATTTTTCAATACACCGGAAAGTATTAAGTTCAAAATGTCCGAAGACGGAAAAAAACTACACAGAAGGTGTGTGCATTTCCGCTCTATAGGCAAGCTTAACGGTGTTAATTGTGATTATCTGTATCATGATTATAGTGAAAATGACATTAAAATGCTTACGCTCATTAACGATATGTATTGCAAAAAGTTGGATTCTAACCTTAACGATAAGGGAAACTCATCAATATTTATTTGTGTTCCTCCGGAATTAAAACAACAAATTTTGCCGGAAGATTGAAAAAACGAAAATCACTTTTATATCCTATAAAAACTTTTATAAGGAGGTGTATTGAATGAAAGTTGTTATTGTCGGAGGTGGTGCCGCCGGCGCAAGTTGTGCCACAAGACTGCGGCGTTTAGATGAAAAAGCGGAAATTATGTTGTTGGAAAAAACTGCCGAACATTCGGTTTCCACTTGCGGGTTACCTTATTATGTCGGAGGTGTTGTTGAGGATAGAGCCGATATGATTTCGGCCACACCTTTAATGTTTGATAAATTTTTTAATATAGATGTTCGGACCAATACGGAAGTTGTTTCCATAGACCGAAAAAACAAAAGTGTATTAACCGATACCAACGAACAAATTAAATATGATAAATTGGTTTTGGCAACCGGAAGCAGAGTCGTTTTACCCAAAATCAACGGAATGGAAAATTTGCCGTAATTTACCATCAAAACGCTGAGTGATGCGGATTCAATCAAAAACTTTATAAAATTTAATCATGTTAAAAGTGCATTGATTATCGGAGCCGGATTCAGCGGTATTGAAATGGCCGAAAATTTAGCCGAAATCGGTATCAAAACAACCGTTGCCGATATTTCTCAACATATTTTGCCGACAATAGACGAAGATATGGTCGGAACTTTAGAACAAGAGTTGCGCTCAAACGGCATAAATTTGATTTTGGAATGTAATATTAAAGAAATAACATCCTCCGGAGCCGTTACGGATAAAAACGATTTAATCCCTGCCGAAATGCTGATTTTGGCTTCCGGAACAAAGCCCAACACGGAAATTGCCGTAGCTTGCGGATTAAAAACGGCAAAAGGCTTTGTTTGTGTTGACGAATTTATGCGCACAAGTGATGCAGATATATATGCTTGCGGAGATATTGCCGAAGTAACCGATTTTGTTTCTGCCCAAAAAACAGGAGGAGGATTGGCCGGTTCGGCAAACAGGCAAGGGCGGTTAATTGCTTCGCATATTGCCGGAAGAGGTTATGAAACAAAACCGATACAGTGGAGCGGTGTCTTAAAGGTATTTACGCAAACTGTCGCTTTTACCGGAGCAAATGAATACATACTTAAAAAGTTTGGTGTAAATTATCAAAAAATGATTGTTTGGACAATGTCTAATGCCGGATATTTCCCTAATGCCGAATGGTTGTCGCTGAAAGTAATTTATAATCCGATAAACGGTAAAATTCTCGGAGCTCAGGCGGTTGGTAAAAACGGAGCCGAAAAGCGTATTGACGTTATTTCCGCCGTAATGAAGTTAGGCGGAACGGTTAAAGATTTGCGGGATATGGAATTATGCTATTCTCCTCCGTATTCAAACGCCAAAGATGCCGTCAACATTATCGGTATGGCAATAGATAACGTGCAATCCGGATTAGCCCGTCCGTATTTCGGGACGGATTTTAAAGGTTTGACCGTTTTGGATGTTCGTTCGTCATCCGATTACAAAAACGAGAATATTGCCGGCTCCATAAATATTCCGTCGGGGCAGATTAGGGAGAGAATAGCCGAAATTCCGCTGGATAAGCCGATTTTAGTTATTTGTTACCGCGGATATTTGAGCTATGTCGTATCACGGATTTTGAAACAACATGGTATTGAAAATGTGAGTTTTTATGCCGGAGGCTGGCAGCAATATAAGTCGCAAATATAAATTTGACGGCAGATAATTTTTGTGCTAAAATCTCTTCGCAGACAACAAATTTGTGAGGAGATTTTTTATGCAGTATCAACCGACCGTGTATGAACAAATCGTAACCGATTATCTTAACGACAATATAAAGCCGTATTCTTTTTATGAACGGGAATGGACGGAAAGAGGATATACCAAAAAGGATTTTATTCAATACAAGCAAGATATTGAATATGCCAAAAAGCTTACCGAAGTTGAAAATTTTAATGTTGTTGCGGCGGCAAATATGGCAAAAGAACACGTTAAAAACAGGGATGATATAGTCACTTTCCGTCTTTTGGATTCTGAAAAACAAGTGGTTATGGAAGCGGAAGATATGGGACGCATTAAAGCCGGTGAGGTAATTAAATACGACGGCTATAAACGTGAAATCCGCGGGATTGATTATATGGATATTCCCAAGGAAGTTGATGCGTTTGTTGTTTTTTCCGGACATCCGGGAACCGGTATGGCCGCGGTTGAAGCATGGTATAATGATTTAATGAAAACCGGTAAACCTAAAAAATTGGTATTTTTGGGGTTGCATGATAATCAGGGTAACACAAACTTTAATACTCAAGGACTTAAGTTCAACACAAAGTCTGAAGTGGAAATGTATGTTCGCTTTTTCAGAGAACTCGGAGTTCCGAAAAAATTCATTAAAGAAAATTTGATTACGCCGAAAGACATATCCACAGCAGACAACATTGATATGCTGGCTATGATTCGCAATAATTTTTTCGGTGACAACGATAAGCAAGGTAAAGATGTTAATTTTGCCATGTTCGGATATCCGGCATACCAAAAACGTATTGCTTCCGAATTTGCCTATGGTTTCCAAAAGCTGGAAGATGAAGGTAAAGTTAAAGGAACTAACTTTTATATTCCGGATGCACCGGTTTCACAAAATGAAAATGAAAGATACTTTTCGTATGATGATTTGAATGGTATTTGCCAAGATATATGTATCGGTAACTGTATGGCTCATCCTTACAGAGTAAAGGCAGGAGGCAGATTTGATTCCAAACTCGGTAAATATCCGGAAAAATTTAAGCCGCTGTTGGCACTGTCTTTGGTTTATTCTTATCCTAATGTTGCCAATGAACTGGCAGGAACCGATTTGAAAGTAGGTGCCGTGATGAAAATCCTGCGGGCCATGCAGCATAAAGTTAAAGGGTGGGAAGATCCGGTGAAAGTTGATGCAACCATCAGACGCGGAGCAAAGCAACTGCGTAAAAAAATGTTGTCGGAACGTAAAATAAATAACGAAATTGCTTCTAAAAAGGGTAACCGTATTCGCTTGAATAAGTTTATGAAATTTTATAAAGGAGACGGCAGATAATTTTGCGCAAAATAATATAAAAAAAGGTATTGACAAGCGCCGGAAAAAATATATACTCCGGCTAACGTTTAATTTTTTTAAGAAGAGATGAAAAATGGCAAAAGCAGTTAAGATTAAAGTAAAATTGGAAAGCACCGCCGGAACCGGCTCATTCTATTTGGCTGAAAAAAATCCGAGAACGCATCCGGAAAAGTTGGTGTTGAAAAAGTTTGATAAAAAATCTAAAAAGCACGAAGAATTTGTTGAAAAGAAATTGAAGTAGTTTTTAGAATATTTCAGGAAACCGCCGAGAGGCGGTTTTTTGTTATAATCGGTTTACAATTCAAATTTTCTCATGTATTATCCTTTACGGAATGTCTAAAAAATATTCTGAGGTCAACAAACCTCTCTACACTTAATAATGCAATCAATTTGCATACCTTCGGTCAAACACGGCTGGAAGGTGGCAAAATAAAGTTCTTTCTTAATATGCCGCACTATTTCGTGTAGATAGTTTGTTGCTTCCAGTCGCTTTAATTTGAGGCGGCTTTGTTTTTTTTATTATATCAACAAAGGGAGCATTGTTATGGAAGACAGTCTTAATTTTGACGGCACGGTCACAATCCGCCACCACATTGAATATTCGGAAAC
>JAFUTN010000016.1 GCA_017484225.1 Alphaproteobacteria bacterium
AAGATGAGACATCGTGAATTTTTACCCGATTATTTGGGTAATGTTTGTTTCCCCGATTGTATTTTTTGGTTGGGGAGATTGTGGTGTATGTTCAGGCATTTATGCTAAAGGCCACAATAGTCATTTAAACCTATATGATTTCTGAACTCTCCGACCGTCCTTTGAGGCGGATTTTTTATTTTTAAAATTTTGCTTAAAGGAGAAGAATAATGAAAAAAATTGTGTTGATATTGGGGATAATTTTCTATTCCGGTGTAGTGGTGGCAAATAATCCGAGCGGAACTTGCGGCACAAACTGTAATTGGACAATAGAAGATGGCGTTTTGCAAATTTTGGGAAAAGAAAACGGGAAAATGGATGATTATATATATGGCAAAAATTTTGACACACCATGGCTTAAGTATAAAGAAGAAATCAAAACGATTAAAGTTACCGATTTAGACACTATCGGACTAAATGCTTTTTTGGGATTAACAAATGTAAAGAATGCAGACATTTCTGATGGATTAAAAAAGATAAGCGGAAGTTCATTTCATTATAATGATTTGGAAGCTATTGTTGTTCCGGATTCCGTTACATATATCGGCACCAATGCTTTTGCCGGAAACTATAGATTAAAATCAATTATAATTCCGGATTCTATTGTTAGTATTGAACATGGCGGATTTTATGGTATACCTTCCCAAACTGCTGTTATATGTAAAGGAAAATGCGAAGAAATCCGTAAAATATTAACAGAATCCGGCTATAGTGGTAAATTGTATTTAGCAGACAGCACACAATGCACGGGGAGCAATTATTATTGGACCGGTGGTATGTGTAATAATCGCCCGACCGACGGAAGTATGATAGAATGTGATGAAGGGTGGTATGCTACCAATAAAGATGTGTGTGAAAAAATCAAACTTCGCTACACCATACCGGAAGCAGATGAAGCGACAAGCAACGACAATGAAAATATGATTGAGTGGATTTTTGAGTAAAAAAATATCCATTGTCATCTTGCACCCCGAGCGGAAGAAAACACCCCACCGTCATCTTTATGGGGATTCCCACGTCGCTACGCTCCTCGGAATGACCATAAGGTAGGAAACGTCATTGCGAGGGAGTGAAACGACCATAAGGTATGGAGTGTCATTGCGAGGGAGTGAAACGACCGTCGCAATCTCCTTGAACCCCGAACGGGGATTTAGCTAATCGCTCAACCCCTCAAGATGACAGTGAAATTTTTAATTTGCCGAGATTATCTATTATCGCTCTGCTATTCCGCAAATAACAAGACCTATTTTCCCCTCGTAATAACAGAAAAAATAAAGCCGAGCAACATCATCCCACCTGATGTCAGTAAAAGAATCCAATGTCCGAACTTGCCAAACAACGTGCCATGCGCCATAGACAACGGAACTTTTGCATCCGCAATACCGCGTTCATTTAAAGGAATTTGTGTCATAACTTGTCCGTATGCCGAAATCACCGCACTAATACCGCTGTTTGCACTGCGCACAATATTTATCCCCTCCTCTATTGCCCGCATCTGCGCCGCAGCCAAATGCTGATAAGGTCCGGAGCTTATTCCGTACCATCCGTCATAAGTCAGTAAAATCATCCATTTTGGCTTGTTTTCTTTGCGCACAACGTTATCGGAAAAAATTATTTCATAACATATCAGCGGTGCAAATTCGGCAAAGCCGTCCGGAATAATGGTCTGATATTTAACTCCGCGCCCGAACTCGGCAACCATATTGGTAAGCGGATGCACAAAGTCAGGCAAAACCGAGCGAAACGGAATATATTCCCCAAAAGGAACAAGATGATTTTTGGAATACAACTCAACAACTTGACCGGCAGAATTTATTAAAGCCAAAGAATTATACAACTTGTAATCATACCCGCTCGGCAAGAATTCACGACGTAACATTCCGCTCACTAAATAACCGTTTTCCGGCACAACCTCTGCCACTTGTCTCATATAACCGCGTTCGTAGGTTAAATCAAACGGCGAAGCTGTTTCGCCCCACACCACGAAGTTTATTCCGCTGAGAGATTGTTCTTTTGTTAATTCAATGTGTTGTTTAAGTTCATTTTCTGCTCGTTCAAAACTATGTTCTGCCGTTTGTTCAATACTCGGCTGAACCAGACGAACGCTGACATTTTCGGCAGATTCAAAATTTGTCGGCAACACATTTTTGCCGTAGGCATACAGAGCAAACAGCGGCAAAACCAGACCTCCGAAACTTAACAGTAAATTTTTTTTATTTTGTTTCAATAAAAACATTGCCGGAAAGCAAAAAACACAAGCTAAAATCGCCGAAAGCCCGTATGTTCCGAAAATAGCCAAGCCCTGCGGCAACTTATCATCAAACAGCAAAATTGATGAAAGCGGATTCCACGGAAATCCGGTGCAAAACCAACTGCGAACCCATTCTGCAGATATTCCCCACATTGCGCCGAAAAACAACATTTTAGAAATATCCGAGCGCAAAAATTTGCATTTTACCGCCATTGCCGGCAACACGGTAAACATCCCGAAAAAAGCACCATTTAAAAACAATGTTATCGGATAAAGCCAACCGGTATGCTGCCAATCTATCAACAAAGCATTTCCAATCCAATAAAAACCGCCGGCAAAAAAACCGAAACCAAACCAATAACCGCACGCGGCCGCTGTTTTTAATCCGTTTTGCTTTAACAACAACACATAATACAACGAAAATACAAGCGGAGCCATCCAAAAATAAAAATACGGAGGCAATGCCGCACACAACAACAAGCCCAAAATGAGAGCCGAGGTTTTATGATATTTTATCGCCGCTTCAATCATTTTGCAAAATCCTTAATCGCAAAAATCTTTATATGGATTCTCTATGCCCAACTGCGCTAAAATTTCCGTTTCATAGCCTTCCATAACTTTGGCTTCGTCTTCCTCTATATGGTCAAACCCCAAAATATGCAGCAACCCGTGCGCCAACAAATGACAATAGTGATTTTTAAGGCTGATACTTTCAATTTGCGCTTCCTTGTCCATTGTTTCAAAAGCAATAATGATATCACCCAATTCAACCGAACCGAACAATTCGGATTCGTCGGCAAAATCACGATAATCAACATTAGCAAAACTTAAAACATTGGTTGGTTTATCCATCCCGCGAAAATCACGATTCAAGGTGTGCACTTGCTCATCATCACTCAGACAAACATTAACACTTACTTCTTTATCCGCCGGCAAAAAATCAAGCCCGCCGCGCGCACCTACATAAGCAAAGACCGTATCTTTAACTTGTTCGGAAACTTTCTCAATATCCGCTATATTTGCAATCCATCGCTCGTCGGCAATATCAAGATTCAGCTTGCATATTTTCATATTCTTCTTGCACTTTTCTGTTTTTTTCTTCGTATGCTTTAACTATTTTGGCAACCAATCCGTGACGAACAACGTCATTTGCATTAAACGTTACCGAACTTATGTTATCCACATCCCGCAATGTATTCAGAGCATCACGCAAACCGGAAACTACACCGCGCGGCAAATCAACCTGACTCAAATCGCCGTTCACCACCATACGAGAATTTTCGCCCAAGCGGGTTAAAAACATTTTCATTTGCATCGGAGTTGTATTTTGGGCCTCATCCAAAATAATGAATGAGTTTGAAAGCGTGCGCCCGCGCATAAATGCCAGCGGTGCAATTTCAATTTCTCCCAAAGCCAACTTTTTATCAACTTGTTCTGCCGGCAGCATTTCATACAAAGCATCATACAACGGACGAAGATACGGATCTACTTTTTCCTTCAAATCACCGGGTAAAAATCCCAAATTTTCACCGGCTTCCACCGCCGGACGCGACAAAATGATTTTATCAATATTTCCTTCCAACATCATTGCCACCGCCAAAGCAACCGCCAAATATGTTTTACCCGTTCCGGCAGGTCCCAAACCGAACACAAGCTCATTTTTCATCATTTCTTGAATATATTTCGCCTGTGTTGCCGAGCGCGGATAGATATAGCGCTTTTTAGTCTTCAAAACAATATCATTCAGATTTTGCTTTTCTTCATCATTATGGACATCGGAACTCATACGTGCCGCAGCTTTAACCTCCTGCTCACCGACTTCAATTCCTCTGCTTGCCTTATCATACAAAATATCAATAGCGGCTTTTGTGTTTTCCACATCATTCGGAGAACCCTTAATCGTAATTTGATTACCGAAACTCAAAATTTCAACATTCATCATTTTCTCCAGCAGGCGCAAATTTGCATCAGCCTCACCCACCAGATGTTGCATAAGTTGATTGTTATACAATTCAAAAGTAATTTCAGCCATCTTAAATCTCCTTTCCGCTCAAAGAATTGGTGGTGGCAGATGTCACCTTAACCTCAATAATTTTGTTTATGTTATCATCTTTTGTTTCAACATGCAAGTTTTGCATATACGGAGTGCGCCCGATTAATTGTCCTTTATGCCGCCCTTTTTGCTCCAACAAAACCGGCATCACTTTACCGACACATTCCTGATTAAACTTTGTTTGATAGTCAAACAGCAAATCTTGTAAAACCGCCAAACGCTCTTTTTTAACCTTTTCTTCCACCTGATTTTCCATTACGGCGGCAGGAGTTCCGGCACGACGACTGTATTTAAACGAAAAAGCCTGAATGTATTTGATTTTATTCACTATTTCCAATGTTTTCGCAAAATCGTCATCTGTTTCTCCCGGAAATCCGACAATAAAGTCAGATGACATCCTTAAATCCGGATTCGCTTTTTGCAGTTTTTCCACCACTTTCAAATAATCTCCGGATGTATGCCTTCTGTTCATAGCTTTTAAAATTCTATCCGAACCGGATTGAATCGGCAAATGCAGATACGGCATCAATATAGCAATATCTTTGTGACAGGCTATTAAATCATCATCAACATCTGCCGGATATGAGGTGGTATATCTGATACGTTTCAACCCGTCAATTTCTGCCACTCTGCGCAATAAGTATGCCAGATTACGTTCTTTTCCGTTTTCATCTTCTCCATGATAAGAGTTAACATTTTGTCCCAGCAAATTCAGCTCCAAAGTTCCGCCGGCAACCAATCGTCTGGCCTCGGTCAAAACCTGTGCCACCGGACGAGAATATTCTGCACCTCTGGTATACGGCACAACACAATATGTGCAAAAATTGTTGCATCCTTCCTGCACCGCCAAAAACGAACAAGCTCCCTGCGACTTGTTTTCCGGCAAAAAATCAAACTTGCTGTCTGCCGGAAATTCCGTATTAATCACCGATTCTTTTGCATTTTTGTTTTCTATATCATGCAATATTCCGGCAATTTTATGATACATCAACGGCCCGACGGCAAAATTAACATACGGAGCACGTTTAACTATCTGTTCATCTTCAGCTTGAACAACACATCCGGCAACACCGATAATGGTTTGTTTTCCCTGCTCGGCCCGTTCTAATTGTATCAGATGAGCTCTGCCTAAATCAGAAAACAGTTTTTCTGCTGCTTTTTCTCTGATGTGGCAAGTATTAAACAAAACAATATCCGCATCTTTTTGACACAAAGTTTCTTCATACCCCTGATTTTTCAACATATCGGCAATTCTGGAAGAATCATAAACATTCATCTGGCAACCGTAAGTTTTAATAAAATATTTTTTAGACACTGTTTTCTATTCCTTAAAATCATACTCAATATTATTTATATCTACGCTAAAGCCGATTTTTTTTCAAATGTTTTTTTCTTGTTGCAATATGACAATAAAAATTCTAACATAACTACAGATATTTCCGTGTAAAGGAGATTAAAAAAAATGTCCGATTTTCATAATACACTCCCGTCTTATTTGGACAATGCCGCTCCGGACGAAAAACAAGCATTTTTTCACGCTCTGATTTGCTTGGCTTATGCCGACGGTAATTGTGATGAAGATGAACTTGCATACATAACCGAAGCCGCAAAAGTCCGGAAAATGGAAAACATTGCAAAACTTTTGCAGCCGAAAACAACTGCCGAATTGCTGACTGAACTTGAAGTGATAAAAAACAAACATTTGGCCATGGAACTTATTCGTGAAATGTGTGCATTGGCTCATGTGGACAGTGAACTTTCGGATTCGGAAACTCTTTTAATCGGCAAAGTCGGCTTAAAGCTCGGTCTTTCACTGGATAAAATAGAACAAATCAGTAATTGGGTAATTGACCGCATTATTTGGCAGGAACAGGCAAAAATAATTTTTGAGGAGAACGAGAAATGATACCTTATGAAAATAATCCTCACTTTGACATCATTTACGGTTCCGTCAAAAATTGTTTCGGAGACATTTCCGATTCTCAGGCGGCAACAATTTTACGAGAAGTGGTGTTGGCTCCGGACGAATTTGTGATTGACTGCGGCAAAGAACAAATATCCCGCCGCGAGGTTGTGCAAAGGCTTGCCGACTACACGGTTGAAAAATACCGCAATAAAGACAAAAAGCTTGCTTATGCCGAATTATTGGATAAAGCCGCCGAAATAATAAAACACACCAATGACGGATTTATCAGCGAAGAAGATGCTCGCGAGCGCTCTGATTTTATGGATAAAATCACCAAACAGGAATTTGAACATTTTGCAGCACTGGCAATTTTGCGAATTATTCACGAAGAAGAATATCACGAATTACGTCACGAGATTTTATTTCAACTGCAACGTTTGCGGGAAATAAATGATTTAATCCGCAAATATACCCGAGGAGAAGTCAATTCAAAAGTTTCGCAAAGAGAATATGAAAGCGCCTTACCTATTTATAAAATGCTTAAATCGTTGAAAACTCTCGGATACGGATATACTTTAAGCCTGAAAGAAAGAATAAGTTTAGGAATCAATCATGATGATGACGAAGATTTAGACAGTGACTACGCATACGAAAATTGGATAAAGTTACTGATGCTCTTACAACTGAGACACGAACAAAATATCAATGCGGCAACAGTAACAAACTCAATCAATGATTTGTGCCATGCAGACGAAAAAGTCGGTCACGCCTCCACAATTTTGGATGATATTAATGAACAAATTTCCGAATTAAGGGGTACATTAAAGAAAAGAAGGTTTGACAAATCACGTTTTAATATGCTAGAAGAAGTTTATAACAGTGATAATCGTCACTATATTGGATAAGGAGAAAAGTATAAATGGGTATTATCGGTTTATTTTTGATGCCGCTGTTGGACATTTTGGGTTTGGTTATCAGCCTTTATTTTAAGGTTGTTGTTGTTGATGTTGTTTTGTATTGGATGCTGCAATATAAGCTGATTACCATACACAACAAGTATGCCGAAAAATTTATGGAAATTTTGAAAGCGGTTACGGAACCGGTTTATAAGGCAATTCGCAAAAAAGTTGCTCCGGTATCCGGAATAGATGTGGCTCCGTATGTGTTGTTGGTTGCAATCGCCTTTTTAGGCTCGTTTGTAACTCATTTGAGCCGCTGGATTGAGCAATATATGCAATAATGAGTTTTTTTGAACGCTACAAAACAGGTTATCTTTTACGAATAAAACTGACTCCGAGCGCCGGAGAAAATTTTGTCGGCCGCGGAGTTTGTTGCTGTTCGGATAACAAAGAATATCTTAAAGCAAGCGTGGTAAGTGTTCCCGAAAAAGGAAAAGCCAATAAGGAACTGCTGAAAATCTTGTCCAAAGAATTACATATAGCCAAAAGTTTGCTCAACATTATCAGCGGAGAAACCGAACACCGGAAAAAAATATATATAGATGTTGAGCAAAAAAATGACTTTGAAGAAAAACTGAATTTGCTGAAAAAGGAAAAGTGACAGAATGCGTGCAAAATTGATAAACGGAAAAGAAATGGCTGAAAACATAAAAATCAGCTTAAAAAAACAAATATCCGAATTTGCCTACCCTCCCCAATTAGCCATTGTGATGGTAGGTAATGATGATGCCAGTGCCGTTTATGTGCGGAACAAACAAAAGGCAGCGGCTCAAATAGGAATGGTCTCGCATTTTCACCATTTGGATGAAGATATAAGAGAAGAAGAAGTTATAAAAATTATTCAACAGCTTAATGAAGACAGTGAGGTAAACGGAATTATTGTGCAACTTCCGTTGCCCAAGCATTTGAATACTCACAATATCATCAATTCAATTTCACCTTTCAAAGATGTTGACGGTTTTCACCCGATTAATACCGGAATGTTGCAAAACAATCAACAGCCGTATTTTGTTGCCGCAACTCCGCTCGGTATCATGAAAATGCTGAACGGTATATACTCTGATTTAAGCGGAAAAAGTGTAACAATAATCGGGGCTTCAATGATTGTCGGCCGCCCGTTGGCAACTCTTTTGCTGAATCAAGGTTGCACCGTCAGTATCACACACTCACAAACAAAAAATATTAAGCAATACACGGGAACTGCCGACATTGTAATCAGTGCCTGCGGCGTGGCTAATCTGGTTAAACAAGATTGGATAAAGGCCGGTGCAGTATTGATTGATGTAGGTATCAATCGCACGAAAGAAGGAAAATTGTGCGGAGATATAGATTTTGAGGATGTTAAAGACAAAGCCTTTGCCATAACTCCGGTTCCGGGGGGAGTTGGTCCGATGACAGTAGCAATGTTGCTGCTGAATACCGTAAATGCATATATTCTGCAAAGAGGTTAGCACAAAAGATGATGTGGATTAAAAATTTATTCAAAAAAAAGTTAAAGCCGTTTGACAGCGCCTTTTTGCCATCCAAAGACGGACACAGCATTTTTTACAGCCAATACGGCAACCCTAAAGGCACTCCGGTATTGTTTTTTCACGGCGGTCCCGGAGGTTCTGCCAAAACAAAATATGCCGAACTTTTTGATACAAAAAAATATCGTCTGATTATGTTTGACCAACGCGGATGCGGAAATTCACAATTTAAAGACTTGCTGGATGCCAACACTACCGCCGACACCTTGTCAGATGCCAAAAGACTGTTAAAAACACTTAACATCACACAAAAAATCATTGTTTACGGATGTTCTTGGGGGTCAACTCTGGCATTGTTATTTGCCGAAAGTAATCCGGAAAAGGTGAAAAAAATTATCGTAACTTCCGTTTTTTTAGCCCGCAAATACGATACGGAATGGATTAACTCGGACAGCGAAAGATTTTACCCTGATTTATGGGCAACCATGCGTAAAATTGCCAAACAACAAGAGATTTATCCGGCCTTTCGCAAAATGCTGTATTCTAATCGCAAAAAAGAAAACAATACCGCGTTGGCTTACCTCGGCAGTTATGAATATATGCTCGGGCAGCTGCAACCCGAATTTTTACCGGTTACGGATGAAGATGGCGCGCAGTTGCAATCTGCAAGAGTCTACTTTCATTACGAAAAAAATAATTTTTTCCTCAAAGAAAATCAGATTTTGCGCAATATCGCAAAAATCCATAAGATTCCGACTCTGATTACACATAACAGGCTTGATTTCTGTTGTCCGCTGAAACAAGCGTGGGATTTGCATACCCTTTTGCCTCGTTCCGAAATGGTCATTGTTCCTGATTATGGTCACGTTTCCGCAAAATTAATGGATGAAACGAAAAAACACATCAACTCATTTTTGTAAAAACACTTGAGGATATAAAAAAATGTATTACAGTCTGTTTGAGATATTTTCGGTAGGCATTGGTCCTTCCAGTTCGCACACCGTAGGTCCGATGAAAGCGGCAAAACGATTTGTCGGCAATTTGGCACAACAAAATAAATTGTTTTTAACCGAAAAAGTTAAAGTAATACTTTATGGTTCACTCGCTCTGACCGGTGCGGGACACGGAACAATCAACGCTGTCATATACGGGCTTATGGGATTGGAAGCAGAGGAAGTAGACATTACAAAAGACTATATTGCCGAATTACAGACAACCGAAAAAATCAATTTGTCGGGGCAACACGAAATTTCGTTTTCTTTGAACACCGACTTTTTTTTGGATAAACAAACGTTTTTAAAAGAACACTCCAACGGAATGAAATTTACCGCTTACGACAAAAACGGCAACATTCTGCTGGAAGAAATATATTTTTCCGTGGGTGGAGGAACGATTGCCCGTCTTGATGAAATTAACGAACGGATAGACCGTAAACCTTTTGATGTTCCCTACCCGTTTGATAACTGCCGCCAATTAATGAAACTGTGTCAAAATAATCGCATGAAAATTGCCGAAATTGTGTTACAGAATGAAAAAGCCATTTCTCAACAGTCCGTAACCAAACGCATAATGAGGTTAGATGACATTATGCAGAGAAACATTGATATCGGCTTGAAAAAAGACGGTATTCTGCGCGGCGGCTTAAATGTTCAGCGTCATGCCAAAGCTATGTATGATCGCCTGAAAGAAAATTTTGACATGAATTCAACCGACAGCTTAACCGTTATTGACTGGATAAACATTTGGGCTTTTGCCGTTGCCGAAGAAAATGCCTCCGGAGGAATTATGGTAACCGCGCCAACCATGGGTTCCGCCGGTATCATTCCGTCGGTAATGCGTTATATGAAACGCTACGGAAAATTTAAAAAACCGTTAGATATGGAGAATGCCTCCGTCACATTTTTAGCCACCGCTTCGGCTATTTGCAGCCTATACCGCACCAACGCCTCCATTTCCGGTGCCGAAGTAGGTTGTCAGGGAGAAGTCGGCGTTGCCTGCTCAATGGCTGCCGGCGGGCTGGTTGCCGCAATGGGTGGAAATAACCGTCAAATTGAAAATGCTGCCGAAATAGCCATGGAACACAATCTCGGATTAACCTGTGACCCGATAAACGGACTCGTGCAAGTTCCTTGCATTGAGCGCAATGCCATGGGTGCAGTCAAGGCTGTCAATGCCGCTCGCTTGGCCATGAACGGGACCGGCACGCATATTGTCAGCTTGGACAGCATCATAAAAACAATGTATGAAACAGGTATGAGCTTGAACAAAGAATATAAAGAAACCTCTTTAGCCGGTATTGCTAAAAACGCGTTAAGCTGCTAAAAATTATTTGCCTGTTTTTCGTTGCAGAGCTTCAGTATTTTTCTCCCAGAACACACCGTCGGTGTATCCTTGAATTGATTTGTCCCTCTCGGCAATATCAAGGCGCTTTTCGGCCCACACGCAATATTGCTCGTTTTGTTCAATCCCGACATAATTGCGCTTTAGTTTTTTAGCCACAACGGAAGTTGTGCCGGAACCTAAAAACGGGTCAAAAACAACATCTCCGACATTAGAACTGGCCAATATCAGCTTTGCCAGTAATTTTTCCGGCTTTTGTGTCGGATGTGCCGTATTTTCCGGCATAGACCAATAAGGAACCGAAATATCGTCCCAAAAATTTGAAGGAAACGTGTTACGAAATTTTCCGTCAGCAGTCTGTTCCCAATCTTTCGGCTCACCGTCAACTTTATACGGAGCCAAAACTTTACGTCGCATTTTCACGTTGTCAACATTAAAAGTATAGTCTTTAGAAACCGTTGCAAACCAAATATCTTCCATGCTGTTTTTCCAGTTGCGAAGCGCACCGCGCCCCTTTTCTCTTTGCCAAGTTATTCTGTTCTGCACATTCAAATATTTTTTCAAAATATCGGCAATAACAATGCTTGATTGCCAATCACAGCACACATAAACACTTGCATTATCTTTAAGATGAGGCAAAACTGCAAGCAGCCATTGTTCGGTGTATTCGGCATAAACTTCGTCTGATGTTTTTTTAAATTTATTGCCGTGAAAATTTTTTGCTAAATTATACGGAGGATCAACAATCAACAAATCAACAAATTTTTGCGGTAATAACGGCAAAACGGAAAACGTATCTCCGCAAATTGTTTTATTCAGCACTTTTGCGGTTGTAATATTTGTTTCCACTGTTATGCAGCGTTGCAAATATTTTTTTCCGGCATCTGCTGAAATATCTATGGTTTTGTTTCTTTTTGCTTTCATTTATCACACTCTATTTTGCCAACAAGAAAAGATTGTCACATTTATTCACAAAATTCAACACATTTACAAAAATATAAACCTTTAATCAAAATATTTACTATTTTTCAACAATATATGGCTATGATGAATAGGAAAATCATTTAAGGAGTAGCAAATGAAAACAACGTCAAAAAACAATGAAAACGTCAGTGTTACGGAAGCCGTTTCTTTAATCAAGCTGTTATTGCAAGGAAAAATTTTTTCGTTTACGAAAGAAAGCTTTTTATCATTATTTCGCCTATACAAAAATAACATAAAAGGAAAATCCGTTTCTTTGTTTGGTATAAAAATACCATTAATAATTATCATTTTGGCGGTATTGGGCGGATATTACGTTTGCACTCCGAACGAACAAAATAAGATATCTGAAAAACCGGACACCCAAAAAGTCCTTACCGAAAAGCAATTACCGAATACTTATGATAAAGACGGTGTCAAAGTTTATGACTTAAAGCGCTGCGACAAAGGTGTGTGCGGTTTATTGGAAAATTCCGGCAACAAACCGGTTAAAAGAGTTATTATTTCGGTCATCTTCACCGACAATTCCGGTAATGTTCTGGCGGAAGGCGGTATTGACACGAGTGATGTTGAACCGATGAGTCGCTCTCATATTACCATTCCGACAGATGTTGATTTTGATGTATTCAAGTTAACGGATGTAACCGTCACCGATTAAAGTAAAACGCCGTTTGTGTTAAAAATGCCGATTAAGTTAATTTCGGCTTTTTTTATTTACCTGTAGAGATTTCTTTATTTTAGTAATCTTAAAACTTTTCTTTACAATTTATTCCTGCTTTGTTAGTATGAAACAAGAGTGTGAAAAAAGCACACTTTAGGGCGTCAGAACCCTTTGAAGGAAACAATCGTTAATATAACGATTTCTAATTATATGCCGATGATTCGTTTGGTATTTGAGCGGATGTCGGTGCAATAAGGCTTGTAGCACGAAAACGCCGAGCCGTTTGGTTTTCTTCACGGTTTCTGAACATCCGCCCACCATTTTCGGTGGCTTTTTTATTTATTGTTTTAATGCAGGGAGAATACCAATGAGAAAAAATATTTTAATACTCAGCTTTTTAGGACTAATATGTGGTGTCAGCGAGATTAAAGCCGAAACGTGGAATTGCGGTGAAAAAGATTCTGACGGCAATTATGGTGCAAACGTGAAATGCACATTAGATGAAAACGGAAATTTTACGGTGTCCGGAACAGGAAAGATGGCAGATTACGGTTGGAGTAAAGATACAAATTTTGCCCCCGGTTACGGATATAATTCACCTGCCTCCGACGCACCTTGGGGAAACGGCAGCAGAGTAGAAATGCAGAAAATAAAAAATATTGTTATTGAAAACGGTGTAACCGGAATAGGTGCAAATGCGTTTTGCGGTGCAGATCAAGCCAAGACTGCAACTGTTGCCGATAGTGTAAAAAGTATCGGCGAACGTGGATTTTATGATTTGTATGCCTTACAAAGTATAAAAGCTAAAGGCGTAGAAACGGTAGGAAATTCAGCTTTCGGATACAACGGAAGATTAAATGATGTATATATGCCGAATGCCTCAAATTTGGGTAATTCAGCTTTTTATTATACAAACAAATTGGAATATGCGGAATTTTCCGATAATGTGTCGTTAGGAGGCGGTGTTTTTACATACAGTGGTATCAGTGGTTGTCTGGATGGAATATGCGCAAATTGCGGAAATAAATTTGTGCAAAAGGGAACAGGATGCGTTGATAAGTGCTTGCCAGGATATTCTGCTTATTATGATTATTGTCTGCGCACACGTTACACCTTGCCTGAAGCTGATGCGGCAACCAGTAATGACAACGAAAATATGATTGAATGGATTTTTGAGTAAAAAACAATGTCATCATCGCAAAAAAAATGCCGGTGTTTTGTCTTCTCCACCGGCAGTATACTTTTTTTTTGCAATTATTCGGCAATGGTGACGTTGCGCTTACCACTCAGCGATTCTTTAATAAAAGCGATTTGCTCCATAACCATGGCATTGTCTTTGAACTTTTCTTCAGCTTGTTTTAATCTTTCTTCAAAGTTTCCGGTAGAACCCTTAAATATAAACATAAAGGCCCTGGTGCATGATTTTATTGTTGCTTCATCAACACCGCTGCGTTTCAAACCGACAACATTTAATCCGCGTAACTTTGCCGGCATACCGTTGGCAATTCCGAACGGAATAATGTCACGAGCGACTCCGCTGACACCGCCGACCATGGCTTTGCGTCCGATATGAACAAATTGGTGAACCGCACAGTTTCCTCCCAAAATTACACCGTCGCCAAGGTGAACATGCCCTCCGATAACCGCATTGTTTGTCATGATTACATTGTTGCCGACAACGCAATCATGGGCAATGTGAGAATTAATCATAAACATTCCGTCATTGCCGACAACCGTTGTAAAGTGTTCTTTCGGCGTTCCGGAGTGCATTGTCACATTTTCTCTGATGATGTTACGCTCACCGATAATTAATTTTGCTTCCGGCTGAAATTCGTTGCCGTGATCTTGCGGACCACACCCAAGTCTGGCCCCCGGAAACACTATTGTTCCATTGCCGATTGTGGTGTTTCCGAACACGGTAACTTGTCCCAGCAATTTAACATTTTCGCCGATTTTAGCTTGTGAACTTATCCAACACATAGGACCGATTTCGGCACTTGCAGCAATCTGAGCACCGTCTTCAATTATTGCACTCGGGTGAATTTTAGCCATTATTTTTCTCCTTAAAATTAATTTTGATGGTTCATATTAATATTTTTACGAATCATCCGCAAGACACAAAAAGTTTCATTTTATTTCGCTACAAAAACAAAAAAGAGTGCGTTACATACTCTCTTTGTAACACACTCTTAGCATAAAAGAATCACGCTTCATGACGGTTGAAAACCTCATGTCTGACCATTGTTGCCGGATTGAACGGCACGCCCTCATAAATGACCAACTTTGGCACTTTTGTCGTGCTTCTGCTGACCAACAACTCATAGCCGTCCTCATAGTGAAGACTTGTTCCGGCTAACACTCCCCAGACCATGCTGTCTCCGGTTGGAATGACTGCTTTACCTGTCCGAAGATTCTCAAACCTGTTCCCGTTCTGGATACAGGGGAGAACGCTGAGGATATATCGGTTATCCCACTCTCCGTATCTTGGTCTTGATAACCACGGAGCATTCTTTGCAACTGTAATAAGGCACACTACCTTGCTTCCCGTTGCCGGAAGGATCTTTCTTGTCTCCATAATTTCCAAAATTGTTAAACGCTATGGATTGCAATATACGCTTTTTTTTCTATTTTGTCAATAGATTTTTAACAAAAAAGTCCGGATAAAATATCCGGACTTTCAGGAGTTTGATGAAAATGATTATTTTGTCTTAATAGCTTTTGCTGCAATTACAATCTTTGTTGTATCTGCAACACCAAGAGATTGTTCTTGAGCATTATTTTTAATACGCTGAGCAGCTTCAGCTCCCAAATCGCCTTGAGCAACTACACTAGCATTGTTCAAAATAGCAGGGTCGTCAAAATTACCGCCATCCGTAGATGTTCTGATAAGTTTAACTGATGCAGTCAACTCCGGAGCAGGTTTTGGAGCAGGTCTTTCAATAGCCACTCGCTCTGTTGTTTCGCCAACATTTGCTGCATTTGCACCCTTACTCACCTGTTCAGCGGTTTCACCTACATTTACATTGTCTTTTGTAATGGTAGGTTTATGCAATTCCGTTGCATGTTTTTTGATGTATGCGTGAGTATACGTATCGTCCTCACCGCATCCGCCGAATGAGGCAACACCGACATTTCTGTCACCGGCAACTCTTGCAGCCAAAATCATGGCATTGGCATCTTGGGTATTAACTTCAATTTTTTCACCGCACTCAATAATTCTTTCCAGTCTGAACATGGTGTCATGTTTGTGCAACTGATTTAAATCGGTGCTGTAAAAATCAAGAGTTTTCTTATGACCTTCGGCATCTGTCACCGTGATTTGATTGTGATAAATTGCACCTTTTGCTTCGGCAACATTATTGAAATCGGTTACATCAACAACATTGGCATTCGGATTTAAATGCAACTTAGATACAATGGCATCCTGACTGTCAAATACTCCGACTTTTTCCCAGTTTTGAACCCAAGAATCTTTCAGGAAGTATTCATCAACAACCTTAACCGGATTAATGTCCTTGAACAAATCAGGATTTGCTTGTTGAGCTTTTACAACATTGGTATATGCTTCGTCAAACGAGATATTGCTCTTCGCAAAGCGAGCCATCATTAAATCCCAGTGCTGTTTGCTGATACCCATATTTTCATTCCATTCGGTAGGAACTTTTATTTCTGCTGCACCTTGAGTAGCTGTATTGGTAGTTTCAGAAACATTTTGCTGAACATTCTGCTGTGCAGGAGCGG
Source organism: Alphaproteobacteria bacterium (assembly GCA_017484225.1). Classification (GTDB taxonomy): domain Bacteria; phylum Pseudomonadota; class Alphaproteobacteria; order RF32; family CAG-239; genus RUG410. The sequence continues at coordinate 16,401 of JAFUTN010000016.1, forward strand.
GATCCGTTTGTTCAGCCACTCTCTGTGCCGGAATGGAATCCGTTTGTTGAGTTGTAAGAGTATCTTGCTGTTCAGCCGCTTGTTGATGTGCATTTTGCCCTGCCGCATGAGCAGCATCATGGTGTTGTCCGTCTAAACCGGCAGCCATTGCCAATTCGGCAGCAGATGAAGATAAAAGCGTTAAAACTACAGCACCTATTCTTCTGTGATATTCGTGCTTGTTCTTTGTATTGGTTTTATCAGCTTTATACACATTTCTGGCTTGTTTTGCATCAAGCATTGCATTGGTGTTGAAACCTAAAACTCTGGCTGTTCCGGCAACAAATCTGGCTATTCCGTATGTTGCTCCGGCAGCTGCGGCAGAAGAAGCTGCCGCGCCAACAGCCAAAGCTGCACCTGCGCCGGCCAAACCATAACCGGCCAATACTTTGTTTCTTCTCTTATAGTCGGCATATTCTTTTTTGTTTGATTTAATTTTAGCATAAGCTTTTTTGAATCCGGCAATACCATTCCAAGATTTAGTGTCTTTTCCGGCTTCTGCAGCCGCACGTTTTTCGGCGTTTTGTCTTTCCCATACCGTAAATACAGCATTAGATGCGGCAGAATAAACGGAATACGAAGCGGCTGCGGCAATAGCCAAGCCCACACTTCCGGATGCAACGGCCAAACCGCCTACACCCAAACCGAGAACAGATGCTGCGGCATTGGTAACAAAACGCTTTTTACCGTGTTTCATCAAGTATATACCGGCTAATTTCAATTCGGCCTTTGTTCCGAAATAATCACCGACAAAATGACCGAACTTATGATATAATCTGTTCATTTGGAGAGCAGATTTTTTGCATTTTGCTTTCAACAAAGCCTGATGTCTGATACGCATAGACTCCAAAGTGCGGATAGTTCCGTTGAGAACAGAGTCCGTTTTAACCGTTACCGGTCTTCCGGCAATAGCTGCTTCAATGGCATCATTGAACTTTTGAGCGGCTAAAACTTTATCGTCTGCAGGGCTGACAGCACTTGCGCCTACTTCGGTAAGCCAACTTGTATACATATCCGTTTTGATGGTGTTGAGTAATACCTTTCTGCGCTCATCTTCAGGTCGCGCCATAAAATCTTTGTCTACGGAATGTGCAAGAACAGCTCTTTGTTTAGAGGATTCCAATCTTGCGTATTCTGCATCTTCAGCTGAAAAATCACCTCCGGTAGCCGGAACAATATTACCGTCGTCGTCAACATAAGTTGTCAGGTTTTGAGCCATTTTCAACTCTGAATCATTCAAAACTTCGTTTTCAAAAGCATCATCATTTACGATAGATTGAATCGTTGCGGTATTGTTGAAAATTGTGTTATCATCAAGCGTTGTGCCATGAATCTGGTCAAAACTGAATTCTGACTTTTTTATGCTGCGCCATACCGTTGTTGCGGCAGCAAATTCCTGATAATCAATATTATCAAGCGTTTCAGCTTTCTTAAAATAAGCGGTAACGCGCTTTAATTTTTCTTCGTCTTTTGTTCCGTCATTTAAAAAGTCTAATGCGGGATTGTTTCTGTCGTTAGTGAGTAAATAATCAACAGCGCTGTCAAAGTCACTGGTGAAAGAACCGCTGTTGATGATATCTACTGCATCTTGAATTGTTCTAATTGCCATTTTTTAAACTCCTATTTCTTCATTTCTGCACCGACTATACATCATTTTTAACCTAATTGCAATACTTTTTTGTCAAAAAAATAATTTTTTTTCATATTTCTAAGTCAACACCTGCATAATTTGTTTCTTATATTGACAAATATTGGATTTTTCGGAATTTTTGTGCAAGTGAAAACTCTTGCTTTCGGCGGGGCTTTGTAATATAAAGTGTAAAAAATTCAGATTTTCGGAGCATAAAAATGAAGGTTGATTTGTTTGATTTTGATTTGGATAAAGAGTTGATTGCCAAGGCGCCGGTCAATCCGCGGGATTCGTCCAGATTGCTGGATTTATCGGAAGAAAATCAAATAATTGACCGCCACTTTTATGATTTGCCTAAAATTTTGCGTCCGAATGATGTTTTGGTTTTTAATGATACGAAAGTTATTCCGGCCCGTCTTTACGGTCAAAGGGGAGAAGCTTTGGTTGAAGTTACTCTTTATCATCCCGAAGACGGAATTTGCTGGTGGTCTTTTATTAAAAACTCCAAAAGACTTCGTTCGGGTGATATAATCCGTTTTTATACGGCGGAAATCAGCGCCGAAAATTCTGATTTTTGCGCCGAAGTTGTGCAAAAAGACGAGCAAGACGGTGTGCTGATTAAATTTATGTGTTTGCCTGATGATTTGGGCAAAAAATTGGAACAATACGGTTCTATGCCCTTGCCTCCTTACATTAAAAGAGATAAACCCGTTGCCGGACTTTGGAATCCGTATAATGACAAAGAAGATTATCAAACGGTTTATGCCAAGCATGAGGGAGCTGTGGCCGCCCCTACCGCCGGTTTGCATTTTACTGAACGGTTGCTTAAAGAAATTGATGATATGGGGGTTAAAAGAGTGTTTTTAACGCTGCATGTCGGAGCCGGAACGTTTTTGCCGGTTAAAACCGACGATACGGAAAATCACAAAATGCACGCCGAATATGGGGTGATTTCACCGGAAACATGTGCAATCATTAACAGTGCCAAACACGAAGGACGACGTGTTATTGCCGTTGGCACAACATCTGTTCGTTTGTTGGAAAGTGCTGCCGACGAAACCGGTATTTTGCATCCGTTTTGCGGCGAAACGGATATATTTATTACTCCGGGGTATAAATTTCGCATTATTGACATGATTATCACGAATTTTCATTTGCCGAAATCAACTTTGTTTATGCTGATTTGTGCAATTGCCGGAACTCAAAGAATGAAAGATGCTTACGCCCACGCCATAAATAAAAAATATCGTTTTTATTCTTACGGCGACAGCTCAATTTTAAAATGTATAAATAAAATTTAAACTCTTTGGTGCTAGACTCCGGATAAATTTAGGATAAGGAGGATAACCGTGCCTTTTGGCGTAAACTTGAAATATATTCTTTCTACAATAAAGAGTTCTTTTTTGCCGGCGCTGATTTTTGCGCTCGGTTTATTTTCTTTTTATGCCTGTAATCCGTATGAATTGTCTGCAAATGTGTTTTTACACTACGCTTTTTTGGGAGTTGCCTGCTTTACGATTTGCGCATTATATGCCGTGAATTTGTCAAAGCCGTTTTTCAGTTTGTTATGCGGAACATTGTGCTTTATTATCATTAATGAATTGAAAAAACAAAATCCGGACGGATATATGCAATCATACGAATATTTATGGATATGCATGTTACTGCCTTTCAACCTTTTGCTGTTTTATTTTATTCCGCAAACCCGCTTAAAAACAAGACGCAATTTTTATTTATTCCTGGCTGTTTTGTCTGAAGCTGCCTTTGCACATAATTTCGGCGGATTTATCAGTAATCTCTTAAGTCCCGATTTGATGGTGGAATGTATGCCTGTATGGGGACTGATAATCTGGGTATCAATGCTCGCGTTTGTGGCTGTAGACATAAGTTTTAAGAATACTATCACCAACACCGGATTGTTTTATGCCGATTCCTGTTTGTTGTTCGGACTGATGTATTCTGACAGCTTTTCCGGATTTGCCGGTTTCTTTTTGTGTTTCGCGCTCATATCTTTGGTTACGGCTCTTTTTGATTTATACAACAAATATCGTTATGATGTGTTGGAAAATGTTAACAGTTATCAGGCATATTTGTCACATGCGGCAAACAAATTTCCGTTTAAGTATACCATCGGAGTTTTTTGTATAGATAACCGTGAAAAAATCATCCGCGAGCTGGGTTATTCGTATGTTAAAAATTTGGAACAACTGGTGATAAATCAGCTGTTGGAAATGCCTTATAATATTACGGTGTATCGTTATAATGCATCACATTTTATTATGGTGTTTAAAAATGAGACTGCTCGCCATGTAATGGAATACGGCGAGGAAATACGGCATCGTATTGCCGCCTCCGAATTTATGTTCAGCAACAATATTTCGGTTAAGATAACCATTTCAAATTGTATTTCTGAGAAAACGAGAAAAGACCTGAATGCGGCAGAAGTGATTAATCGTGCTTATCTGAAGCTTCAACAGCATACAAAATTTAACTTAAATCTGCTGGTTAAGGCTTAAAGTTTTTCATCAATATCAGGCTTCACAAAAGCTCTGATAAACAAGTAAAATCCCAAGATTACGGCCGGAACGGATAAAAGCTGCCCCATTGTAAGGTGATTCCACAAAAAACCGATTTGTGAGTCCGGTTCACGAAATTGTTCGCAAAAAGCACGAAATCCGGCATAACAAAGTAAAAATGCCGCAGAAACAAAACCGGTTCGCTGACGGCACCATTTTATGTTCCACAAAATATTCAGGATAACAAACATCAATAATCCTTCTGTCAGTGCTTCGTATATTTGCGAAGGGTGGCGAGGCAAGCCTCCGCCGTTTGGAAAACGCACTGCCCATGCAACATCTGTTACGCGCCCCCAAAGCTCGTCATTAGTGAAATTAGCCAAGCGTCCGAGAAATATACCTATCGGAACAACCGGAGAAATGATGTCGGTTAAACTTAGAAATGAGTATTTTATTTTGCGTGATACTAAATACAAAGCGATAATTACACCGATAATTCCTCCGTGAAAGGACATTCCTCCATGCCAAATCTGAAAAATTTCCAGCGGATTTGATGCAAACATATCTCTGCCGTAAAACAAAACATAGCCGAGCCTGCCGCCTAAAATAATTCCCAAGGTCATATAAAAAGCAATATCTTCCAAATTTTGTTTTGTTAACGGCAGGTGTAATTTTTTTGAGCGTAAACTTACAAGCCACCAACCGGCTAAAATACCGATAAGATATGCCATTGAATACCAACGCAAAGCAAACGGGCCGATTTGGAAAATAATCGGAGAAATATCGGGATAGGCTATACCAACCATAATTTGCACCTCTGTTATTTGTTTATTGGTTAAAAGTATATTAAAAAACAAAAAAGAATCCAAATTAAAAATACAAAAAGTAGCAGGTTACGTCTTATCGCTTTGTTTATAAACGATATTTTTCTTAATAAACAAATGTGGATAAGTCAGAATTTTATTATTTTTTTAATAAAAAGCCGTCATCCTGATGTGGTAAAATGGAAAACGAGGGTGTAATGCTGGCAGAAAATTTGTGCAAATATAATCCGATTGATGATGTGGAATGCTTGTTTAGAAAAAGTAACGTAACCGAGCGTCGCAGTCCTACGGAAGTCGTGGTGGAGCTAAACGGCAAGTGGGACAATATGCTGTTGTTTTTTGCTTGGGAGCAAAGTATGAATTGTTTGCATATTTCCTGTCTTTTAAATTTGCAGCCGAAAAATGTTAATTTGCCGAGTATCTTTGAGCTTTTAGCCCTTATTAACGAAGACTTGTGGGTTGGTTATTTTTCTTATTGGGAAGAAATGCAAATGCCTGTTTTCAAACATTCTCTGTTTATCAGCGAAACGGAATTTGATATAAGCGAAAAAATCTCTAATATTGTAAATATTGCCGTGACAGAGTGCGAACGGGCTTATCCGATATTTCACGCAGTATTGCGACAAAATATATCTCCGCGTCGTGCATTGATGCCATCGGTTTTAATGTAACAGAGCAGAATTTTAAGCACAAATCTCTAATCTGATAATTTAAAACAGCTCAATATTTATGCCGTAATAATGGTTAACCGTCCAAGTGGCGGCAATACACAGCACAAAGCAAACGGCGGTATAAATCACCGGATGTTTCATCAGCGGTGATGTTAAATTAATGTCCGCATCCGGTTTGCTCGGAATTAATATTAAAAATAAAGTAATGCAATATAAAACAACTTCTGTTAATTGAGTCCATTTCCAAAAGCGATTCATATCGGTATAATTTATATAAGTTGTAGCATAAGTCAAAATAACAGCCAATGATACTGTCATAATAAACACTGTTCCATCATAATTAAAATCACGGCAACGCTTTTGAACGGCAAACAACATAAAACTTAATAAAATAAGTCCTGTTATATAACTTAGAAGTGGTAATTTAAAAAGATTGACAAATGATTGGATACAAAAAAAAGCTAGAATGGTGATAAAAAATTGGTATCCATTAATAATACCATGGATAGAATATGCCGGTGACATGCCTCTTGTTCCGGTTAGTATTTTCAAACAACCTTTTGCACATGTTCTTAATGGAGTATATATTTCATCATTTATGTAATTTGTTATATCTGCAATAAATTTTTTCAAAAACGGCATTTGTATTCTCGCAAATCAACTCAAACCGAGCGTATATTATACTTACGTCCGGTTTGAGTCAAGTTTTTTCTATTTAAAGAGCTTGCTTACAAGATAATATCTTATAAAGTTAGCTGAAGTATCTATGGCCGAATTGGCTAGTTTATTAGCCTCTCCCAGACCGTTTGATTCCGCATAGTTTTGCAGTCTGTTTTGGTTCTCTATGTATGAATTGTTATCTAAATTATTAACTTGTTTTCCATAATATCCTTCTGTTAAACCATCAACAAAACGTTCACCTCCGGCCAAAGCTCCTTCGGCAAAACCGGTTGCGGCATTGGCAAGATTTTCTTTCCAATAAGAATTATTCATAACATTATTCCCATTAGAGAGAGGGCGCAATGGTTGATTTTGCGCAGGTTGAATGGCGGTCATACGTTGCCTTTGCGCCCAAAGCGGATTGCCGGTTTGCACGTAGGGAGTGTAACCGGCGGAAGGATAAGGCGTGGTATTGGAATTATCCTTAATCGCGCCGAGTTCGCGCACCACACGATTAAGTGTTTCGCGCACTGTTTCATTATTATTCATATTAATTCTCCAAAAATAAAACCCGCACGGAATAAGACGTGCAGGTTTTAAGTGATTAAAACAAAAAAACGAGGAATTTTCCTCGCTTTGGTTAACAGAGTAGAATTTTAAGCACAAATTTCCACTCTGATAATTTTTATAACACACCGGTCACCGTTTGTCAAGTTTTTTCTTATTCTGTGATGATTTTTATTATAATGATAAAACAAAAAAACAGCGTTTTAGAATTATAACGCTGCTTTTGAAAGATTTTGCTGAAGCCTAATCATGCAATTCCAGCCCATACTGCATAGCATAATTGCGGACTTCTGCAATCAGTTTATCCGACTCTGTTGTCAGCACCAGTTCTGCTGCAAATTCTTTGTAATCACTTGTAGTGATAAAAAGTTTTTGCACTTGAGAGCAAACATACCATTTGCCAATGTAGTTTTTCCACAGGTGCACAAACTTTCGGTCAGTAAAGAACAGAACCTCAGCCTCATCACAAAGAGGATGACTTTTCACATAGAATTCAACCAAATCAGCACTGTAATTTCCCGTCAGCATCAAGTTTTGGGCTTGTGGGGACAGAAACACTTTTCCGGAAGTGGAATTTGGGGAACCCATCAAGTGCTTCAGATTTTGAAGCTCTTCCTTAAATTTGTTTTCATTCATAGTTGATACTGTTTAAATAAATCCATAAAAATGTATAGTCAGATATAAGATAAATACACCGATAAAAAATTTCAACTAAATTTTATGGTTACCCCTTGCGAATTGTAAAAAACATTCCCATATAAATTTTAGATTGTGAGGGAGAATAAAAATGAGCAGAAAACAAAAATTCAAAACCGAAGTCAGTAAGTTATTGGATATAGTGATTAATTCGCTTTATTCGGAAAAGTATATATTTTTACGTGAACTGATTTCCAATGCAAGTGATGCTTGCGATAAGTTGCGCTATTATGCGCTGATGAATCCGGGAATTGCTAAAGATAACGGTGATTTTAAGGTAATAATCACTCCAAATGCGGAAGAAAATACTTTAACCATCAGTGATAACGGAATCGGTATGAATAAAGATGATTTGATTAATCATCTGGGAACAATCGCAAAATCAGGAACGGCAGACTTTGTTAATAATGCAAAAGATAATGGTTCGGTTGTAGATTTAATCGGAAAATTCGGTGTGGGATTTTATTCTGCTTTTATGGTGGCAAATAAGGTTGAAGTAGTGACCAAAAGAGCCGGAGAAGAACAAGCCTATAAATGGATTTCTAATGGTGTTGACGGGTTTGAAATTGAGGAAGCCACACGCGAAAAATTCGGCACGGATATTAAGTTATATTTGAAAGATGATGCCAAAGATTTTACCGATACCATTTATTTGCGCCATATCATACGCACATATTCCGACCATATCAATTACCCGATTGTTTTGGATTTGGGTAAAGCCGGTGAAGAAACGGTAAATACCGGACAGGCACTCTGGACCAAAAATAAGGCGGATATAACGGAAGAACAATACAATGAGTTTTATCATCATATTTCACGTAATTTTGATACACCGTGGATGCGGCTGCATTTTAAGGCGGAAGGAAGTATAGAATACACCGGATTGCTGTTTATTCCGTCCGAAGCTCCGTATGACTTGTTTCAGCCGGACCGCCAGCAAAGCTTAAAACTCTATGTAAATCGCGTATTTATTTCCGATAAAATAGATGATTTGATGCCGGCCTACCTGCGTTTTGTGAAAGGAATTATTGACAGTGCCGATTTGCCGCTCAATATTTCTCGTGAAATGTTGCAGCAAAATGCCTTGATTGCAAAAATAAGAAACGGCGTTGTGTCTCGTATTTTGAAGGAATTAAAAAAGCGTTCCGAAGATTATGACGATTATATCAAGTTTTGGAACGCTTTCGGAACAGCTTTTAAGGAAGGTATTTACGAAGATTCCGTTAATCGGGTGGATATTGCGGAATTGTCGCGTTTTTATTCAACCAATTCAACAGATAAGCTTACATCTTTAGATGAATACATAAAGCGTGTTCAGGAAGGACAGACAACTATCTATTATATTACCGGTGATGATATTCCGACAATGCGTAACAATCCGCAACTGGAAGCATTTGCCGCTAAAGGAATAGAGGTGCTGTTGCTGACAGATCCGATTGATGAGTTCTGGGTTCAGGTATTGACTAATTTTAAGGGATACCCGATTAAACATATCTCGCAAGCCGAAATGGACTTGAAAATGCAACGAGATACTCCTCGTGCGGATGAAGGCAGCCTGAAAAAACTCACCGACTATATGACGGAATTGTTTAAAGACGAAGTCGGTAAGGTTGTTCCGACCGAAAAATTGACCAAGAGTCCGGTAAGTTTAACGGTGGAAAACGGGCAAATGAGTATTCATTTAGAGCGATTGATGCGCAATCACCAACAAAAAACAACATTTGCAAGCTCCAGAATTTTAGAGGTTAATCCTTATCACCCGCTGATAATTAAACTTGCAGACAGTATGTTTGATGAAAATAAAAAAGCGCAAGTTGAAGAAGTTTCCCGTTTGCTTTTGGATCAGGCTAAAATTTCTGAAGGAGAAGCTATCAGTGACAGTTCTTTCTTTAGTGAAAAACTAAGCAACTATATCTTACGCGGCTGGGATGAAAAGCAAAGCGCTTAACCCAAAAAGCTCCTCAATTTGAGGAGCTTTTTGATTTAAGAAATACGCAATTTTATAAATTTTCGTCAGCCGGATTAGAATTTTGGTTTACGGCAGGGTTAAAGTTGTGCATTCCGGAATGTTTGCCATGGTGTTTATCGTGATGTTTGCATTTATGATTCATAATCTCCGGCATACCGTTTTTACCGTCAGTATTGATGATAATCACATTACCGGCTTGTCTGTCAAAAGCCGAAACCGGCATTTTAACACTGTGTAATTTAGGCTGATGATGGCAACAACTGCAACAAATACAGCAGCCGACACCAACACCGGCAAAAAAGATGATTAATGCAGCCAATAACTTGAATAATTTTTTCTTACAGCCACAGCCGCAACCACAGCCGCAAGTGCATTTTCCGCCATCTTGACATCCGCATTTGCAGTCCGGACCGCAGCCGCAACCGCATTCACATTTTTTTGTTTCGGTTTCAGAAACACCGTTATTTTTTTCTTTTTTATCCATTTTTACCATTCCTTTTCAAATAAGTTGATTTACAGTATTAAATTAATTATTAATTTACAAAAAGTAAAGGATAATTTGAAAGGTCTTTTTTTTACAAGGAGGAATTATGGAAAATATTGAACTTTGCGGAATAGATGAAAATGGTCATGAAAAAAAGTTTAGTTTAAAAAATTTTTCAGGAAAAAATGTTGTGTTGTATTTTTACCCGAAAGATAATACTTCAGGATGCACCGCCGAGGCCTGCTCTTTTCGTGATAATTTTAGTCGTATTATGCCTAAAGCTGTAGTGATTGGAGTAAGTCCGGACTCTGTGGCCGGTCACTTAAAATTCAGAGAAAAACAAAACCTGAATTTTGTTTTGCTTTCGGATTCAGAACATTTATTGTCATCAGCATTCGGTGTTTGGAAAGAAAAATCCATGTATGGCAGAAAGTATATGGGAATTGAACGTTCAACCTTTGTGCTTGACAAGCAGGGAAATATTGTGAAAGAATGGAGAAAGGTAAAAGTTGCCGGACACGTAGACGAGGTTTTGAACTTTCTGAATAATATGTAAGGAGCGAAAGATGAAAGAAGTTATTTATTACAAATTTAAAAAAGGAATTGGAGCTTATTTGTGGCTTGTTTTTGATATTGCGGCCTTGGCATTTTTGTTTTGCGGAATTTGGCACTATCCGTATTGTGCATCATGGTGGCAATGTATTTTGCTGTTTGTAATTTTCGGCGCTCATCTGGGGCTGTGGTTTTATAAATATGCGGCCGATAATGCAATGGCGGTGATTACTGACGACAGCATCAAAATAGACCACAACAATCCTTTGAAATGGGATGATGTTGCTTATGCTGAAGAAATTATGGTTGATTGTTGCGGTTTGAAAAAAGTTATCTCTCTGGTTCCGCATGACGGAATTGACTATAAGTATAATTGGTTACAGCGCCACAATGCGGGATTCACGGCATTTTCCATTCCTCTGTATGGTATAATTTCGCCGGAAGATGAAGAAAAAATCACTAAAATAATTGAAAAGAAAATCGGTCTTAAAAGTAACAAGACAGAAAAAAAGAAAAGTGAAAAAAATTCAAATCCGACAAAAGCAAAACAGCCGACCGGCGGTCGTAGTAAGAAATAAAAATTACGGTTTTCCTTAAAAAATTCCCGCCATGGCGGGAATTTTTTGTAACAAAAAAAACATACTCCCGCCGATTATTCCGGACAGGAGTATGTCTTATTGAACAGAATAATAAAGGGATGTGAAAACTTCACTTATAGGACTCTATCCAAGATTTGATATTGGATTCGGTATTCAAGCCAACCTTAACATCAACTTGTTTTCCGTCTTTAAACAGAAACATTGTCGGAATACTTCGGATACCGAAACTGCTTGCCGTATCAGGAGAATCATCAACATTCATCTTATATACCGTAAGTTCCGGCATATCTTCATCAATAACTTCCAAAATCGGTCCCAACTGACGGCACGGACCGCACCATTCAGCCCAAAAATCAACCAATACAAGTCCTTTAGAAGCTGATACTTTTTCTGCAAATTGTTCATCTGTCAACGGTTGTGTCATAACAAAAATCTCCTGATAAAATTAACCTGTTTTTATATATAGTTTTTTTTGCAGCCGATTGCAAGCTTATCTTATTTTTATTTTCATATTTTAAGAAACCCGCATCAGGCGCGCCTCATTTGTCCACAAAATATATGTTTCAATCTGTGCCGCCGGATATATTTTTGCTATCAGTGCCGCATAAATATTCAACTGATTTTTATATACCGGATTGAGGTGTTTTGCATCTGTATCCGTTTTTTTGTTGGTTTTAAAATCCACGATTTTAATTTTATCCGGCAAAATAACTAAACGGTCTATCTGTGCCGATATGATTTTACCGTTGAGTTCTCCGGACACCGGCACTTCGGCACGTGAATTTTCTCCGAACAACTCTACAAAATCCGGTTCATTCAGCAAGTGCAAAACTTCTGCCGTTATTTTTTCTTTTTGGTCGGGCGTAAATTCTCCGGCATTTTGTTGCAAAAACATCTCCGTTACCGTCTGCCTATCCTTTTGTGCTGACGGCAAAAATTGCAACAATTTATGAATCAATGTTCCGCGACGATAATAATCGCCTCCGTCTGCCAGAGGAGAAACGGAATCGGTTTCATCATTATCTTCCGGCAGTTTTGACGGGGTATACGGTTTTGCAAGCGGACCTTCTTCCGGAGCATCCTTGTTTATCCAGTCTTCGGGCTGCATAACTTTTAATTCAACAATATCCGCATCATCATCTTTTTTAGAGATAAATTCTTCTGTTTCATAATAAACAGACTTACTGTCTTGGCTTTGTTCACCGCAGTTTTGTAATGTCTTCCGGCAGAAATCATACCACGTTCCGCCCTTAGCCGTGCCGTATCCGCAAATATATAATCTGTCTTCGGCACGGGTTAAAGCCACATACATCAGGCGGCGATATTCTTCTGTGTTTTTTTGCCAATCATTTTGAGAGAGCCGGCGGCAATTTTCGTCGTAACAATCTTTCCGTAACGGATAATAAGCCAGATTTTCATCTTTCAGAAACGCCAGAGAAGAACTCTGTCTTTTGGTTGTGACGGTATCCGGTAAAAACACTACCCGAGCCTGCAATCCTTTAGAATGGTGAACTGTCATCAATCTGACGGCATCAATGTCATTTTGCTCGGATTCTCTTTTTACCTCAATTTCATTTCCGGCAAACCAGGAAATAAATCCTTGCATTGAAGGTATATGTTCCCGCTCATAGGCTATTGTGGTATTTATAAATTCGTCTAAAGCATCTTCAACTTCCAATCCCATACGGGCAATAAATTTATGACGACCGTTATATTTTGTCAGCACATAGTTGTAGAGTTCATACGGACGAATTATATCCATTTTTTTGAGCAAAAAATCTAATTGTTCATAAATTTTCGGATACTCTTTCTTATTGTCACATAATTTTATCCATAGCGAGGCACCGCCACGGTTGTAGCATAATTTGAACAAATCATCATCAGTTAATCCAAACAAAGGAGACTTCAGCACTTCGGCCAACGATAAATCATCATTGGTATAAAGCAAAAATTTACCCAGCGAAATCAAATCCATTACCGCAATTTGTTCCGAAAGTTTCAATTTGTCGGCACCGGAAACGTTAACGTCCATATCTTTGCAAGCGCGCACAAAATCTTCAACTCCGTTGGCTCTTTTTTGAAACAATACCATAAAATCTTTGAAATGCAGAGGTCTGGCACTGTTTTTAGTTTCAGCCATCAAATCTTTAATTTTTTGAGCCATTGCTTGAGCTAATTGCGATTTCTGCGAAATTTCACTGCTACGACTTAACGGAAATTCTTCCGGTTCAATATTTTTCTTGTCAGCTTTGGATTTTTTTGTGTTTTCAGACACAAACAGAGGCCAAATTTCCACATGTCCGTATTCGCCGGCACGATACGGCAAGTGTGCAACTTTTTCACCTTCGGCCGTTACACCATGATATACTTCCGGTTCGGCAAAAATACTGTTTACAACATCCAAAACGGCAGCAGACGAACGAAATGAAACTTCCAAATTAATTTTTTTGAATTTTTCTTGCGCTTTATCCTTAAAATACTTCGCCATTTCATCAAATTTATCCGGATCGGCTCCCTGAAAACTGAAAATAGATTGCTTTCGGTCTCCAACCGCAAAAATTGTGCGGTTTTGCATTTTGCTTCCGTCACCGGCAAAAAATTCACCGCTTAAAGCCTGCATTATTCGCCATTGCGAAGGAGATGTATCTTGCGCTTCATCAACTAAAATATGGTCAATACCGCCGTCCAGTTTATACAGAACCCAATTAGCCGTATCGGATGAAGACAGCAGCTTTTCGGTTAAATCAATTAAATCGTTAAAATCAAGTGTCGCACTCTCTTTTTTGTATGCGCCGTAACGTTTATTAATTTCGTTGGCAATACCGAACACAGCCTGCGAGGCAAAAAATAATTTTTGCTTTGTTATTTTATTTTTAACTTCCTGCAAACGCAAAGCCTCAGCTTGCATCCGCTCTTCAGCTTGATCATCAAATTTTCGGGCATCACCTGTTGTTTGCGAACAATTAATTGTTCCGTTTTTGGTGAAAAATTGAGCACAGTATTCGTCAAAATCTATTCCGCGCATTCCGTTTTGTTTGATTTTCTTAAATACTTTGGCTTTTTCCGTATTTTTTTCACTGCCGTGCATTAAGGCTGCAATATTTTTATCCAAATCTGTCAAATTAACCGACTTCATACATTGGTTAATCAGGTCAGCAAGCAATAAATTTTTATCGGCACCTATTTTTTTTGCCAATGCGGTTTCAAAAGCGGAAAAATCGGCATATTTGCACATTATATCATTGATTTCGCGGCGTCTTTGCAGCAATGTTTTCATGATTTTAGGAAAATCTTTTTCACTTAAATTTGCCGTTAAATAGTGCAAATAACCTGATGTCTGCGAATCGCTTTCACTTTCAGCCTCATGCAGAATCTCTAACCTTATTTTATTTAATACTTCGTTGGAAACCGAATCGTCCATTACTTCAAAATAAGGCGTAACATCAGCTTCCAACGGAAAACGCTTTAAAATTTCCTGACAAAAGCTATGTATTGTTTGAATTTTCAAACCGCCGGGTGTATCCAACAATTCGGCAAACAAGGTTCGTGCCGTCTTTTTATTTTCAGCCCTTTCTTCGGCATTTTTTTCATCAGCACCAAAGAGTTCGTCCAAACTTTTATCCAAATCGCTTTCACTTGCTACCGACCATTCGCTCAAACGTTTGGAAATTCTGTCTTTCATTTGTGCAGCAGCAGCTTTGGTATAGGTCAGGCAAAGAAGTCTGTTCGGTTTTACTCCGGAAAGAAGCAGACGCAATACTCTATCTGAAAGCACCTTTGTTTTGCCTGTTCCGGCCGATGCCTCTACCCACACGGAATAATTAGGATCAGCAGCTTGTCTTTGTTGTTCGGAAGCTGTTTTTTTTCGTTCCGCGCGAATATTTTCATACTTTATTTTATTATCGGTTTCAGTCATCTGCATCCTCCGTTTCTTTAGATTCATCTCTTACCGACCATTCATAGTAGCGGGACAAATGATCATAATCGGTGCAAGATGTTTGTTTTCCGGCTTTCGGATGGCTTAAATATGGTGTAGTTTCAAAATCATACAATGCTAAAATTTTGCGCAAATTAACGTCTGTATTCTGTATGGCCGCGGTTGTATTATTTTCATCACAGAACACTTCTTCTTTACCCAGTTTCCAATAACGCAAAGCAGACACATATCCGGAATTAACATCCTTAAAACCTCCGTTTTTGGCAATAAGTCCTTCCGTAGGCAGTTGAGGAGCTGTCGTGCGTATCATGTCATTAACGGTGTATGCTGTTCCCGTTTTGTAGTCCACAATATTCAGCGTTCCGTCTTTCATAATGTCAACTCTGTCTGCTGTTGCTTCTACAAAAAATTTTCCGGCCGGCAAATCATACACAATTTCTCCGAAAACTTCCGGATATGATTTTTTAACCAATTCTTTATATGTATTTTCCTGATTTACAAACCACTCTATTTGTTTTTTTGCTTTCGGACGCCAAAATGCCAATATTTCCGCCGGAACACCCGATTTTGCAAATTCCTTTTCTGCCATATCGGTTAATTCTGATATGGCAATGTCATAATCGGGATACGGAGGTTGTTCGGTATATTTTTTTACAAAGTCCTTTAACACAGAGTGAATTGCCACACCATATTCCAAACTGCCGAGTTCGTAATCCAAATCCCTTAGCGGCTTTAATCCCAAAATATTGCGCGCATATATAATGTATGGATCATACATCAGCTGCTCTATTTTTGTTGCAGCTATCCGGCGCGGACGAGCATATACCGGAGGGCATGGAGCCGGTGCTTTTATTTTGCTGCGCTTAATTTCGGCAAAGTCTGCCCGTTCATAATTCTTTGCCCATACCGCAAAAGCCGAATCATAGATAAATGAGCAGTTTTTTTTGTCTTTACCGAAGTTAGCCCGCAATACTGTTTCCAAGCGCAATAACCAGCGAGATTTGTTGGTTGGTGCGCCGTCAACCTTATCGGCTCGGGTAATATAAACTTTTTTACCGGATAACAAATGAGCAAAATCAGCCGCACTTACACCAACACTTTTTTCCGGAGATGACATTCCGAAAGATTTCTTCATCGGACGTGACATCCACATATCCGCATTCGGCAAATTAGGCCAAACACCCTCGTTTGCCTCACCGATAATCGTAACATCATACTGTGTCAGTCTGGCTTCAATTTGTCCTAAAATTTTTACCCGCGGATGATATCCGTATCTGGCCCGAACATTCTGCTCGGCTAACAAAGAACAGATAAATCCGGAATATTCGTTGCTCGGAATTAAACCAAAATCACGCGCCAAAGGCATAAAATTACTGATAAATTTTGCAGCCGCCGCTCCATCATCATGACGCCAAATAATTTTGTCACCGCTTTTGGTATCCGTATCGGCTAAGTTTTCCGCAACCCTGATATGCGTATCAAGCATTTCGCCTAAATCTGCAAACGGAGAAAAATATAAGTCTGCCAAGGGCTTGATTATCTGATAAAATGTATTCAGCAGTGTCGGCATGGCAGTTTTGGCACCACGCCAATATCCTTCCAATTGTCGGAGTTCATTGTTAAAATCAAGCGCCGACATTTTACATCTGGTATACGGATGTTTCAAAAGAGCCAATACGCTGACTTGTGAAAAATTTTGCTCTATGACATCAAGTATTAACCGTAAAAAAGTTCCGATTTGGGTGAGACTCAACGGTTGCCCTGAAGAATCGTCAGCTTCAATATCCCAACGCTTAAGTTCGGAAATAACTCTTCGGGAGAGATTACGGTCCGATGTCACTAAGGCTGCTGTTTTTTCTTTATCCTCCAGGGTTTTTCGCATAATTAACGCAATAGCATAAGCCTCTTGCCGCATATCATCACAATTTATGATTTTTATATCGGCGAAGGCGCTATCGGCAATTTTGGTATCGTTTAACAAAAGCCATTGACCGGATGAGCTTGCCGGTCGCATTATTTCGCTTACCAATCTTTCACGCGGAGATATTTGTTTTTCGCCTATATCTTTAACCATGCTGCGCTTAATTTGTAAAAAGTTTAACAACTCTTTTAACTCAAATTGCGGATGGTTTTCATCAATTTGTTCCCAATCCTTGTCATCTGAAAATTTATCTAATCCGTAAAGATAAATTTCGCCGTTTGGCAAATCATAAACTATCTTAACCAATTCTCTTAATACCGGAAATCCCGCTGTTGTTCCGGCAACAACGATTTTATTTTTTGGCGGATTGTTACGCCAAATTGCCATTTGCGCACGCAACAGTTTGTTGCGACGCTTTACAATATCTTCTTTCCCGCGTTCCTGCAAAATCTGCGGCCAAAACTCTGTCACTATCTTTAACAAATCCAATATTTTATTCCAGTGTTCGGCATATTCCTCCGGAACTATCTGCGATAAATTCGCAAAGGACAAGTCTTCGTTTTGAACCGTATCCGTTAATGATGACAAATTTTTCGCCAAAGCATAGGCTTGACTTAAGGATATTTTACCAAGTCCCCAACTTTCCGGTGTTTTCATAATCATTTTTGTAAAAATCATATTGCGCTCACCGGCACTGATTTCCGGTTGTGTATTTTGCCATATTTCAGCATTTCCGGTAAGCAAGATTTCATCTTCGTCAACATCTGCAACAGGTAATATTTTCGGCAAAATAACCGGCATTTTATTACATTCGCGCACAAAAGCATCCGTTAAATTTTGACAGGCACGGCGATTCGGCAACAAAAAAGTTATGCCTGCAAGTTCGGCTTGCTTGTCCCCATATTCGTTCAGAAAAATTTTTGCCAATTCATCAACAAAAGAAAGGGATGATTTTATGTTATAAATTTTTTGTTGCTCCATATTTTCCTACATTTTTTTTAAGTATTCCACCAATTTTTTCATAGCGCGACCGCGATGAGATATTTTATTTTTTTCGTCATGTTCCATTTGCGCAAAACTGATATTATATCCATCGGGAATAAACAAAGGGTCATAACCAAATCCGCCGTTACCGCAAGCTTTTTCGGCAATTTTACCGTTTACTCTCCCTTCAAAAACTTCATGTTTACCATTCGGCCACGACAAAGAAACAACACAGGCAAAATAAGCCGAACGATCCGGATTGCCGCTGGCATCAATTTCTTGCAAAAGTTTTTCCATTCCTTTGGTAAAATCACGATTCGGAGCATATCTTGCACTATAAACTCCGGGAGCTCCGTTAAGCGCCGCAACACACAATCCGGAATCATCCGCCAAACAAGGTAAACCGGTTATTTTTGCTATTGTTTGAGATTTCAACAGAGAATTTTCTTCAAAAGTGGTTCCTGTTTCCTCCACATCCGGCAAATCCATATCTAAAGCAGATTTAACCTTTATTCCGAGAGGTGCAAGCATTTCGCTGATTTCGGCAATTTTTCCTTTGTTGTGGCTGGCAAACACAATCTCGCTGATTTTCATTTTTTTCTCCTTTTTCATCTTACGCTTATAGTAGTCACGAATGGCAAAAATCACTCTCCTTACGGTTTTTTCAACATCTTCCTGTTTAGTTTCAACCACAATATCTGCCTCGGAATAATAAGGATATTCTTCCGTAATATATTCTTTGAGCTTGTTTTTTACCGTAGCATTATCCCCTAACAGAAAAGGACGTCGCGTTCTGCCCGCCGTGCGGTGATAAAGCGTATCAATATCAGCTTTAAGCCAAATTGTTAAAGCCTTATCCTTTGCAATATCCCGCGTTTGCTGCGCTACAAAAGATCCGCCTCCGGAAGCCAAAACACAGGGCGAACCTTGCAAAAGACGTTTCATCACTCTGGCTTCACCGGCGCGATATTCTTGCTCACCGAAACATTTTAATACATCAACCAACGATAAGCCGGCAGCTTTTTCTATTTCCTGATCACCATCAACAAAAGGCAATGACAAACGGCGAGCCAAGCGCTTTCCCACACTGGTTTTTCCGCTTCCCATTAAACCGACCAACAATATAATTTTATCTATTTTAGGCATTTTCTTTGTTTATCTTTTTTCCTATCTCTTGACCTAATAATATAACTTTGTTAGTATTAGACAATATTTTTTTTTACAAATCACAAGGAATTTTAAAATGGCTAGAAACGGTTTTAATTCAATCGGCAGAAATAACGGTAAAGTGGTTCTTTACGCAGTTGTGTTAGCGGTAGTTATTGCAATGGGCGTTGTTGTTTTGCAGGACATCAAAGTTCCGGCGGAACATATTTCGCAAGAAGTTCCTGTTACTTTGGAATAAATTTATGGCTTTGAGCGAGATTGAGAGTTTTTTGGAAATGATGGCCGCCGAAAAAGGCTCATCACAAAATACTTTGTCATCTTATCAAACGGATTTGGAACAATTTACGGACTATTCCGAATTGTCTGCAATAAAGCAAATAACGGCTGATGTTATCTGTCGTTTTATTTGGCATTTGCATGAACAAAAATATGCTCCGAAAACGCTCGCCCGTAAACTGTCGGCAATCAGGGAATTTTGCAAATTTTTGTATTCGGAAAAAATTATTGACACTAATCCGGCTGCGGAAATTTTGACTCCTAAACAGGAACATTTGCTGCCTAAATTTTTAACAACGGAAGAAATTAAAAATTTGATTGATACGGCAAAACAAAAGCAAGATTATCGTTGGCACCGCGTTGCGGTTATGATTGAACTGATGTATGCCACCGGATTAAGAGTTTCGGAATTGGTTTGTTTGCCGGAAAATGCAATTAACTATAATAAGGGGCTTATTACCGTGTTCGGTAAAGGCAGCAAAGAGCGTGTTGTTCCTATTGCCAAAGAAGCAATGAAATGTGTAATGGAATATGCTGCCTATCGCGAAGATTTTATTAAAAAAAATTCTTCTTCACCTTGGCTTTTTCCGTCACTCAGTGCCGCAGACGGTCACTTTACCCGCAATGCTTTTTTAAAGGATTTGAAAACTCTTGCCGTTGATTGCGGAATTTATCCGGCAAAAATTTCTCCGCACGTTCTGCGCCATTCTTTTGCCACTCATTTAATCAACAATGATGCGGATTTGCGTTCGGTGCAAAAAATGCTCGGGCATGAAAATATTATCACAACGGAGATATATACTCACATAACTTCGCAAAAACTGCAAAATATCGTGCAAACAAAGCATCCTCTTGCAAAAATGGCGGAAAGGATAAAAGATGAGCAAAAAAATTGACATATCCGCCGAACATAAGTTGGATGATTTGACCAGTGTTTCCCAAACCGTATTACCATTGGCAAAACAGCTTTTGGGTACACGCGGCTTTGTGCAAATTGATTTGTTGGAAAATTGGGAGAATATTGTCGGTCCTTCTCTCGCAAAATATTGTCTTCCGCAAAAAATAACTTTTAACAAAAATCAAAGAGAAAACGGCACGGTATTTGTAATGGTATTCGGCGGAGCTTTTGCCATGGAAATAGAAGGCCGTAAATTACAAATATTACAAAAAATCAATACTTTTTTCGGTTATTCGGCGGTCAGCAATTTAAAAATTGTGCAAAATAACTCTCCCGATAATTTTTTAATCAAACAAAATGCGGATGATAAGCCGAAAAAAATTCTTGTATCTGACAGCGAACAAAATTATATTACCGAATTGATAAAAGATATAGATAGCCCTGATTTAAAAAAAAGACTGGAAAATATCGGGAAGCATATCTTGAGTGATAAACATAAAATATAGGAGCAAAGTTTTGGAAGAATACTTGAGAAAAATAAGCGGTTTTTTAGCTTTTGTGCTGACATTTGTATTTTCGGCATATCTTTATTTTACGGCAAAAGGTTTTGTGTATGAAAACGGAACTCTGGTATTAAAAACACAAACAGCCCATGCCGAAGATATCAAAAACGGTATAGCTGTTGTTCTTCCGAACAACATAAACATTAATGCCTCAAACAAATATGCGGTTGGTCCGGCAAATGCCCCTCTCACCATGTATGAGTATTCTTCACTCGGATGCCCTCATTGCGCCGATTTTCATTTGAGCAGCGTTCCCAAGCTGGAAAAAGAGTTTGTTTCTCAAGGAGTTTTAAGAATAGTTTTTGTGAATTTTCCGCTGGATAAAAAATCTATGGAAGGTGCAATGCTTTCACAGTGTATGACCTACGAAAACTATCATGATTTCATTACCAGATTGTTTGACCGTCAGCGTTTTTGGCTGTTAGCCGGTGATGACACTCCTTTGTTAAAGTATGCGGCAGAATACGGTTTGAGTTATGATGAGGCCGAATCTTGCAAAAACGACAATGCTTTGGCCAGTTCCATTATAGCAGACAGACAGCAGGCAATATCTCAGCTGAAAATGGAAGGAACTCCGGCCTTTTTAATTTCCGGTGCCGACGGAAATGAAATAATATACGGACAACCGAGATACTCTGATTTGGTTAATTATATTCGCTCCCGTTTGCAACGTTTGGGTTATGTTATGGAATGATAAAACATCCCGAAGATATCAGCAAACTGAATGAAAGGATAGAAGAGTTTAAACGGTTAAACGAAAACGGCAAACCGAAGCCCTTGACAAATACCGGTATTTTTGCTAAAGGATTTCTCTTGGGAACAGAATTTTTGGGCGCTGTTTTGGTTGGTTTCGGATTTGGTTTTTTATTGGACCGAATTTTCGGCACAAAGTGCGTTTTTATTATTGTGATGATGTTGTTGGGTTGCGTATCCGGTGTTCTTAATATGTATCGCACGGCACAAAAGTGGGATTCTGCTGTCGGAACCGAAGAAACGAATCATACGGCAAAAAAAATAAAGAATAAAGAGATAACAAAATGAGTAATCTGTTTGAACAGTTTGAAATAAATAAAATTATACCGGTCAGCGTAAAAAACGTGGACTTATCATTCACAAACTCTTCTTTGTGTATGCTTATAACCGTGTGTGTGGTAATGCTCAGTTTAACGTTGTGCTTGCGGAAACGAACCGTTGTTCCGACCATGGCGCAGGCATTTCCGGAAACGGTATATAACTTAATTCAGGGGATTATTGAAGAAACACTCGGTAAGGACGGGCTGAAATATTTTTCTTTTGTGTTTGCCCTTTTTACATTTATCGCCTGCGGTAATTTTTTAGGCTTGTTTCCATACAGTTTCACTTTTACGTCACATATAACGGCGGTAGGTGCGCTTTCCGTATTCTTTTTGCTGATGAACACGGTGCTTGGTATAAAACGCCGCGGTATTGAATATTTGCGCACATTTTTTCCGGCAGGCATACCGGTTGTTTTAGCTCCGCTGATTGTGCCGATTGAAATTATATCAAACTTGTCGCGTCCGTTCAGCTTGACCATTCGTTTGGTTGTAAACATGACGGTAGGACACATTATATTGAAAGTTTTGGGCGGTTTTGTGGTGTCTATGGGAATATTCGGTTTTTTACCGCTTTTCGGAGACTTCTGCATCATTGCTTTTGAGATGTTTGTCGCTTTGCTGCAAGCCTATATATACACTGTTTTAAGCTGTGTTTATTTAGGTATGGCTGTCAGTGGCGAAGAATAGTTTTAATTAAATTTTTTTAGAAAGGAACAAAAAAATGGAAAACGAAGTAGTTCAACAAACAGTAAATATTTACGCTTATCTCGGTGCCGCTATTTGCGCCTTGCCGATGGCTGCGGTTGCATGGGGTTTGTCTAAGTTGTGGACAACTTTGATTGAAACAGTGGGACGCAATCCGCAATCACGCAAAGACGTTACATTGTTCGGTTTTGTGGGCATGGGTTCCATTGAGGCCGTTGCTTTGTATATGTTGATTATTGCCATTTTGTTGTTGATTATGTAATTTGACGTAAACTAAAAGAGGGATAATTATGCCGCAGTTGGATTTTTCCACTTATGCTTCACAAGCGTTTTGGATGATATTCTTTTTCTGTTTGCTTTGGTGTATGCTGGCAATTTTTGTAACACCTAAAATTGCTGACATTCAGGAGCAGCGCAAAAGAAAGATACACGAATATGTGCGCAAAGCCGAAGAGCTGAATCTCAAGGCTCAAGACTCCATAAATCGCTATGAACGGGAACTGGAAAAAGCTAAAAGCAATCAACGTGCAGCAATGGAAAAACTGCACAAGGAACTCACCGAGTATGTGGCTCAGGCAGAGGCTCAATCTGCGGCAAAATTAAATCAGCAAATTGCGGCAAGCGAACTTCTTTTAGCCAAAGAAAAGCAAGAAACTTCACAAAAAATCGGTGAAATTTCACAAGAAATGGCTGTGACCATTATCAAAAAACTGGGGCTGCACAATATTTCGGAAAAAGAAATAGCCAAAATAGCAATGGAGAAGAATAATGACTGATTTATCTTCCGCTACCGAGCAACAAGTCATAACCGTTAATGCTGACGGTTCCGTGGCTGTTGAAACCGAACTTTTGCAAGAAGAAACCCCGACAATCATCAATAGTGACGAGATTATTGATGCCACCCAAAATGCTATTATCGGGGCAGCTGAAAATATCTCAGAAGCATTGACAACAGAGACACAAGTTCCGGAACACACACAAGAATCAGAACTTCCGCCGTATTTGGAGGCAGAATTTTGGGTGGGGATGGCCTTTGTATTGGTTGTTGTCTCCATAATCAAACCCGTTTGGAAAGCTCTTAAAGGTGTTTTGGAAAAAAATATATCCACTGTAGTAGATAACATAAACAATGCCGCAAAATTGCGTGATGATGCCCAAGCATTGCTTGCCGATTATGAACACCGTTGCGCCGATTTGGATAAACGTTTATCAGATATAAACGCTCAGACGGAAAAAAATATAGCATCTTATCGTCAGGCAGAATTGACAAAGTTGCAAAGTGAGCTTTACAAAAGAGAAAAAGAAGTGGTTGAACGCATTAATCGGGCTACCGAACAGGCAAAAAACGATATAAATTCATCTATCAGTAAATATTCCGTTGCACTGGTTACTAAGGCAGTGAAAAAATATTTGTCACCGGCAGAACAATCGGCAATGATAGATGCCGCCATCCAAGATTTAGATAAATTTACCCACTGAAAATTTTAGTAAGTTAAGTCGGTAATGACAATGATAAAGAGTCATTATCGTGGATTGTGTGAGCAATCAACCGAGGATTTCGGCAAATTAAAGATTCGCTGTCATTCCGAGGAGCGTAGCGACGTGGGAATCTCCCTCGCAATGACGTTTCCTACCTTACTGTCATTCCGATGAGCGTAGCGACGTGGGAATCTCCCTCGCAATGACGTTTCCTACCTTACGGTCATTCCGAGGAGCGTAGCGACGTGGGAATCCCCCTCGCAATGACGTTTCCTACCTTATGGTCATTCCGAGGAGCGTAGCGACGTGGGAATCCCCGTAAAGATCTTTTTTGGCAAGAAAG
>JAFUTN010000017.1 GCA_017484225.1 Alphaproteobacteria bacterium
AAGGAATCTGGTCTTTGCGCAGCACTATATTTTAAATAATTTGAAGATCCCTTGACCAAACCTGACGGTTTGGAGGGATGACTATTTTTATTTTAGTATTTACGGTAATGATACTTCAAGAAGTGCTTGCGTATCACCTCGTCTTTATCAAAAAAAGATATGATAAAAAAAGGTATATACACAGTCACATAACTTACGGCAAACAGTAAAATTGCCATATTAAACCATTATGACTATGAGGTGTTTTTATAAAAACCGAGAGAATGTTCTCTCGGTTTCCTTTAATTGGTGGAGATAAGGAGGGTTGAACTCCTGACCTAGTGATTGCGAACCACTCGCTCTGCCAACTGAGCTATATCCCCGATTATATACCCGCTTTATACAACCGTTTCGCTTGCTGATTCTCAAAATTTTCGTGATTTTATTCAAGTTGTTTATTTAATTTATGCACAATCTTTATTTACCGAACTTTTACATCCGAAATTAAAAACCGCACGCTCAATTCGCATGCGGTTTTTCTTCAGTCACTCAACGGAATGTTGCATACATAGCGAATTTTAAGGTTGCCGTCAGTCCTGCTGTCATAATATTGACCGCGGCCGTCGACATATTCTCCTTTCAATTCATCACCTTTCATACTCTTAAACATTTCGTTTAAGGCAGGAAGAATGCGCTTTATTTGAGCATCATCAGTTGATTTTTTTACACGCCAACGAACTTCTTTATAAGGCTTGATTTTTTGCCGTGCATACTTTTGCGCTGTTTCCAGCGGTATCATTGCATGCTCATCAACATAATACACGACCATCTCGTAGTTCATGTTTTGATATACATACGGAAAAATCACACCTATCGGACGAACTCCGGCTTCCTCACGAAGCTTACGTTTTGTTCGCACATACACATTGTTCACCGAATACAGCATATCATACTCATACTCTTTGCCATACCGAAGCTGTTCAATTTCTGCCTCCGACAGCGTATTTTCCGTTGCCGCTGCAACAGGAGAAATCTCTTTTTTCGGTTCGGGATTGTTTTGGTCGGATAAAGCTTGTTCTTGAATTTTCGCTTCCTCCGTCAAAACAGATAAAGATGATGTTTTCGGAGCAATATCCGGTTTTACTTTGTCGTCGGCGGAAGAATTTTCATCTTTTTTCTTTGGCGGACGACCAAGCCTTTTTCCATTTTTGCTGTAACCTTTGCGCGGCGGAACTTCCGTTTGGTTCGGCGTTTGAGTCTTTTTCTTGCCGGCAGGTTTTGCTTTTTTCTTCTTATCGGCAATAGTTTTTTCCTGTTCTGAAGGAACAGAAGCTTTTTCTCTTCTTTTTCTCCTTTTGGGAACCGAATTATCATCAGAGTTATGCAACGAAACAGAAACTGCAGATTGTTTGTCGGCATCATCTTTCAGCTGCATTTGCATACTATCCATTTCGGACATCACATTTTGCATACGAGCGTGGATTTGAATATCCCACCCGAAATCCTCCAACAAAAACGGATACATTGATATCCATTTGATTGTCAGACACTTAATCTCAAACGGCGTTAAGCCCATGCTTTGAATTGTTTGCAACAATTCAGAAGCTTTTTGAATGTTCTTGTTCATAAGCGTTGGTTTTTAAGTTTAACAATTTTCATAATTATCTCATTGTGTCAGCCATTATATAAATCCCCGTTAAAAATGCAATATTTTTTATTTCTGGTGTTTTACGACAAATTTAAAACAGGAGAGTAAAAAATGATAAAAAGATTAGCCTAACGAAATCATTCGTTAGGCTAATCTTTTTTTAGAGACTTTTAAAGTATTCAATAATATCCAGTATTGCACCCCGGAATTCCTTACTTCTCAGATATGCCATTATGGAGGAACCATATACATCCACGGCTTTTATCTCTCCGCTTGCATACAGCAATTCTTGCTTGATAAACCATGGTTTAAATCCCGGTAAACGAAGCAAGTTTTCACTATGCAAGGAATCACCTTTCAAAAAAATAGGCAGATAATGAACAACGTTTCTTGCCAATACATCTGCAAAATTTTTCAAAAGATTGTAGTCAGTCTTGCAATGCCAGATATGCAACGCTGTAACACAAGTAATTGTCTTGTTCTCGTTGCTATATACCCCGACTACGTGGCTATGACAAGGAAAGCCGGCACTGAATTGCGTATAATAAGTACCGACAATCTGTTCGCGAGCCAAAAATGAAGCAAAACTCTCCTTATAACAATCATTAGAAACAAAGAATTCAGTCATTTTTGACAAACCTTCTTTGGTTTCTGCCTTAAGGCAAGTAACGCCTACACCTTCACGGTCAGCTTTAGCCACATATGCACGAAACTGCATTTTTTCGCCATAGAAATAACTATGTGCCTGTGAAATAGCTTGTTCAAGATTAAATCCTCTGCCTACAAGAGATGCTGCCAGAATCTTAAAAGCCACATTCGGATGATCAATCTTAACAGCAATTAGGCGATCCGGAAGTTTTAAAACCCAATAACCTTTTTGACGATAACCAGATGGATCTTTTTTACTTGTTCCATCAGGAATAATACAACGACTGTTTTTAAATTTAAATACCTGTTCCATAATTTTTAGATTAGTTAATAATAAAATTGCAGTCTGTAACATACCATATTTTCATCTATCCTGCAACAGAAAAATAAGATGCAACACAAATTGCAAGGTAAAAACAAAAAATGAACAAAAAAAACACCGAATCAAAATTCGGTGTTTTTTGTATTTCAATCCTCTACAATTAATAGTAAGGAATTACTCTGGATTCAGCGCCGTTAATCAACATACATCTTTGACCGGCATTCAGCAGCGTATCCGTCCCTTGTGTAACACTGAATGTTTGTCCGTTATCGGTTCTGACAATATATTCGTAACCGCCTTGTTTCATCATTGAATCTTGAATCAAGTTTCCGGCAAGCATACCGGCGGCAGCTCCGCCGATTGCACCTAATGTATGCGCACTGCGTCCGTGACCGATGGTTGAACCGGCAACACCACCGGCAACACCGCCCAACATTGTTCCCATACTGTTATCATCATTGCTTACATTTACCTGACGAACGGAAAGAACCGTGCAAGGAAATGCATTGCTGGTTTGTCTAACGCCGGAATAACTGTAATCATTACTGCCGATACGCGGCGCACAAGCTGCCAGTGCAACAATAGCCGGAACAACATACAACAAATTTTTATTCATACTTTTTCTCCCTATTAACTACTGCTGTTATAATTATATATTTGAAAACTGTTGTCAAGACTGGACAATTATTATTGAATGGTATATAGTGCATAAGATTTAAATTGTCGTATAGAGGTAAAAATGCAAAAAAGAATAAAAATTAAACAGTTATTGGCCTTTGAAACACCGCAAGACGGTATTTTACTCAAAGGATGGGTTAAAACAAAAAGAGACTCCAAGGATTTTTCTTTTTTGGAGATTAACGACGGCTCGTGCCTGAAAAATATTCAGGTTATTGCAAAAAATACCCTCAACAATTATGACGAAGTGAAAAAATTATCCACAGGTTCATCTGTTTCAATAAGCGGAAATTTGGTGCCTTCACAGGGAGGAAAACAAAAATTTGAAGTTGTTGCCGAAAATATTGAAATTTACAGTATTGCTCCGGATGATTATCCGTTGCAAAAAAAAGGAATGAGCGACGAATTTTTGCGCACAATCGCCCACCTGCGTCCGCGCACAAACAAATACGGAGCCGCTTTCAGAGTGCGTTCCCGCCTCTCTTATGCCATTCACAATTTTTTCCAGAGCCGCGGGTTTTCTTATGTTCATACTCCGTTAATCACAGCTTCCGATTGCGAGGGCGCCGGAGAAATGTTTCAGGTCACAACTCTTGATTTGAAAAATCCTCCGCGTTTGAAAAACGGTGAAATTGACTACAGTAAAGACTTTTTCGGAAAAGAAGCACGCCTCACGGTTTCCGGACAATTAAACGGTGAAATGTATGCTTGCGCACTGGGAGATATTTATACTTTCGGTCCGACATTCCGTGCCGAAAATTCAAACACCCAACGCCATGCTGCCGAATTTTGGATGATTGAGCCGGAAATGGCTTTTGCCGACATTAATGATGATATGGATTTGGCAGAAGATATGGTTCGCTATCTGGTTAAAGATATTATGGAAAACTGTCCGGATGATTTGGATTTGTTTGAAAAATTTGTTGATCCGACATTAAAATCAACGCTGTCCAATATCGTTGATAACGGTTTTGCCCGCATCACTTACACTCAAGCTATAGACATCATGAAAAAATCAGGCCACAAATTTGAATACGAACCTGAATACGGCATTGACCTGCAAACCGAGCATGAACGTTTTTTGGCCGAAACACATTTCAAACGTCCGGTAATCGTTCGCGACTATCCGAAAGAAATTAAAGCATTTTATATGCGTTTGAATGATGATGGAAAAACCGTTGCCGCCATGGATGTTCTGGTTCCGAGAATCGGCGAACTTATCGGGGGTTCTCAGCGTGAAGATCGTTATGATGTTTTAGTTTCCAGAATTAAAGAACTCGGTATGGATATAGAGAACTATTCATGGTATTTGGACTCACGCAAATACGGCTCTGTTCCGCACGCCGGATACGGTTTGGGGTTTGAAAGAATGATGATGCTCGTTACCGGAATAGCCAATATTCGTGATACAATTCCGTTCCCGAGAACACCGAAATCTATTAATTTCTAAAGGATTTTGCCAATGAAAATATATCCGTTGCTGTTTGGCCTGATGATTGTTTCTGCTCCGAGTTTTGCTCAGGAAGAAGTTATCAATACCATGCCTAACGGAGACCCAGTTCCCCATATTTACAAATTGGAAGACGAATCGGTTCTACCGGAAAGCAATGATGTTGAACCTTTGAACATTGAACTTTCCGAAGATGAAAAATCACAGGAAAACAGCACTGGTATTTATGACGTTGAGGAAAATAAGCCTATGCCGGAACTTGAATGTTCCAACCCCAATTTAATCAGACAGGTAAAAGATTTTATATACAATAACATCAATAGAGTCGGCACAAATTCGGTTGTAGAAAAACGCAATCGCATTTTATTGGTAAAAAACCTGCACGACTTTGAAGATATTACCGGTCAGGAGCTGAGCGGAAAAGACAGTTTTTCGGCCTCATCTGTTATGGCACATTTAAAAATTAACGAGGGAAAAGAAATATATAAGTTATGCAAAAGTTCCGGTAATTTATCCAAAGAATTTGCCAACCTTTACGTGGTGATATACCCTTATGCAAAATACTATAACGTTGTGGTGGCTAACTTGGTAACCTCTACAAGCAACATTGAGCGGGCAACCTTTGTTTATAATTGGTGAAAATAAATGGGAAATCGTCAAGATATAGTAGTTTATTCTCCTAAAAGCAATCTGCCCGTTGTTGCGGATGACGGCGGATTAAAAGGATATCTTGAAAAAATAAAGCAATTTCCGGTTTTGAGCGAAGAAGAAGAACATCAATTAGTTATGCGTTTCAAGCAACAGGGAGATTTGCAAGCCGCACAAACATTAATTACGTCGCATTTGCGTTTGGCGGTAAAAATCGCCCTGACCTATCGTCGTTACGGATTACCGACTGCAGATTTAATCTCCGAAGCAAATATCGGTTTAATGCAGGCTGTCAAAAAATTTGATGTCAATAAAAATGTTCGTCTCTCTACTTACGCCATTTTATGGATTAAGGCGGCTCTCAACGATTTTGTGCTGCGTTCTTGGTCTTTGGTTAAAATCGGCACGGTAGCCGCACAAAAAAAACTGTTTTATAATTTGGGACGCATTAAAGCCAGACTGGGATTATATGACAACAAAGACATGGAACCGTCCGTGGTTAAGCAAATTGCCCGTGAATTGGTTGTTGATGAAAAAGATGTTGTGGAAATGAACCGGCGTATCAGCGGTGACAGTTCACTCAACACCATGGCTTACGGTAATGATGATGAAACGGTAGAAAAAATTGATTTGTTAGCCGATAAAACGCAAAATATAGAATTGTCACTGGCTAACAAGCAAGAAGCCATGATGAAACGGGAAATTTTGAGACGAAGCATGGCTAAACTTAATGAACGCGAGCAGTATATCATTAAAAACAGAATGTTGACCGATTCACCGCAAACATTAGATGAAATAGGTGAAAAATTTCAAATCAGCCGTGAAAGAGTTCGGCAGATAGAAAAAAGAGCTTTTGAAAAACTTTCCGCCGAAGTAAAAAATTGTATGGCGGCAGAATAATGAATAATGTTTTTTCAGACACGCTTGCCACTTTAATTGAGGCCGGAATTGAGAATCCGCGTATGGAAACAAGAATTATGCTGGCCGAAATTTTGAAATGCACTCCTTCGGAAATTGCCTCGGATTGCCGGTTGACCGAACCGCAAGAACAAACACTTAAAAACATGATAAATTTACGCATCATGCACTGTCCGCTTGATAAAATTGTCGGTCACAGAGAATTTTACAAATACGATTTTATAACGTCTTCAGATGTTCTCTCACCTCGTCCGGATACGGAAATTTTGGTGGAAGAAGCATGCCGAATAATTAAAACACAAAAAATAACCGACATTTTGGATTTAGGTGTCGGCAGCGGATGCATTATCGGCTCGTTATTAGCTGATTTTCCTCATCTTTACGGCGTAGGTGCCGATATATCGGCTGCAGCATTAAAGATTGCCGAGCAAAATTTAATTAATCTCGGAATCAACGGCAGATGCCGTTTGCTTGAAGCTGATTACTGCGCGGAAAATTTTATTTCTTTAGTCAATAAAAAATTTGACATGATTGTCGGAAATCCCCCTTATATTCCTTCCGCCGAAATAGAAACGTTGGCAACGGAAGTCAAAAAATATGACCCCGGAATCGCACTGGACGGCGGAACCGACGGTTTGAAATATTATCGGAAAATTGCGGATATTGCACCTTTTTTGCTGAATAAAAACGGTTATATTTTGCTGGAAATCGGGAAAAATCAGGAAAATGACGTAGAAAATATATTTTCCGTTAACAATTTTGCATTGTGCAAAACGGTTCCGGACTTATCCGGCATCAATCGTTGCTTAATTTTGCAAAAAACTGTTGCGTAAATGCAAAAAAATTAGTATATAAGTATCGGACACTTTATTCGTCCCGATTGTTTTTAACCTTACAGAGTTGTTGCTCTGTGTTTTGTTTGAGTGGTTTGTATGAAAAAAATTAACAATAAGTTTCGGAATAACAATAACATCTATTCTTTGAACTATAAATTTGACAGTATTTGTTCGGCAGGAAAATTCAGCGGAACGGCATTGGAATTAATCAAAAAATACAATGAATTGGCAAAAGAAGCACATAGCAACGGCGACTATGTGGAAATGGAAGTCTTTCGCCAATATGCCGAGCACTACCGCAAAATCGTAACCGAAATTAATGAACGCAAAAATATGATGCGTGACAACAATCAAAGTGCTGAAAATCAGCCGAAAGAAGAAAATTCCGAAAGCGGACAAAACTCAGAAGTTGCCGAAACAGCCCAACAGAATACTGAAGCAGAAAATACTGAGCAAGCAGTAGCCGCAGTGCAAAACACTGAAACGGAACCTAAAGTGCGTAAACGCCGCAGTTTTAAAATTGTTGATTTAAACCAAACTCAGGAAAATGAAACAAAACAAGATGACGTTCCGGCTGAGGGTGAAAATTCAGAGGAAAAACCAAAGGCAAAAAGAGTTGTTCGCCGTCGCACAAAAACAACGGAAGAATAACAATGGATTTGTTGCAACAAGCCTACGAAATTGCCAAAACGGCTGATGTTCAAACAGAACCGGATTCGGTTGTTTTATACAGCGTCAGCTATCAAAAAAGTAAAATCAATAAAGAAAAAGCTTTAGCCTACCTGAAAGAGCATCCGCAGTGTAAAACACTTGACGATACTCCTTGCGGAAAACTTTTGATTGCGTTGGGATTGGAAACAAATTTTACGGCTCCGCAAGATGAATTGATGAAAATTTGGGCGATTGCATCCGAACGATTTATATTGTCTGCATCAGGAAACGTCACCGCTTTTGCGGATAATGCCGATCCGCGCAGCACATTTGTTGCAACAGAGTTACCCAATATTTTGAAAAATGAAAAAATACTTACCGTTAATCACCAAAACAAATTTGTGTTTTCCGATTCAATAAATTCCGGCAAACAATAAAATTTTATTGATTTTTTTACAATTTCAGTTAATCTTAAGGCATAATAACTTTCGCAAGTTATTAATTCGGAAAAAAATAGCTACAGGCATATCTTTGATGTTATGGCTGGGGAGCTTTGTGCGTATGTTCAAGAAGTATAAAGCGATTCTAAACTTCCAAAGGCACATGGATTCATTTCTCCGGATTATGATTTGCGAACTCCCCGCCCCTTTAACTTACAACTAACACTTTGAATTTACGTCTTAATCAAAAAAAATATCAAAAATGTGAAAAAAGTGCTTGATTTATTTTTTTGTTTGTTATATATATTCTCTTGTCAATGAGATGGGTGCTTAGCTCAGCTGGAAGAGCATCTCGTTTACACCGAGAGGGTCGGGAGTTCGAACCTCTCAGCGCCTACCAAAGACTTACCGCCGCGAGGCGGTTTTTTTTATGTTCCGCATTTAATTTTCTTGACTTATTAGACAAAATACATTAGAATTTTGCTATTCTTTAGTATTATTCTGGATGTATTAACGGCTCTGCTGTCTAAA
Source organism: Alphaproteobacteria bacterium (assembly GCA_017484225.1). Lineage (GTDB taxonomy): Bacteria > Pseudomonadota > Alphaproteobacteria > RF32 > CAG-239 > RUG410. The sequence goes on from JAFUTN010000017.1 coordinate 8,750, forward strand.
AAATGCGTCCTTTTAAAATAGATATTGTTTAACTTAATGTATATTACCTATGACAAATTTTTTGGAAAAGAGCCTTAGGGCAGAAAAGATTGAGGAGAATCTGATTAAGAGTCTGATGAGAATCCTTAAGGAAAACAAACTTCCTCGTTTGGTAGACCTGATGATTCAGGCCTCTCCTTCTTTCAAGGATGATGAAATCAAGCAGCGCATTAACGGCACCCTTGTAGTGCTCAAGTTCTGCTGCGGAAACAAAGAATACCTTATTGATTCCTTGAACGGCGGTCAGTCCGTTCGTGAGGAGAGATTTGGTATTAAGTGGGAACTTCCGGTCCGAATCGCGTATGGCATTATCTGTGATCTGGAAAACGGCATGGATGTTTTCAATCCCTCCGCAAATGATGTCCGGAACTCCGTGCTGTTTAAACAAACCGTCAAGAGGTATGTTCCGGAGGGAATGTCTTCCGGCGAGTTTAACAAAATCTCAGACAAACTCGTAGAAGATGTGATTGCCAACACGGAGCTCGCTCCGGAGAAGGATGAAAAACCGTTCCGGGAATGGAGTGAAGAAGAGATTATTGCCAATCTGCACCCAATGCTGAAAGAAAGGTGCAAGGAAGCGAGAAAGTTCAACTCTTCCGTGGTCCTTGACTACTACGAAACACTTTCGGAGGTAGTAAAGGCCTTCCCCGACAAAAAAGTCTGGAAAAAGAAGAGCTGGAGCGAACGTCAGCATATCGTTCAGGAACTGAGGTTTATCGGCCTGCGCGGCTGCGTGCAGATTGAAGAAGACTATCTCAAGCTGAGCCTTTAACAAAATCGCCGGTGGAAAATTGTTTCCGCCGGCTATTTTGTTTGTTACGGCAAAAAAAATAAGCTAGACAATACCCGAAAATTGGTGTAGCTTAGCTTAGTTTTTTACACATAAAATTTGAGGACATAATAATATGACTATCGGCGTTAATCAAATTCGCAAAACTTTTTTGGACTACTTTGCAAAAAACGGACACAAAGTTGTTCCGTCTTCTTCACTGGTTCCGGATAATGACCCTACTTTAATGTTTACCAACTCGGGTATGGTGCAATTCAAAAATATTTTAGCCGGAAACGAAACCAGAGATTACACACGAGCAACAACTGCTCAAAAAAGTGTGCGAGCCGGTGGAAAACACAACGATTTAGACAGTGTCGGTTATGATGTTCGTCACCACACATTTTTTGAAATGCTCGGCAACTTTTCGTTCGGCGATTATTTCAAAGAGGGTGCTATTCCTTATGCTTGGGAACTTTTAACAAAAGAATTCGGTTTACCTAAAGATAAATTGGCTGTTACGATTTATCATAACGACGACGAAGCGCATGATATCTGGAAAAAAGTTTCCGGCCTACCGGAAGACAGAATCATTCGTATTGCCACTAAAGACAACTTCTGGCAGATGGGTGATACCGGCCCGTGCGGTCCGTGTTCGGAAATTTTTTACGACCATGGTCCCGAGGTTTGGGGCGGTTTGCCGGGAACTCCGGAAGAAGACGGAGACAGATTTATTGAAATTTGGAATCTGGTGTTTGACCAGTTTGAAGATTTGCCGGACGGTTCTCGCATCAATTTGAAACGCCCGTCTATTGATACCGGAATGGGTTTGGAACGTATTGCCGCAATTTTACAAGGAGTTCACTCCAATTTTGAAACCGATATGTTTCAGCATCTTATTAAAGCTATTGCCGATATTGCCAACACCGACCCGAACGGTCCGTTGCAATCTTCGCATAACGTTATTGCCGACCACTTGCGCTCAATCAGCTTTTTAATTGCGGACGGAGTATTACCGTCTAATGAAGGACGCGGTTATGTTTTGCGCCGTATTATGCGCCGTGCCATGCGCCACGCTTATCTGTTGGGCGTAAAAGATCCGATGATTTATAAACTGCTGCCGGTTTTGCAAAAAGAAATGGGTGATGCATATCCGGAGCTTTATGCCAGAGAAAATTTAATCAGAGAAACAATCCGGATAGAAGAAGAGCGTTTCGGCCGCACTTTAGACAAAGGAATGAAGCTTTTGGATGAAGAAATTTCGCATCTGGGACGCGGAGATAAATTGAAAGGTGACGTGGCTTTCAAACTTTATGACACTTACGGATTTCCGCTTGACTTAACCCAAGATGCCTTAAAAGCTAAAAACTTGGAAGCAGATATTGACGGCTTTAATAAATGTATGGAAAAGCAAAAAGCCGAAGCCCGCAAAAATTGGACCGGTTCCGGTGATGAAGGTGTGGAAAAGGTTTGGTATTCCGTGAAAGATAAATGTGGCGCAACCGAATTTTTGGGTTACAACACATTAAAAACCGATGGCGAAATTAAGGCTTTAGTGCAAAATAATGCCGAAGTTTCAGAAGTAACGGGAGGAAAGTTTGAATTAGTGGCCAATCAAACTTCCTTTTACGGTGAACGCGGAGGTCAAATCGGAGATACCGGAACAATTTCCTGCAAAGATTTTGAAGCAGAAGTTATTGATACAAAACATAAACTTGACAGTCTTACCGTTCACGTTTGCGAACTAAAAAAAGGAACGATTAAAACCGGTATGTTTGCAAACTTTGCCGTTAATGAAGAAAATCGCAAAAAAATATGTGCCAATCACTCTGTTACTCACCTTGCTCACAAAGCATTACGTATGGTTTTGGGAGATCATGTGACACAAAAAGGCTCCTCTGTCGGTCCGGACGGAATGCGCTTTGATATTTCGCATCCGAAACAAATTACAAATGAGCAAATTCGCCAAGTTGAAGATATTGTTAACGAACAAATTCGCAATAACCTGAGCGTTAACACCGTGATAATGAACAAAGATGAGGCGGTTAAACTCGGGGCAATGGCTCTGTTTGATGAAAAATACGGAGATGACGTGCGCGTTGTAAGTATGGGTGATGAAAAACAACCGTTTTCGCGTGAACTTTGCGGCGGAACACATGTTTCTTCCACCGGTAATATCGGATATTTTCACATCTTATCGGAATCAGCCGTAGCAGCCGGAGTTCGCCGTTTGGAGTGTGTAACCGGAATCGGGGCTGATGCGTATGTCCGTCAAACCGAAGACAAGTTGCATGAGGCTGCGGCCATATTGAAAACAAGTGTTGCAGATTTGGAAAACCGCCTCACCTCTTTGCTGGAAGAACGTAAAAAGATGGAAGCGGAAATATTTAGTCTTAAGAAAAGTCTGGCTTCCGGAAAATCCGGTTTGGCTGACGAAACCGAAACAATTAACGGGATAAAGTTTATCGGCAAATTAGTGCCTGATGCCCACCCGAAAGAATTGAAAGCATTTGTTGATGAAATCAGTCAAAATCTAGGCTCCGGTGTGGTGGTTTTATGCTCGGATAAAGACGGCAAAGCCTCGGTTGTGGTTGGTGTTACCAAAGATTTGACGGATAAGTACAATGCCGTTGATTTGGTGCGGACTGCTGCCGGCGTTGTCGGCGGACAAGGAGGCGGCGGCAGACCGGATATGGCTCAAGCCGGTGGATCTGATACGTCCAAAATTAATGAGGCTATTGCCAAAATCAGAGAGATATTAGCCGCCTAAAAGATTTGAAAGGATTATTAACTATGGAAAATCAAAGATCTCCATTGCATTTGTTATGGCTGGAAAAATATGAAAAAGCCCTAAAAAATATGGAAAATCACCAAAATTCCGGCAATGGAGCTTTGATTGAAGTAGCAGCTCAACACCCGCTTAAAGAAGGAAAATATCCGGCTGATGAATTTCGGACAAGGTTGGATTTGGGAATAAAAATATATAAAGATTTGTCACAAAAACAAAATGTCAAATTTTATATTCCGGGATCACGACATCAGGAAAACGGTAAAGCTGATTTGGTTTCTCTTTCTGAAGCAGGAAAGCAATATTTGGTTTTGCAAGGTATTCCGGCCGAAAATATTTTTGCAGATGATGCTAATGATGAAATAATGGGAGAAAAAGGCGTTTATAACTCAACAGACGAATGTTTTGTCACCTGTTCGCTTTTTGAAAAACATAATTTCAATAATTTGCACCTTGTTTGCTCACCAAATCAGATGATGAGAAAGATGCTGTGCTACATCAGTTTTGGTTGTTTTCCGAATATTCACACCGCACATTTCGGCAAGATGTATCATAACCCGATAAACGAAATTTTTGAGTGTATTCCTAAGGTTTTGGAAAATAATCAACAGGAGCAGAATATTACCAGAAATTCTCGCCGCCCGCAATGATGACTACATTTCTTTTTTGTGACTATTGAAAATTGCTTGAGCAACATTTCGCTCAACATTCTTCAAAGGCTTCGGCAAAGGCATTTTTTCAAAAACATCTATGCCAAGTGTGCCGTCTATTTTCTTTGCCAAACGGTTGCGCAAAACGGCCAATTTGTTATCAAGCAGCTTTTGTTTTTTGTGATAATCAACAAAAACAGACACAGGATTATCAAATTCCGCCAAAGCAAACTCATCTCGCGATAATTTTCCGCCGGCAATTTTGTTCCCGTCAGCGACTGTTTAAGTTCGGACTGGCGGATGTTCCTTGCCACACCTTTTTGGCATTCAGTTCGGTTTCGCCGTGGCGAAAGATGTAGAAAACTTTTTTCATAATTATTGCCTTATAGTTTATTATGCGCAATCTATACCATAAACATTCAGTGTTTCAATGATTTTCGCAATTAAACAACAAAAAATCCCTCGCGACGATATATAACGTCATGCCTCGATTCCGACAGGAATCGTCGGGGCATCTTCCGCTTTTTAAATAATTTGTAGATCGCTTGACGCATTTGCCTTGCGGCAAAGCGAGCGATGACTCTTTATGATTTTAAGGGCAACAAAAAAATCCCTCGCGGCGGTTAAGCAGCGGGGGATTTCTTTAGTTAAAGGATTATTCAAACTAGATGAGCCTGTTTAATTTTTCCATAAATTCTTCAACAGTCAGCCTCTTATAGGTTTCTCTATAAAAGAAAATGATTTCATTTAAGGGTAGAGAATGTCCATATTTCTTGAGTCCCTGTGTAATATTACAGAATGCGGCAGGATTATCCAGCCCTAAGTCATGATGAAGCGTAGAATGCAAAAGCTCATAATCGCTTAAGAGTTTTACATATTCTTCCTTTTCTTCCAAGACAGAACGCAACTCAGATAAGGTAATTTTTATTTCTTTCCTTGCCATAAGCATTGTATTAAAGAGTTAAACACTAAATTACTTCTTGGTCGGCGGCGTGAATTCTTTCACGCTTAAGAACACCTTGTCCTTAATCAGCAACTCGGTCAGATGCTCCGGCGAGTTGAAAATGGTAACCAGCAGATTCTCAAGAGTTTCGGGAATAGCCGAGGCCTCATAAGAGTCTTGCCATAATTTCTTTCAAAGAGATTGATGGCTTCTTTTGTTCTTTCCATACTCTAATTATGTCCGGAGTTTAACAATCATTTGCATCAGAACGGCAAGTTGTCGGAGAATATCTGAAGTTCGGCTACCTGTTCCACCTTCACAACTTTTTGAGGTATTGGCAGAACCAAATAGCGGTCGCTGTCCATCAATTCGGTCATGCACTTCCAACTGTTGAATTCAAGTTGGTGCATATTCCGCGCGATAAACAACTTAAAGTCCTCGTCAATCAATTCGGCGACACTGTTCTCAACCAAGTTCAACACCATACGGAATTTGTTTTTTTGCGCCTCTGAAAACTCATCTTTGCCAATGAGCTTCTTAATAAACGCGGCGACATCTTCCTTATCGGAGGCACCGCAGAGATAAAAGCCGACATAATTGACCTTTTTTCCGTTGTCATACTCTAATTGCTTCAGCTGCCGCAAATCTTTGCACAACTTCGCACAAGCAATAATAACAATTACATTACTTTCCATATGCAATAATTTTTTAATGAAACATGTTGCTAAAATTATAATTTTTCCAGTTGCCAAATTAGAGAAAATATATATCAGAGTCAAGTAAAAAAATCTGTAGTTTCAAGATAGAAGCCGAATAAATTAAGAGAAATAAAAAAGAATCGTGTAGTCGGTAATTGAGAAAAAAAAGAACCACACGATGGAAGAATTATATACTCAAGAAATATTAAAAAACAAGCAAAATCTTGCGGCAATTTTTGCTCAAGAAAACCAACTTAAACTTGATTTCTCAACATCAAATTGATATTACCCGGAACAAAATTAACAACCGACCGATGAAGGTTCTTAACCGGAATACCCGTGCTCATTGTTCTTCTCTTCTTAATCGTTCGGCTTCTATCTTGAATCTACAACCTCATCCTTCAATCAATTTTTGCATAATATTCTTCCAAAGTTAAGCCTTTAGAAAACAATTCTGATGCAAGTTTTTCCCCCACATAGCGAAAATGCCACGGCTCAAAATCAAAACCGGTTATATTTTCTTTTCCTTTAGGATATCTTAAAATAAAACCGTATTTATGGGCATTTGCAAACAACCATTGAATTTCCGGATCATCTTCCGTTTGACTTTCAATCATTTTCCCGTTTCTGCGGAAAATAATGTCTATTGCCAATCCGGTCTGATGTTCGCTTGCCCCCGGTTCGGCGACAAATTTTTTTGCATGTTCAATCCCCTTCTCTTGCACAATATTATCAAACACCCTTTTTTGGTAATCGTAAGGGCGGTAAGAAGAATCTACAAATATTTCAAAACCTTTTTTCAGCGCATCTGTCTGCATTTTTTTGAAAAACCGATAAGCCGTAATATTTAGCCGATTAACGTATGTTTTATCCAATTTGGAACCGGTCGGTTCATGAATTTCAACCAGTTCTTCCGGAATATAATCACTCGGAAGTAATTTTTCTTTATTAACGAGAACAGTGTAATCCATTTTAAAATCCTAAACTTTTTCTGCATCTTATCATATCATGCAATTTTTAATTTTCAACCGCAAACACTGCTCTATAACAGATTTCCGTAAGTCTCCGATACACCTTTGTCTAAAAAAAAATTAATGATAAGTCATAACTCTGTTGACATTCGGTTATATTTGTGCTGAAAATACAGGTATTACAACCAAGTAAAACATTCTTAATCAAGCGATTGAGAAAAGAAAACCGCCTCAATACTTGATATTTTTTAAGAGGACTGCACATGAAAACACTTTTAATTTGTATCGGACTTGCTTTAACATTGTCGGCCTGCGGCAGTGACCACATTATGCGTTTCAACTTAAGCAAACAGGAAAACGTGAACACAAAACCTACATACGAAGGACGAAGCCATTTTTTCCTTTGGGGAATGTGGCAAGAGAAAAACTATAATCTGGCAACCGCGTGTCCGGCAAAGGGTATTAATTCCATTGAAACAAACTGGACATTATATGATTCCCTGATGGGTGGCTTAACTATGGGAATCTATGCGCCGGAAAGTTATGCGATTTATTGCAATAATTAACCGCAAAATCCGTTCAAGAGTATAGCAATCCGCATTGTTATACTCTTTTTTATATCTTCTGAGTGTTAAGACTTTTATTTTTTAAGACCTTTATATCAGAGCGAAATTCTATAATCAGCACAATCTGCCAGAACAAAAATACTGCCGTTACAATATCATCACACATACGGCTTTCTATTACATCAATAAGAGCAAAAATATACCCCTGCTCTGTTGTCACAAACAGCATAGCTGTTTCCCAAGCAAACATGGAAAACCGTTTATCCAAAATCGGAATAAGGTTATTGTTTTTGTCATACACAATGTTATGCACACGCTTCGTATGATAAGACAAATATTTTATCACGAATACAAAAGCGCAGATAAAACCTTGCAACAAAACATTATACCATATCCATTTTTTCTCGCAAATATCATTAGGTGTGCCGGAAAAATCATAGTCATATTCAATCATATTCGGAATAGAATCCCAATACATGGCATATATTGCAATTTCCATAATCAGGACCGAAAACGTTAAAATAACAGACAACACCGTTCTAAACCTAATTCCTTTTAAGGTATTGCCGGATATAAGTAGTTTTAGGAATTGTATAAGTGATGACATATTTTCTCCTGTTTAGTAGCGTATGCCTATACTATTGCAGAAAAGTTCAAAAAACAAGAGCCATTTCTTATATGTCACAAACTTCGGGTTTTATTATTAAAAACAAACAACGTCCCCTTTTGAGGAGTATGCTGCTTGTAATAAAAAAAAGCCACCGAAAATGGTGGCTCTTTGTGTTTGTGGTCGTCCTCACCACCCATAAATCGGAAAAAAGATACCATTTTTTGATGGTGTCACAAAGATTGTATTTTAAGGCGTTTTACCACGTGGACATGTTTTTACGACCATTCCGGACACCCAAGGTGTAGATACCAGCCACGTGCTTTTTTTATTTCAAAAACAATGACATATACTGTCCACGTGGTTAAATGTGTTATTTACATAGTTCTCTAAGTAGTTGAATAGAAATTTCTAATTCTTCATTGGTATAGTTATGCATAGCATCAGGGTGATCTATGCAATTCCTTATGTAAGTTGGTAATGTATTGTAAGAAACTGTTTTTTTACCAATAGTAGCAGTATATAGTTTATAGTGGATACTGGGGTTATAAATCGCTTGTTGCTCTATATATTTATCACAAGAAAGAACCTTATCATTACCCGTTTTGCTTTGTAAATAAGCATATAATTGTGCATGAAGGTCAACAGAGGGAATTTGAAATGCGATATAGTTAATTTCAGAAGCTGTTATTGTTGGTAACACAAGTGCATCTGTTATATACGTTGCTTCTATCACACCACAATTCTCATTCAATACAACTATCAAAGTATCTTCTTTGTTTTGTATAGCAGCTTCAATAACATTTTCTGAATGAGTTGCAAAAAACATTTGAACTTTTTGATTACCATTTTCTACAAATAAATTTTGATAGAACTTTAGTATTTTTTGTTGCCATTTTGGATGCATACTTAATTCAGGTTCGTCAATAAATACGTGAGCATTTTCTAGTTTATTTAGATTTTTTAACAACATTGATCCTCTAAAAATTATTTGCTTCTCTCCAGTGCTTAAATCATCTATTGAAATTTTTTTATCATTTTTTTGAAATAGTATTTCAAAACCATTTTTATGTTTAGGATCAACACCATCAAATTGAATTTTATCAAAAAAAGTATTAAAGGCTTTCTTAAAACGTGATATGTTAGAACTATTTTCAATATTGTTGTAATCACTTTCAGAAAGTCCGTGTTTTTCTTTTACCGCTCTTGATGTTTGAACACAATCCTGCATATACAAATCTACTAATAACTGTTTTATAGATGTAAAATTATTATTTTGATCTATTTCATAAGTCTGGTCATCCAATTTACTGGTTCTAGTCGAATCAATCTTTGCGGTATTAAAATCTGAACGTGCTTTTGAATAAACTACACCATAATGGCGTATATCTTCCAAATCTTTTGTAATTAAATTAGGGTTATTATTTCTATTTGTGCGTACTTCCTTAGAACTATTATCTGATAAATTCTTTCTTATATGTAGTCCCAGATTTTCATGTGGTTTAAGTGGTTGGATTTCATATTCTGTGTTATTTATACTATATTTTATGTATTTAAAAGGTTCTATTGTTTCTAAATTTAAAAATGTAGAAATTGTTTCCAAAATTGTTGTTTTTCCACTTCCGTTCTCTCCCGCAAATATGATAGTTTCATATGCGGTTCCATCTTTTTTTGTAAAGTTCAGTTCAAGATTACCTAAGATTGAATGGTTATTCCATTTAATAGCTGTTATCATAATAAAATCCTAATATGTTACTTTAACAATTCCTCTAAAACACCTTTCTGAATCATATCAAGGTTGATGATATAATCGGTCGTGTTGAATGTATCCCGCAATGGGCGTTGAGTTGTTTTCCAGCCATATCCGTCTGTTACCCAAATAAATTGATGACCATCTCTTGTCCATTGGTGATAAATATCGGAATATTCACCGGCTGTCGATTTCAACTTAGAGCCACCGCCACCATAAAAGTTCGTTTCAATTAAATACAGATTTTTAGGAGTATTGATGGCAAAATCTATTCTCTTAGAAGATTTTGTTACTGTGATATTTTTGCCCCATTTTGCCTTGATTTTATCAGCGGTCGCCTGAGCAATGTATTCATATCCGTTTCGTTCACAGATATCCTTTACAAAGAATTCAACTAAATTCTCCATTGATGTACCGCTACGATTTTTGCGGCCATTGGAATCAAGGCCAACTTCAACACCGATGAAGTAATCAGGAATTGATTTGATGCTACGGTCAGAAATGAGTTTCAAAAATCCGCTTTCTTTTAAGAACAAAACACCATCCTTGGCAGGCATTGGTTTTGAAAAATCAAATCTTCTTGCATCAAAACTATTAGGGGTAACAAGTAAGCTGATTTTTTTATCTCTGTCAGCCAATAATGCCGGAACAACACCTATAATTTGAGGGTAATCTGTCAATAATGCCAGAGCT
>JAFUTN010000018.1 GCA_017484225.1 Alphaproteobacteria bacterium
ACTGCATAACAACAAACACTTTCCTGCCAAAAAAGATCTTTACGGAGATTCCCACGTCGCTACGCTCCTCGGAATGACCGTAAGAGTCACGTGTTGAGGGAGATTCCCACGTCGCTACGCTCCTCGGAATGACGGTGCAGAAATGAGGGGGATTCCCACGTCGCTACGCTCCTCGGAATGACCGTAAGGTAGGAAACGTCATTGCGAGGGGGATTCCCACGTCGCTACGCTCCTCGGAATGACAAATCCGCCGTCATCTTGAAGCCTAAGCGAAAGAACCACCCAATCGTCCTCCTCGGAGATTGCACACTATACGTTTCGGTTATCCTGCATTATAGGTGCGGATAGCTTCATCTCGCTCAAATAAATACATTAATGTTCTTAAGTTCATTCCTCTTTCTGATTTTAATTCCGGATCTTTATTCAAAATTAATTCGGCTTCTTTGTTTGCGGTATATAGCAAATCACTATGGACACTCAAATCGGCTAATCTGAATGACATAAATCCGGTTTGCCTTGTTCCCAACACTTCTCCGCCGCCACGCAATTCCAAATCTTTTTCGGCTATTTCAAATCCGTCTTCGGTTTTGCGCAAAGTTTCCAAGCGTTCGCGAGCCGTTTGGCTTATCGGATAACCATACATCAAAATACAATGAGATTCTTCATTACCGCGTTTAATGCGTCCGCGCAGTTGATGAAGCTGAGCCAACCCGAAACGCTCGGCATGTTCAATTATCATAACAGTGGCATTCGGCACATTAACACCAACCTCTATGACTGTTGTGGAAACAAGCAACTTCAGAGTGCCTTGCTTAAACAAATCCATGACGGCATTTTTTTCGGTTTCTTTCATTTTACCGTGAACAAGACCGACTTGATTACCGAAAATTTTTTGCAGACTTTCAAAACGCTCTTTTGCTGCCGATAAATCAATTTTTTCGGACTCTTCAACCAATGGACACACCCAATAAGCCTGAGTGCTTGATGAAGAGAGTTTGCGTTTTAATGCTTCGGTAATATCATTTATTTTACTTAAATTAATTACGGTTGTGTTAACCGGTTTTCGTCCGCTCGGCAATTCATCAATTTTAGAATATTCCATATCGCCGAATTGAGTTAAAACAAGAGTTCTCGGGATAGGGGTTGCCGTCATAACCAAAATATCGCACAAATATCCTTTTGCCGAGAGATTGAGGCGCTGATTAACACCAAAACGGTGTTGCTCATCAATTATGGCATAAGCCAAATTTTTGAATTGCACATTGTCGGTGAAAAGTGCATGCGTTCCGACTAAAATATTGATGTTTCCTTCGGCAAGTTGTTCCAATATTTGAGTGCGTTTTTTTCCCTTAATATTACCGGTAAGCAATTCTGTTTGTATGCCTGTTTTTTTGCAGAGTTCGGAAATTGTCTCGTAATGCTGCTGAGCCAAAATTTCGGTCGGAGCCATAATGGCAGCCTGATAACCGCATTCTACGGCATTAAGCATTGTCAGCAGAGCTACGATTGTTTTACCGCTGCCGACATCTCCTTGCAACAAGCGGGACATCCGATACGGAGCAGCCATATCACAATCAATTTCGGCAATTACTCTCTGTTGTGCTTTTGTTAATTTAAATGGTAAAACGTTTATAATTTTTTGCCTTAAAACACCGTTAGCTTGGATTGAACGCCCTTTCTGATGCTTCATTTTACGTCGCACAATAGCGAGGGCTAACTGATTAGCAAGCATTTCATCATAAGCGAGTCTTTGTCTTGCCGGTGCCGAAGGTGTGATTTGACGGATATCTTGCGGACGGTGTGCTGTTTGCAATGCTGTGTTGAAATCAGGCCATTTATTTTGTTCTAATATATTGCCATCCAGCCACTCCGGCAAAAAAGGAACTAAACCTAAAGCTTGAGATGTCAGTTTGTTTAAGAGTTTGTTGCTGATTCCTGCCGTTAACGGATATACCGGTTCTATTTGCGGAAAAGATGATGCGTTTGACGTGTCAATAATGTAATCGGGGTGTGCCATGGTTAACGAGCCGTTGAAAATTTCTATTTTTCCGCTGATTATTTTTTCAGCACCTACGGGAAGTGTTTTAGAAAGCGTATCTCCATACGTTTTAAAAAACACCAAAACCAGCTGCTCGGTGGAATCTTCAACAACAATGCGATAAGGTTGTTTTTTTGTTTTTGGTGCCACATGTTCAATTACTTTGATTTTTCCGCTCCATATTTGTCCGTTTTGCGCATTGATGAGAGCTGTGTTGCAACGGCGGTCAATAATACTGCTCGGCAAGTGCCATAACAAATCAATTACTCTGTTTCCGCATAATGATGACAATAATCCGGCATATCTTTTACCGACACCGGCAAGATTTTCTATCGGATAAAACAGGCTGTATAATATACTCGGGCGCATGTTGATTATTCTTTTTTTTGTTGCGATAATGCGCATATTGTATATATTCTTGAATAAAATGTAAACAGGAAAGCATGAGTAATGCAAAACGAATTGAAAAATATTGCCGGAAAAATTTTTTGTTCTGTTTGTGACGGATATGAAGCATTTGTTTTAGCCAAGGCTGCCGAAAGTCATAAACATTTGTTGTTTGTGGCAAGTGACGGCAATGGTGCGAGACAAACCGCATCAATGCTGCGCTTTTTGTGTCCGGAGTTAAAAGTTTTGGATTTTCCGGCATGGGATACCGTTCCTTATGACAGAGTCTCACCAAACAGTATTGTAATTGCCGAAAGAGTAAATACACTGTCGCAACTGGTTTTTGCTGATGAAAAAGAGAAAATTGTTGTAGTTACGAGTGTAGGGGCATTGATACAAAAATTGGCACCGGCAAAAGTTTTTATTAATGCAAAAAAACGCCTTAAAGTCGGAGAAAATTTGGAATTTAATTCGTTTCTGCACTATGTGTCCGTTAACGGATATACCAGAGTGGAACAAGTGATGGAAGCCGGTGAGTATGCTGTCAGAGGTGATATTGTTGATATATTTCCGAGCGGTGCCGAAAATCCGCTGCGAATTGATTTGTTTGATGAGCAAATAGAACGCATACGCTTTTTTGATGCGGTCAGCCAACGAACAATCGGTGACATAAATGAATATGTTATGCAAGCGGCAAATGAAGTTGTGCTTGATGATAATACGGTGAGGTGTTTTCGGCAAAAATATCGTGAACTTTTCGGTGCGGACGGGTTGAAAGATGAATTGTATGAAGCAGTATCAAACCGCCGTAAATACATAGGTATGGAAAATTGGCTGCCGTTGTTTTATGAAGAAAAATTAAACGGTCTCTTAAATTATATGCCTGATGCAACGATTATTTGCGGAAAAAATGTTTCAGATGCCCTGAAAAATAAAGCAGAAAGCATAGCTGATTATTATGCTGCCAGAAATGAAGCATTGCAAATAAAAAATACGGCGACTGAAGTTGATGTTTATCGTCCGGTGAAGCCTGAACTCTTGTATTACGGCGATAAAGAACTTGAATCAATGTTGGAAGAACGTAAAGCTGTGCGTATGTCTGCCCTGAGTATGCCGGAAGCAGACAATGTTGTTGATATGAAAACAATTCCGGTTCGTAATTTTTCTCATGCACAGAATATCTCACAAACCGCAGTTTATAAAGATTTGCAGGAATATTTGCTTGAAAACGGCAAACTGAAACGAATTATCTGTTGTTATACCAAAGGTTCGGCAGAACGAATGAACGGTTTATTGTCCGAATACGGTATTAAAGATATGGTTGTTGCAGATGATTGGAAATCTGCATTACGGATATCGGAACATAAAAAGATTGTTATAGTTGTTGCCGATTTGGCTCGTGGTTTTAAAGATAGCGAATATTGCTTGATATCAGAGCAAGATATATGGGGTGAACGTCAGAGACGAAAAGCCAAAAAGGTTTCGGCAAAAGATTTTATAGAAGATGTTTCCTCTTTAAGTGCCGGCGAATTGGTGGTGCATATAGAGCATGGTATCGGCAGATTTATGGGGTTGGAAAACATTGTTGCCGGCGGTGCTCCGCATGATTGTTTGAAAATTTTGTATGCGCATGATGATAAGCTGTTTGTGCCGGTGGAAAACATAAACGTTATATCTCGCTACGGTTCAGATGATGAAAATGTGCAACTGGATGTTTTGGGCGGTTCGGCATGGCAGGCAAAAAAGGCTAAAGTTAAAGAAAAAATCAGAGATATTGCCGAAAAGCTGATTAAAACGGCGGCGGAACGGCATTTGAAAACAGCAGACAGTTTTGTGGCTCCGAGCGGCATTTTTGATGAGTTTTGTTCCAAATTTCCATATACGGAAACCGAGGATCAACTTCATGCAATAAAAGACGTTATTGCAGATTTGGGAGCCGGAGAACCAATGGATAGGCTTGTGTGCGGTGATGTGGGGTTTGGTAAAACAGAGGTTGCCATGCGGGCGGCCTTTACGGTTGCAATGTCCGGTGCGCAAGTGGCTCTTGTTGTGCCGACAACGCTGTTGGCACGTCAGCATTATTTGAATTTTGCCGAGAGAATGCAGGGGTTTCCGGTGCGAGTTAAAATGTTGTCTCGTCTCACTTCAACCAAAGAGGCAAAAGCTATCAAACAGGAACTTGAAAACGGTGCGTTGGAAATTGTTATAGGAACGCACGCACTTTTGGCAAATGATATAAAATTCTGTAATCTCGGGCTTTTGATTATTGATGAAGAACAGCATTTCGGTGTGGCTCATAAAGAAAAACTTAAACAGCTTAAGTCGGATGTTCATGTGTTGACTTTAAGTGCAACCCCGATACCGAGAACGTTGCAGCTTTCTTTGACCGGAGTAAAACAACTGAGCATTATTGCAACACCGCCGATTGATCGTTTGGCGGCGCGAACTTTTGTTATGCCGTTTGACAGGGTAATGATTAAAGAAGCTATTTATCGTGAAAAATTCAGAGGCGGACAGGTGTTTTTTGTGTGTCCGCGTGTTTCGGATATAGCAGGGGTTTATGATGTTTTGCATGGGCTTGTTCCGGATATTAAAATAGCGGTGGCGCACGGTCAAATGCCGGCAAGACAACTGGAAAATGTTATGAATGATTTTGCCGACGGTAAATATGATTTGCTGTTATCCACCACTATTATTGAGTCGGGAATTGATATGCCAACGGTTAATACCATGATTATTTATCGTGCCGATATGTTCGGTTTGGCGCAACTGTATCAGTTACGAGGCAGAATCGGACGTTCAAAGGTGAGGGGGTATTGCTACTTTACGGTTCCGCCAAAGAAAAAACTTAATGCGGTGGCCGAAAAAAGATTGAATATTCTTCAGGCTTTAGATACTTTGGGCGCCGGATTTTCATTAGCCAGTCATGATATGGACATCAGAGGTTCCGGTAATGTTTTGGGAACCGAACAATCAGGTCACATTAAAGATGTGGGGATTGCGTTGTATCAACATTTATTGGAAGAAGAAATTGCTCGTCAACGTGCCGGAACAAAAGAAAATGATGCGGATGATTCAGATTGGTCTCCGCAAGTTACCACCGGTGTTCCGCTAATGATTCCGGAGGATTATGTAAAAGATCTCGGAGTGCGACTGGGATTGTATCGTCGTGTCGGTGCGCTGAAAACAAAGGATGAAATTTTAGATATGCGTGAAGAATTTACCGACCGTTTCGGAAAAATTCCGCCGGAAGTTGATAATCTGCTGCAAACGATAGAAATCAAACAACTTTGTTTGGCGGCAAATATTGCTAAGATTGATGCCGGTGCAAAAGGAATTTTGGTTTCTTTTCATAATAATAACTTTCCGGCAGCGGAAAAATTGCTGGATATGGTGATTCACTCTTTCGGTGTGCTGAAAATCCGTCCGGACCAAAAACTGTTTTATGAAAGAGATTTGTCTCAGTATTCCGTTCGTATGTCGTCTATTAAAAATTTGGCGGAAAAACTTGCTAAATTGATATGAAATATCCGGCATGGTTGTTTTCCGCACCGCCTCAAAAGTTTGCGTCTATACAACCAAAAGTGTATATTACAACTTTTTTAAATATTTGACTTGACTTTTCCAAAAATAGTGTTACATTAAAACCACCTTAAGGAAATCTCTTTCCAATAGGAACGAAAGATTTTAATCGCCTATTGCGTATCTTGTATCGGCCGGCAAAGCCGGTACAAAGACAAAGAGTAGGAGCCCTCATTTGAGGGCTCTTTGATTTCCTCGCCGCGCCGCAAAACAACCGGTTCACCGCTATGGTTTTTCATACCGGCAAACTTACTCTGCCAAAAAGCGCGGATGTTTATGTATCCAAGCTACTACCAAAGATATACATATAGCAATTTCACTCAATGGATAATCATTCCACAATTTTTCTATTATACTCTTGGAGACTATATCTGCCGATACATAAACAAAGTAACCGATTATATACGCATATACTATCCATCCTACAGATTTTAGATAGTATGAAGTTTGATGATATTCTTTCAATAATAAACTAAACCATTTCAATCGGAAAATTGCCGCTAAAATTAAATAACAGCAGGCTATTTTAAAAAATATCATCATAAAAGGAAACACATCAAAGGAGATTGCATCCAACCAAATCAAACACTTAAAAACAATCAGCATAAAAGCTCCTACCAACAGCATTTCATTAAAGTATTTTTTCATTGGGCAATCTCCTTTTTATTGAATTATAGTTGTAAAAAACATTAATTACAAGATATTTTATCACTCTGCAAACAAATCAGTATCATTAAAATGGCTTTCTTTATATGCCTGTTTTAAATATTCATTTTTGAATATCTTTATAAAACCTGATGATTTTGCACTGCCGAAACAATGTTGGAATCCCCGAAACCGTAGTTATTTTCCGCCACACCCCAAAAGTTTGCGCCTATACAACCAAAAGTATATATCGTATTTTTTTTAAATATTTAACTTGACTTTTCCCAAAATAGTGTTATATTAAAATTACCTTAAGGAAATCTCTTTCCAATAGGAACGAAAGATTTTAATCGCCTATTGCGTATCTTATAACCGGGTGCAAGCTGTTTATAAGGATAAAGAGTAGGAGCCCTCATTTGAGGGCTCTTTTTGTTTACCTATCAACATAATACATTGTGGAAATAATATTCTCATCATCCTTAGGAGATGTTACCACTCTGAAAGGTCCTCTTTCAGTTTGCCGAAGATATTCATATTGTCCAAACGAATTTGTTTCCACTGGTTGTTGTTGAATCATTCTCGGGATTTTTTTCACATCTTCACGTGCAACATCATGTCTGTAAATACCTTTATTTAGTCCATAATTACTTTTGCTACCGGTTACGTGTTTTAAATCATTTCCACTGGCAATCACATTGCCTTTTGCATCTTTGATAGCCTCGCCGCGCTGCAAAACAACCGGTTCACCGTTATGGTTTTTCATACGGACAATAATATCGCTTCCGCTGCCTTGATACGGATTTTCCTTGAGTTTGTCATAGGATTTTCCGATTTTGTAGCCGTTATAAGCCATATTGGCCTGATTATATCCGGTTTTGGCCAATAGTCTGCCGGTTAATGCCGAACCGCCAAGTTCAGCCGCATCTCCCGCTAACTGCGTTAATTGACGGTTTTGAGCGTCTTTAAGGTCTAAATAGTCATTCATTTGCGTATCTATGCCTAATTTTCCGCCCAGCCAATCCAAGCCGCCGAATGTTATACCGTTTACGGCTCTGTTCATTCCGTAAAGTGTATCTAACCCATCTGACAACAAGCTGTTTTCTGCATTACGCCATGCCTGATTAGGTAAAACGCTTTGTCCTGACGGTTTTGTCGCCGGTATTGGTGTCAACGGTTGTTGATTGTTCAGGGGTATCGGGGTGGTGTTTAAGGATTGATGATTTTGCACTGCCGAAACAATGTTAGAATCTCCGAAACCGTAGTTATTTTCCGCCCCGCCCCAAAAGTTTGTGCCGTATTGAGGGTAGTTTTCGGTTATGCCCTGTTCGTTAAGCTGTTTTATCACCTCTTGCTCGCGGTTATGGCGCAGATTTTGATATTGCACCTCATCTTGCAGCGTAAAATTCTTATGGTCAACGCCGTAGCTGTCAATTCCGTTTTCTCCGACATTATATCCCAGCGGCGACTGATATTTGCTATACATATCCATTTTGTTCTCCTGTTAATTTAATCTTTTTCATAAGTTTTATCCTTTTTTGTAAAACCGTTCCTTTTCGTGAACAAATGGATTCGGATTATTTTGCCTCCTTTCTTCCTCGCTTTGGTTCCTTTTAATTTCACGCAAATGTCTCTTGCTCCATTTGTATAAGAAAAATATCAATGTTATAAGAAATTGTCAAGACAAAAATATGAAAAATATTAAATTATCCACAGAAAAATCTTATAATGTGATACAAAAAAATCGGCTATTCAAAGGATAACCGATTTTTTTTGTTTCTTTTACTAATCTATTTCAGCCAGACGCTCAGCTTGGTCTTCTGCAATTAACGCGTCAATAATCTCGTCTAAGGCTTCTCCGGATACAACTTCATCAAGTTTATACAAGGTTAAATTAATGCGGTGATCCGTAACACGTCCTTGAGGATAGTTATAGGTGCGGATGCGTTCACTGCGATCGCCGCTGCCGACTTGGAGTTTACGTTTTTCCGAGTAATTGGCATCAATAGCCGCTTTTTGGCTGTCATAAAGCTTTGAACGCAGATGGTTCATTGCTTTTTCTTTGTTTTTAAATTGCGAACGGTCGTCTTGGCATTGCACAACAATTCCTGTCGGAATATGAGTTATACGAACGGCAGATTCCGTTCTGTTAACGTGCTGACCTCCGGCACCTGATGCACGATATACGTCAATTTTTAAATCGGCAGGATTGATATACATATCAACTTCCTCAATTTCCGGTAAAACAGCGACAGTTGCCGCTGATGTATGCACTCTTCCTTGTGATTCGGTAATCGGAACACGTTGCACACGATGAGCACCGGATTCAAACTTCAATTTGGCAAATACATCTTTTCCGGTGATTTTTGCTGATGCTTCTTTGTATCCTCCCAGTCCGTTTTCACTGGCATCAATTATTTCAAAGCGCCACCCATGTTTTTGTGAATAGCGTTGATACATTTCAAACAAAACTGCGGCAAATAATGCGGCTTCATCACCGCCGGTTCCGGCTCTGACTTCTAAAATAGCATTTTTTTCGTCATCAGAATCTTTCGGTAACAGCAAGATGCGAATTTGTTTTTCTAATTCTGGAAGTTTTTCTTTTATTTCGTAATATTCTGCTTCGGCCATTTCCCGCATTTCTTTATCCATTTGCGGGTCATCCATCATAGATTTATCGTCAGCCATACTCTGGACATTGTGATTATATTCCTTTATAGCGGCAACAACCGGTTCTAAAGTTGAAAGTTCTTTATTTAGTTTGACTAATTCGTCAGATGAAATATCCGAGGCGGTCAAAAGTGCTTGCACTTCTTCATAACGATTTAACACACTGGCTAATTTTTCATCTAAATTCATAATGTTATTTCCTTTAGTAAATTTTCAGCTTTGATATTTTTTTGTTCTCCGCTGTCCAAATCTTTCAGTGTAACTTCATTATTTTCCATTTCTTCGGAACCGATAATTACAGCTTTAACGGCATTCAATTTATTTGCTTTTGTTATGCGTTTTTTCATGTTTCCGCTATAACTTTGTTCTACGCGAAATCCGGCTAAACGCAATTTGTAGGCTATTTGAAGGGCAAAATCATTGGTGTCTTCGCCAACAGGAATTACGGCAATCGGACGCGGTAAATCAACATTTTCATCCAGTAACATGGCTAAGCGTTCAACACCTCCGGCCCAACCGATACCGGCAATGTTTCCGCCTCCCATTTGTGATACCAATCCGTCATATCGTCCGCCGGCTAAAACTGTTCCCTGTGCTCCGAGTTTATCTGTGGTAAGTTCAAATACAGTGTGGGAATAGTAATCCAGACCGCGAACCAAACGATTGTTTACACGATATTTTATTCCTAATAAATCAAGACCTTTCAAAACGTCGGCAAAAAATTTGCGAGATGTTTCATTTAAACTTTCGGAATATAAAGGGGCGTTTTCCACCACGATTTTGTCACATTCTTCCTTAGAATCCAAAATACGCAGCGGGTTCTTATCTAAACGATTTTTACTGTCTTCGGAAAGCTCGTTAAAATGTTCTTTAAGGTAAGAAACCAATTTTGTGCGGTAGGCATCACGGCTTTCGGCATCACCGAGTGAATTAATTTCCACGGTAACTTGTCCGGAGAGTCCGAGTTTTTCCAAAAACTCATAAGCCATGGAAATAACTTCAATATCGGCTTGAGGTGATTCTACTCCGAGCAACTCCACACCAAACTGAGTGAACTGGCGTTGTCTGCCTTTTTGCGGACGCTCATAGCGGAACATCGGACCGGAATAATAAAATTTTACCGGCAGATTTTGTTGCATTCCGTTGGAAACAAAAGCGCGAACAACTCCTGCGGTTCCTTCCGGACGCAATGTCAGACTTTCTCCGCCCTTATCGTTGAAACAATACATTTCTTTGGTTACGATATCAGATGTATCGCCGAGATTGCGTGAAAATACTTCCGTAAATTCAAAAATAGGAGTTTCAATTTCTTCAAATCCGTATTTTTCAACAACAGCAGCACCGGTAGTTGTAACTTTTTTCATTTTTCTTTTGGCGTCACCATACAAGTCGTAAGTGCCGCGAACACATTGCATTTTTTCCATGGTCGTTATCTTTTCTTTAAAAAGCGGTCTAATTTTATTTTGGTTTGTTTGCCGTTTCCTATCACATTGGTGAGCTTTCCGTCAACATAAAATTGAACGTTTTTTCTTTTACCTATGGAAACGGTTACATCTTCTTCAAAGGGAATAATATATTCAAACCCTTTTTTATAAACACCTGCTAAAACGGTTTTGTCTTTATGCTTTACCTCAATCCACGAATCACCGGTGCAAACAATCTTAACTTCATTATTAACTTCACTCAAAGATTGATTTTCCGGCAGAGTTTGCCGTTCTGTTTGTTCTTCCGTTTTATTTTCGGCACTATCTGAAACTTGTTCTTCCGTTACAACATCTTGAACATCTGTAGTTGCAGGAACATCAAGTTCTTCAGTTGTTTCACTTCTTTCTTCATCAATAATGACCGGCTCCGGTATTACAGTGTTAACGTTCATATCCGTTTCAGTCAGAGGTATGGTTTTATCCTGAGCAAAATACAAAATCCAACAAAGATACAGTGCTGCAAGTCCGGCAATACTTACAATAAAATGCAGTGGTTTAGGTTTTAATGTATCAGAATTTTTGTGAGCATGATGTTGATGCTTTTTATTTTCAGTGTTAGGGCAAGCGGTCTCACGAAAAAGTTGGACAATTCTGGCACTGTTCAATCCGAGATAATTGGCGTAATTGCGAACATAGCCCAAACCATAAGGTTCCGGCGGAAGTTTATTATATTCCACACGTTCAATAGCCTCTAAGTATGTGCGGCGAATACACAATTCCGTTGCCGCATCACTGATGGTTTTGCCGCTTTTCAGACGAGCATTACGCAATAATTCACCGACGTTTTGGATTTCTTCATTTGCCGGTGCATCAATATTTTCTGTTTTCTGTTCTGTCACAATAAAATTCCTTTATTTTTTTTTGGGGGTTTATAACACAATTTTTAATCAATTTCAATAGAGTGGTCATAAGCGTAGGATAACAGTTGCGGACGCAAACTCTTTTTAGATGATTTGAGTAATATTTTTACGTAGTCGGCAACATCTTCGTATTTCATGCTGCGAATCATTTTTTTGACATTGGCATAAGATGAGCCTGAGGCTGATAAATTACGATATCCTAAACCGATTAATACCATTGCTTCAAGCGGATTACTTGCCATTTCGCCGCATACGGAGCAATAAACTTTGTATTGATTGGCACGGTCTATTATTTGTTTCATCATTCTTAAAAACGGAGCCGATAAAACATCATATCTGCCGGAAAGACGCGGATTTCCGCGGTCGCAGGCAAAAATAAATTGATACAAATCGTTGGTGCCGATTGAAACAAAATCAACTTCTTGCAGCAACTCATCCAACTGTAATAATACAGCCGGCACTTCTATCATGATTCCGACATTAACTTTTTTGGCAGTAGGGTGATTATGTTTTTTTTCGCGCTCATATTCCAGCATAACCGTTTCTTTGGCTTCAAGAAATTCCTGCACGGTTGATATCATCGGAAACATGATATTCAATTCTTTGTCGGCGGCAGCACGGAGCATGGCTCTGACCTGTTGCCGCAAAATAGCACGGCGATCAAGCGTTATGCGAATAGAACGCCAGCCGATAGCAGGATTGTCTTCTTTGATTTCTCCCCAATACGGCAACAATTTATCGGAGCCGACATCCAAACTGCGGAATATTATTTTTTTGTTTCCGAGAGCATCAAAAAGTTTTTTGTATTGTTTTTGCTGAGTTTCAACGTCCGGCATTTTTTCGGAAGACATGAACATGATTTCCGTCCGGTAAAGACCTATTCCGTCGCAATTTGAGGGAGCAATGTAATTGTAATCCAAATCAAAGCCATAATTCATTGCCAAATTGATTTTGATATTATCGCTGGTTGTTGCCGGTTTAGCGCTCAAATCCTTCAGTTCGGCCAAAATGTTTTTTAAACCGAGAGATTTTTCTTTATATTCTTCAATGATTTCATCTGTCGGATTGGTGTAAAAACGTCCGGTATAACCGTTTATGGCAACAATTTCTCCGGATTTTACCTCTCGTAAAATGCCGTGAGTTTTGGCTATTACCGGAATATTCAGAGCTTTTGCCACAATAACGACGTGCATGGTAGGTGTTCCGTTTTCTATCACCAATCCGCGTATTTTTTCGCTATTGTAATCCATTAAATCGGCCGGTCCCATATTTTGGGCAATAATGATAATGTCTTCATTGTCAGAAACAAGTGCTTCATTAATGTCTCCGGCAACAAAAGAGCGCAAACGGTCAGAAACATCGCGCAAGTCATATAATTTTTCTTTGATGTAAATATCGTCTGTTTGTGACAATTTTGCCCACATCTCTTCATAAACGTGTTCTATTGCCGCTTCGGCGGTGTATCCTTTGTTGATATCGGCGCTGATTTTTTTATACCAGCCTTTATCCTGAGCAAACATTAAATATGCTTCCAAAATATCGGAAGTATTACCGATAATGTTACCGGTTTGTGCTATTTTCTTTTCCAAATATTCGCTCATTTTACGTCGCCCTTCCTCAAGGCGGGAAAGTTCCATATCAATATTTTCGGCAAATATATTAATCTGCTCGCGATGGCGATTATGCAAAACGGCTTTGCCGACGCCATATCCTTTATTCAAACTTTCACCTTTGATGGAATCGTGAACAACAATACCTTTTTCTTTTATGATTTGATTGCGATATTCCTGAAAATCTTTGCCGGACATAAAATCAGCCAAAGAAATTGACAGAGTTTCAATAGATTCCACAATGTCTTCTGAATATTCTTCATCAGTTGTTTTTTGCAAAACAATGGTGCCGATTGTGTTATACATGCGAATAATCGGTATACTCAAACAATTTCGGTTGTTATCCTGATATGTTTGTGAGCGTTTTGTGGCGGCGCAAATGCCGATAGGCCCTTCATTGTAGCGAATGTTTGAACGAAAATTATCTGTGCCGAAGTTTCCCATGGCTTCCAAATAAATTTCATCAACAGTGGCATATAAAATAACTGATTGAGACGAAGTTGCTTTAGCAAATGAAACAAGAACGGCATTAATTTTGTCGCTCATGGGTATATCTTTAGTTATCTGCTCACTGATTGTTTTTTGGATATTCAGAGCCTCGCTGATAACGGTGGATATTTTCATTTTAATCCTCTACAATTATTTTTATTGTTGTAACATCTACACATCTGTTTATACTATTTTTTTATTCGTGTAAATATTAAAAAAGGAAAATAAAATGGCTAATTCATATCAACGCGGACAAAGTGATGTTCGTCCTTGGGGAACATGGGAAGTAATTGATTGCGGAAACGAATTTTGTGTTAAGCATATTTGCGTTAATGCCGGAGGTATATTGTCACTGCAATCTCACAATTTTCGTGCCGAACACTGGATTATCGTAAAAGGGACGGCTGTTGTTACTTTAGGTGAACAAATGTTGGAAAAAAGAGCAGGGGAATCGGTTTATATTCCTCTGAAAACAAAACACCGTATCCAAAATAAAACAAATGCTCCTATGGAATTTGTGGAGGTTCAGGTCGGAGAAAATTTGGATGAAAATGATATAATCCGCTATGAGGATATGTATGGAAGAGTATGATTTCAGAGGTTTATGATGGAAAAAAATAAAGAAAAACCGGTTGTTTTGCAGGTTTTACCGGAAATGAATCAAGGCGGAGTGGAACTGGGAACAATAGAAATTGCTTCAGAGTTGCAAAAACGCGGAATAACAAATTATGTTGCTTCTCAAGGCGGTAGAATGGAACCGAGTTTAGAAAGATTAAAGGTTCGGCATTTTACGTTGCCGTTGAAAACAAAAAATATTTTCAAAATGTGGATAAATTCGTTGCGCTTGGCGGCAATCATAAAAAAATACGGCATCACGATTGTTCATGCTCGTTCGCGTGCGCCGGCGTGGAGTGCATATTGGGCGGCAAAACGTTGCGGTGTGCATTTTGTAACAACATTTCACGGCACTTACGGTTTGGGACCGAAAGGTATTAAAAAGTTTTACAACAAAGTTATGACTTTCGGGGAAAAAGTTATAGCCATTTCCGAACATATCAAAAAGCATATTATGGAAAATTACGGAGTTCCCGAAGAAAAAATTCGGTTAGTACATCGTTGTGTTAATATGGAAAATTTTGATGTTGATCATATTTCAGCCGAAAGAATGATTAAGCTGATAGAAGACAATGAAATTCCGGAAGATAAACCGATTATAACCTTGATAGGGCGGCTAACAAATTGGAAAGGGCAAAAGTTGCTCTTAAATGCATTAAATAAAATTAAAGATGAGGAATTTTTTTGTCTTTTAATCGGAGATGACCAAGGCAGAGTTAAGTATTCAGACGAATTAAAAGAAATGGTTAAAAAATTCGGTATTGAAGACAGAGTTATGTTTATTCGTAATGTCAGTGATGTTCCTGCCGCCATGATGATTTCTGATGTTGTGCTTTCTACATCAATAGAACCGGAAGCGTTCGGAAGAATAGCAATAGAAGGGCAGGCAATGGGAAGAATCGTAGTGGCATCAAATATCGGCGGTTCCCGTGAAACGGTAATTGACGGAGTAACCGGAAGATTGTTTGAAAACAACAATCCGGATGATTTGGCCGAAAAATTGCGCTGGGCGCTGCATTTACATACCGAAGAAAAACAAAAAATCGGTGCTGCGGCCGTAAAAAATGTAAAAGAACATTTTACAAAACAAATTATGTGTGATAAAACACTTGAGGTTTATAACGAAGTTTTAAACTCAAAATAACAAAAATTTAAAATAGAAAAGGTAGAAAAAATGGTTAAAATTACTTTGCCTGACGGCAGTGTTTGGGAAGAAAAAGACGGTATTTCCGGTGCGGAAATCGCCGCAAAAATAAGTCCTAATTTGGCAAAAGCCGCATTGGCTGTTGCCGTGAACGGAAATTTACAAGATTTGGCAACTCCTATAACAACCGATTCTACCGTCACTATTATTACCGTCAAAGATAAAGACGGTCTGCATATTTTGAGACACTCCTGCTCACACGTTATGGCGGAAGCAGTGAAGGAATTGTGGCCTGATACTCAGGTTACCATCGGACCGGCTATTGAAAACGGTTTTTACTATGATTTTGCTCGCAAAGAACCTTTTACGACCGAAGATTTTGCTTTAATTGAAGCTAAAATGCATGAAATCGTAAAGCGTGATGAAAAAATAGAGCGTATTGTTATGCCTAAAGATGAAGCAATTAAGTTCTTTAAGCAAAAAGGCGAGCATTACAAAGTTGAAATTATAGAAGAATTGCCTGAAGGTGAGACTATTACATTTTATCGTCAGGGAAATTACACGGATTTATGCCGCGGAC
Source organism: Alphaproteobacteria bacterium (assembly GCA_017484225.1). Classification (GTDB taxonomy): domain Bacteria; phylum Pseudomonadota; class Alphaproteobacteria; order RF32; family CAG-239; genus RUG410. Next base: position 16,102 of record JAFUTN010000018.1, read on the forward strand.
CTCATGTGCCGTCAACATCTAAAATTGGTGATGCATTTAAAATCACCAAAGTTGCCGGTGCATATTGGCGCGGTGATGCCAAAAACGAAATGTTGCAGCGTTTGTATGCAACCGCATGGGGTAGCAAAAAAGAACTGGATGAATACTTAACCATGTTGGAAGAAGCCGCTAAGCGCGATCACCGTAAACTCGGCAAAGAAATGGATTTGTTCCATTTTGAGCCGGAATATGCTCCGGGTGCGGTGTTCTGGCATGATAAAGGTTTCCGTGTATACCGCAAATTGATTGAATATATGCGTAACCGCCAAGAACACAACGGCTATATTGAAATTGAAACTCCGCGCGTTATGAACCGTGTTTTGTGGGAAACTTCCGGTCACTGGGATAAATACGGTGCTCACAACTATTCCGGAAAGATGGAAGACGGCAGTATGTTCTGCGTTAAACCGATGAACTGTCCGGGAGGATTGCTGGTATTTAAGCAAGGCGTAAAATCGTATCGTGATTTGCCTTTGCGCATGGCTGAATTCGGAAAGGTTAACCGCTATGAGGCTTCCGGCTCATTGATGGGCTTGATGCGTGTTCGTGAGTTCACTCAAGATGATGCGCACATTTTCTGCACTCCGGAACAAATGGAAGAAGAGTGCATTAACACCATGAAGCTGATTTTTAACATCTATAAGGATTTCGGTTTTGATAAAATTAAAATCTATCTTTCTACGAGACCTGACAGCATTTATCGTATCGGTTCCGATGAAGTTTGGGATTTGTGCGAAAATTCGCTGGCTCACGCTTTGGAAAAACACGGCTATGAGTATGAAATAAATGCCGGTGAGGGTGCGTTTTACGGTCCGAAGTTGGAATTTATTTTGAAGGATGCAATCGGCCGTGAATGGCAATGCGGCACAATTCAGGTAGATATGAACCTGCCGGAACGCTTTGACATATCTTATATCGGCGAAGACGGTGAAAAACATCGTCCGGTTATGTTGCACCGCGCACTGTTCGGCTCTATTGAACGCTTTTTGGGAATTTTGATTGAACAGCACGCCGGAAAATTGCCGCTTTGGCTTTCGCCGTTGCCGGTTGTGATTGCTCCGATTGTCAGCGAATTTGACGGCTATGCCGAAGAAATTAAGGCTGAACTGGATAAATTCGGTATTAAAGCGGAAACGGATTTACGCAACGAAAAAATTAATTATAAGGTGCGTGAACACTCTTTGGCAAAAGTTCCGGTAATTGCCGTTGTCGGTGCCAAGGAAAAAGAAAACCGCACGGTTACGGTTCGTCGTCTCGGTTCGGAAAAGCAAGAAATTATGAAACTTGATGATTTTATTGCTTTCCTGAAGAAAGAGACACAAATGCCGCACAAATTTGAGTAATCAAAACAATTTTTTATGAACAAGACTCCGGATTATGGTGTTCGGAGTCTTTTTGTTTTATGATTGACAAAAAATATAATAAACTATTACCTTGTAGAAAAATGTAGCCTGATTTTTATTTTCTTTCTTGCTTTTTGACAAAAAATGTATATAATAAACTCTACAACAAAGATTATGATGCAAATTATCATGGCGCGGAAGGTAAAACTTTTCATAAATATTTTCGCCTCAGCATCATTTTGTTTTAGCATGATTGTTTAACAAAAACTTTATAGCTTATGAAACAGTGTTTATTTTGGTTAGTCGGGCTCATGAGTCTGCTATCCCTGTCATCATGTGATGACAAAATTTTGTATGACGGCGAGGCCAATTTTCGTCCGGAACAATATTCGGCGAAAATGATAGTCAGTGAAGAGGAGACTGTAGATAAAGACTGGGTTGCAACAACCCTGCTAATCTATGGACAAAGGGATCTAGTCTTCGCCGAAATAGAGAAGAGCGACTGGAGGATAATTACAAAGGATAGGTTGTCTTTAAATGGAAAAACTCCTCTGGAGTTGTATCTGGATGAGCCAATACTGATTAAAAACTACTCGTCGGAGATTCTCCAGATAGAAAGCAACTATGGTTGCATAGATTGTGTCTTGGATAATTATATGGTTACATATAACTATCTGGGGCAGGATGTCCTCCTTCAGCCCAAAGACGGGCTGAGACTTACTGTTCGGGTAGAGGAATTAAATCGGTACAACGAGCAATATTTTTTCCAAAGTGGATATATTGTGTTCATGCTGAGTGTTGCTTATGTTCCTGTGAAAATTCATAAGATTCCATTCATCATTATTGATGAGAATATGAAAAATGTTAATTTATGAGAAAGCTGATATCTGTGATGCTTTTGCTGTCAGCGACAGTGATTGCATCAGCGCAAAAGCTGACCATCAAAACCGCTAACGGTGAAACGGTGGAAATAAATTGCGCCGAAGTTCTTCCTGCAGAAATTCGTATTGAGGGTAACAGTGTTGTCCTGAAGATGAATAATGCGGGAAATGAAAATACTGAAAGGGCAGAGGCTTCTGTTCCTTGTTCTGCACCTGCGGACAGTATTAGGATTGAAATGGCTGAACAAGCCGATTCGGCTGACACGTTTGTGCCGGTCGGAGATGACGAAGAACTCGTTGCCACAATGGATTCTCTTAAAAACTCTTTGGTGACGGAAGAAAACCCAGCAGAAGCACCTTCATTACTTAATTCTTTGGCTGAAGAACTGAGTCCGGAATATGCTGAGTTCAATGCACAGCATAAGAACGATAATCCACAAGAGGTTCTGACAAATCTTGCCAAAGGATTAGTCGGCGAAGAAGCTGTTGAGAATATCAGCTTTGTAAGCTCTTTATTCTCAGGGTTGCGCTTCACGAAGGATACAACTTTCGTGGCGAAATATGAACAGCGTAAACCTAAAAAACAGTGGAAACGGTTCTCCTCTATCTGGCTCGGAGGAACTTTCGGCCAGAATATTGCTCTGCAATCTTCTATAGAAGAGCAAATCAAAGAGGATGATTATGGAGATGACACCGAAAACGAGAAAAAAATCGGTGGAGATATCCAAATCAACCGTGGTTACATGCTCGGCACATCGGATGCCGACGGTAACTGGAAGCCGAATCCGTTGGGGTTAGCCCTGTCATGGGGTGGTCTGGTGGCATATTCTTACGAAAAGGATATGGGTTCTTACTTCAGTTTTATGGGTAAGACCGGTATCCAAATCGGGCAGGATGTTGTCTTTGGTGTTGATGCCCTTATTGGTTGCGGTATAACGCCTTATAATTCCTTCTACACAGATGGAATAAAGCACAGCGTGATAAATAAGTCCGTTTTCTGCTTCAAGTATGGGTTGCAGCTCTGGGGTAGTTTGAACTATTCAAGAAATACCTATACCATAATTAAGGCTAATTATATCCGTTCGGTTAAGCCTTCAACAAATCTAAACCTTCCGGAAGGTTGGGATTTGGTGGTTGAAGACTTTGACCCGTCAAGCTGGGACATCAGCTTGGGTGTCGGATACCGCTTCGGTGGGTTTGAAAATCTCTCAACAGATAAGAGATTGCAAGCCTCAATCAGCACCGGCTACCAATTTGCCGGTCACCAAAAAGGCGAAGTGATGTCGGCCGAAATAGAGCATCTGACGCAAGTCAGCAAAAGCACGACTTTGACTTATGGTCTGGATGTTGACCATCTGTTTGGGCAGAGCGGTGACAAAAACAATTATGTCAGCGTGATGTTCTCGGGCGGATTTAAGGTTCAGCAGCCTGTCAGCCGTTGGTCATGGGGCGCTAAACTCTATGCCGGTTTCGGTGACTATTCGGTGTTATTTACCGGAGGTGTTAACGGTTTTTCACTGGAAAGCACGTCCAAAAAGCTTTGTGCTAAGGCCATGTTGCAGTTGAATTGCGGTTATCAAATCGGTAAGTGCAGTGAAATATTTGCCGCTTCTCGTCTGGGATATCATACCGGAAAAGCCACGGAAATGGAGGGTATGGATTCTTCTTCATACGTGAACCTGAACGGTTTTGAAGCTGATGCCAGACTGGGATATCGTTTTACCTTCTAAACAAAACTCCTCTGTAAGCAATGTCTTACCGAGGAGTTTTTTTTACAGCATGATACTTAAAAAGAATTATACCACTGATTCAGAGTTTTATGGACTTCATCCATGGTTTTGCATACATTATAAACACCGGCTTTGCGGCATTTTTCAATATACAATTCGGTGTTATTTCCCTCAGCGCCGACAAAAGCAATACTTTTCATTCCGGCAGAATTCGCCGCCATAAAATCGTTAAGGCTGTCACCGATTACAATACAATCATTCGGCATAAATCCTTTTGTATTTGCTGCCAGCAAAAATATATCCGGAGCCGGTTTGCCGTTTTTGACCATATCAACGGTAAAAAAGTCATTTACCGACATATATTTTTTAATCCACGGCAGTTGTTTCATTTTCCAAGTATGTTGTTGTTTTGTGGCACCGGTGGCAATACAGCAGGAGAATTTTGTGTCTGCCATAACATTTTCAACACCGGCAATCGGTTGTAAAAAGTGCATTCCTTGATAGATATATCCTTTATCTATTTTATACATAAAGTTTTCATCCAGTTTTAATTCGGGAAAATATGCTTCCAAATTAGTTTTTTTATCTCTATCGGCGACTCCGATTATCAGTTGCAGTTCCTGTTCCGGAGATAAGACAATGTTTTTTTCGGATTTTAAGGTATTTCGCCAAACCTGAATCCATAGTTTTTCGGTGTCGGCAATTACTCCGTCAAAATCCCAGATGACTAATTTTTTCATCAATATTCTCCTGTTTTTTACGAAAAATATAACACAAATTCGGATATCGTCAAGTTTTTGCGGTTGAGGATATTGACAAAATATGATGATTTTGCTACAATTTAAAATCTGAATATAATATTTAATATTTAATTACTATGAGTGTATTAGATTTAATTAAGGCTGGCGAACAAGAATTGTTTGAGGCTGAAGTTTTCGGTCAGACGACCGGAATTGTGTGTGATGAAGACGGAAGTCATACTTACGTGTTTCCGCTTTCTTCAGAAGAAGAAATTGCCCTGTTTAAAAAAGCCTTTGAGGCAGGCGGTAAGTGGCTTGAGTTTTTGGAAAAATATGCAGACACTTACCCTCTGACTAATGAGTGTATGATGGAGCTTGTTGCGAATTATCAGAATCCGCAGGCATACGAGTTGCTGAAAAAGAGCTTGCAAAACTACGGATACAACGAGCAAGTGGGCTTAAAAGTCTGCGAGATAATCTCCGGCAAAGACTTTGATGATGCGGAATTTATTGATTTGTTCTGCAAAAGTGGTCGGGTGTGCTATCCGGATGTGGCACGAAAACTGGATTTTATTGATAAAAAGTATTCCAAACTTTACATCTCAAGCACCGGTGAGTATATGGGGTGGAACGCAAAAAAAAGAAAAACCGAATCTTAAGTGATTCGGTTTTTCTTTTTTAGTAAGTAAATCAATGCATACGTTGCGGTGATCGCGGATTTTTTCTTGTCTGCGGATTTTTTGTGTTTATGAGGGTGAAAGATTTACACTTAACGGATTTTTTATCCGCAGGTTCTGTTTCACGCTCATTTTCAGCTTCGGAGTTTCTGCAATCAAACACATCCGGAGAAAGATACAGCTTACATTCTTCGTCTTTGCTAAGGCAATAAAAATCTTTTTCGTTTTTGATTATACCGCCGAGTTTGACTTCTCTGGTGTAAATGTTGTTTACTCCGACTTCATCAAGCAATTCACCTTCGCCGGAAAACACCGGAAAAGTTGCTTTAACAAAGCTGCCGTCAAAATTCTGATGTCCGTAAACGTCCCATGAATTGCATACAAAACTTTGGTCTTGTATGCGATACGCTCGGCGAAACGTGATTTTTTCCGGCACAATTCCCATGGATACACATATAGCCTCTATTAACTTTTGATTGGCTATAATAATTATGTTACGCACCGCAAATCTTCCTTGTTCATCCGGGCATAACAAGTGATATGTGTAATCGTCACCTCTTTTGGCTCGGCATACACAGAACTCATCAACTTTTTGGGCAGATGAATACACAAGATATGTCAAGTTTTCATCTCCGATAAATACCGGTAACATAGCCGCAATTTCACCATCTGTGCGATTCACCCAAAGCAGCTTGTTTTGATTCTTTTTCGTATCAAACAGCAACTCAAGTGATGTTACTCCATGTATGTCACAACAGGCAAAAATCTTTTCGGCTTCCGCTTGCTGCGCAATCAGGCAAGAATCTTCAGCAATTATGCTGAATTCCTGCAAATTTAGCTTCCTTCTCATAATTATAAATTTAATAGTTAAACTTTTGTCGTAAGTATAAGCTTTTTGTAAATTTTGTCAAATACTTTATGCAAAAAAAAGTCCGCCATAACTTTAGCGGACTCGGTTAAATTTTGTTATTGCTTTTCAAAAGCCCGTTTCTCACGAATAAATTTTATAATCGTGTATGGTATTGTGCAAATGTAAGTCACGGTAAATAAACCCAATGTCAGCCACGGTTGTGTGAGTAAACAGCTTACAAACAATGCCAAAAGCACCATCAGCGGCAGAAACCAATCAGCACTGATTTTAGTTTTTTTAAGTGACAGAGTAGGGATGCGGCTGACCATCAAAAATGCAACCAAAATCATCAAAAAACTGCAAAAATATTTATTGCGCAAAATAAAGTCCAACTCCGGATAATCAAACGAAATCAACAGCGGCATGATAGCCATTGCCGCAGCCATCGGAGCCGGAACTCCTACAAAGTAATGCGACCAATATTCCGGAACGTTGGTATCTTCAAGCATGGTATTAAAACGAGCCAAACGCATGGCCATGCCGGCAGAAAACATTAAGGTGAATATCCAACCCCAATGCGGCAACGAATGCAGACACCATTGATACATTAAAATAGCCGGAGCAACACCGAAGCTGACAAAGTCAGAAAGCGAATCCAATTCGGCACCGAATTTTGATGAAGCTTTGAGCTTGCGGGCAACACGTCCGTCCAGTCCGTCAAAAATACAGGCCAAAAAAATACAGGCAACAGCATAAGACCACTTGCCGATAATGGCAAATTTGATTGTAGATATACCGGCGCAGAGTGCCATCAGCGTAACCATATTCGGAGCCATTTTACGAAAAGGAACTTCCTTAAATTTTCCGATAGCTTTCTTTTTGATAACTTCTTTGGATGATCTTGTGATTTTGGCTAAGCCTTCGTTCGGCTGAGCCATTTTGTTTTTTCTGTTCATTATCTTATTTCTCCTTCAATACGGGGAGCATCCGAATGTAAATCAGCCATTATTGTTTCACCGGCAATCATTTTTTGTCCGACACAAACAATAGGGGATACTTTTTCAGGAAGAAAAATGTCGGTATAAGCGCCGAAAACGGAGTATCCGATTCTTTGTCCGGCTAAAAATTCTTGTCCTTGTTTAAAGCCGGCTTTAAGGCGTTTTGAGCAAAGTGTAGATGTTTGCTGTATGATAAACTCATAGCCGTTTGAGGTTTTTAATGAAAATGATAATCTTTCGTTTCCGATATCATCTTTATTAAGTGATAAGGAAAAATTTTTACCGCAATCATAAAATACCTTCGCTATTTTTGATTTTATCGGGCAACGGTATATGTTGGCATCACATATACCTGAAAATATGCTTATTTTGACAAACGTTTTGTTTGCGAATCCGAGACAATCCGGTCCTTTTTCTTTGGTAATACTTGTTATAACACCGTCAGCAGGCGCAATTAATGCGTCAGAAATAATCGGAGTTACCCTGTCCGGATCGCGAAAAGCATAAAAACACCATACACTAAGAGCAAAAAAGACTACACCGAGCGGAAACCATATCAATGCCGTAAATATGGCGAAAACGGTCATGATACTGATATATTTCCAACCGTTGTCATTAATATTAGGTAAAAGATAGTGCCGCAAAGATGTATCCACAGTCTTCATCTTGAATTTCAGCTCCTCGTTGGAATACCGAAACGCTGTTTCTGACGTATTCCGGTTAATATAAGACGGATGATTTTCCGTCAATGCAAAGTTAATTAATCACATTTTAACACAAATAACAAGTTTTATGTTGCATTTATAAAATTTTTTATGTATAAGTCATATCCGACAGATGCGCTTGTGGCGGAATCGGTAGACGCTGCAGACTTAAAATCTGTTGGAGGTAACTCCGTGCTGGTTCAATTCCAGTCAGGCGCACCAATAGTAAAATAAAGGCTTTCACGGTTTTAAGTGAGAGCCTTATTTTTATCACCAAAAGTGAAGTTGTCACCAATTTGTCACCA
>JAFUTN010000019.1 GCA_017484225.1 Alphaproteobacteria bacterium
CGTTCTGAGCCAGGATCAAACTCTCAGATTAATTGATTGTTTCAATCCTGTCTATCATCTTTTACTCATAAAGAATTTCTTAGGTTCCTTTACTTTAATATGCTAGACTTTATATTTATATATACCGTCTGCATATCCTCTTAAACTTATCTACGATGTTTTATAACTCCTTGCTTCTCCGCAAGAACCCTGCCTCGTCTCTGCAACCTTGCTTCCTCGCGGCCGGTGATGTGTCTTATATGTCATTCCTCCCCTCTTGTCAACACCTTTTTTAACATTTTTTCATTTTTTTTCGTGAAAATTATTAACTGTTTGATTTCACTTGAAATTATTGTAAGAAAATTTTTGCGACACCTAAACTTCTCATCATATACACAAAAGTGTATTTTGCGCCTTTTACAAATTGCAAAAATTGATAACTGTTTGAAATATATAAAAAAATATAATATAGTAAGCGATTCGTATTTTTCAATCCCCTCCGATTCTGTTTGCATAACAAATTCCGATTCTGTCTCTTTGCGGACGAATCTCAGTATGACTGCTGTTTGCATATTATATAATAAGTATGCAACGCTTAAACAGTTTTTAATATTTCCGAAATATACTCGTCGTAAATTTGGAGAACGAAGATGAAATTTGATTTTTTCACATTAGGCGGACGTTTTTACTGGGAAGATGTATTTAACTTTCAGGATTGGGTGATTCAGAAAAACATTAAGTCGGGAAAATATCGTTTATTAGATCCCCACAACATTTGCAGAGAATCCGGAAGCTTTGAAATATGCAAAGACACCCTGCTTAAATATATAAAATTTTTTGAATTGCCGGACGACGATTCGGAAATAGTGGTTATATTACACGGATTTGCCAGAACAAAGGCTTCCGTTGCGCTGATGAAAGAATATTTAAACAAAAATTCTCTGAATACCATTGCCGTAAACTATTGTTCTTTGCAAAAAGGAATAAGCTACCACGCAAACATTTTGCAACAATTTATCGGTAATTTAACAACACATAAAAGCATCTGTTTTATAACAGTTGGTGCCGGTTGTCTGGTTTTGAGAAAAATGCTTGATATGAGCGATAACTACAGAAACTTCAAAATATCTCGCGTACTTGATATTAATCCGATAAATTCCGGAAGCGATTTTGCCGATATTTTGGTTAAAAGTTCGTTGGCTCGCAGGTTATTAGGTCCCATGCTGACGGATATTTCCACGGATAGAGCTTTAAAAATTCCTCAGTTACCCAAAGATATTGAGCACGGCATAATTTTTTGCCCGTCATCAATAACTTCTTTATTAAAGAAATTTACATCACATTATGAAAGTTTTCCTTCGGCTTCTCCGCCGAATGAAAAGACATACGCCGAATCCTTTGTTGAAATTGATAAAAAAAGCCTGTTTCCGTTGGAAAATTCTCATTTACACAAACTCTGTCTGGCATTTCTCAAATACGGCAATTCCGGCAAAAAAGCAGAAAACACTTAAATTTTTTGGTTACGAATATTTAACGATATTGTAATAAACTTTTGCGGAAAAGTATGTTATACTATGCATAGATTGATTTGTGCGGCGCAGGGTGAACTATATGCGTAAATTGTTGATATTTTGGTTGATTTTAATAGCCGGACTCGTTTTCGGAACGGTTGTTTATGCAGATGAACCGTCCGGCGGAACATCAGAGACTTCAGGGCAGTCGGATGAACTGAAAGTTTGCGATATTCAGCCGCAACAAATAGAATCAATGGCAACGCAGGCCGAAAGTGCCTTAATCGCATTAAACAAGGCTGTCAATAAACTTAACAATGAAGCAAAAGAGTTTGATTCGCACTGGTTCAGTGCAGACGGAGCTTGCGCTCATGTTCAAGGTTGGTTTGACGGCTGGCTCACAAAACAATTTTCATGGACATCAAAAGACAAAGCCGGAGCAAAAATGGATCCGGACAACAAACATAACTTGGATTCTTTGATGGATAGCGTGGATTTCAGCAACACCGATTTAGATTTACCTAAATATGTTACCGAAAATAAAAAACTGCTAAGCAACGCTCAAAAACAATTAGATTTTGCCCAAAAAGAAAACAACACCACTGCAATAAAAGAATACACAGATGAAGTGCAAAAATATCAAACTTGCCAAGTGTCATTGGAAAATATGCTTTCTACCAGAAATGAAGCTAAAAAAAATTATGAAACGGCACACCAATTTCTTGCCGCCCTGTCCGGTCAAGATGTTGTGTGTCAATGTGCGGCAGACGGAACAGTAAAAAACTGCGTTGTTGCCGATTCCGACCACGTAGAGGAAGATGTTGATTCCCTAATGTGTAAAACATTACCTGAATATGTGGAAATATTCAGGGTGTGTCCGACATGTCCGATTTTTGAAAAAGTGCTGGTTGCCGATCAAAAATTGGCTGAAGGCGCATACGGCAAATTAGCCGAAAGTCTGATTAAGCTCTTGGCTATCGGCTTTATGTTATACCTTGGTGTCCAAACCTTAACGGCTGTCGGTTCTCCGGAGCCGCAAACTTTGAGCAAATATTTAACAACTGTTTCAATTCAGGCTTTTAAGGTTTTAGTTGCCGTTCAGTTGTTGATGAATGGTTCTTTTGTATATTCCACACTGCTCTCTCCGATAATTCAGGGAGGAATTGATTTTGGTATTACACTTACGCAAGGGTCGCAAAACCAAATAATTGCCCATGGTGAAAAATACAATAAATTTACCAACAGTGAGCTGTTATCACCGGAATTAATGAAAACGGTTATGGGCGCAGCAGAAAGTTTCAACGAGCAAGCCGCTGAAATGCCGGCAATCGGATGGGCTTTGGTATGCAATTCTTTTGTTAATCTGACGGACCATTTTATGCCACACCTTGAAATGCTTATTGAAGGATTAATAGTGCTTGTATTCGGGGTTATGATTTCATTATCGGTCGGTTTTTATTTGCTTGACGTCAGTCTGGAACTCGGTATTGTTTGTTGTTTAATTCCGTTCTTAATCGCTTGCTGGCCTTTCAAAATAACGGTTCAATATACAAAAGTCGGTTGGCAGTTCATACTGCATATGTTCTTTAATTTTGTGATGATTGGTGTTGTTATATCCGTTATCAGTGAATTAACCAAAATGGCTCTTTCGTCCGGAATGGATAAAGGCGAATTGGAAACATACATTAACACGGGACAAGTTGAGGAGCTTGTTCAAAAGATGAATCTCGGAGGCTTGGCTATTCTCATTGTTTTGGTATGTTGTTGTATTTCCTTAAAATTGCTTAAGGATATTGAAAACTTAACAAACAAATTGGCTCCGGGTGCCGGTATATCGTTATCACCGCAAGTTGCCGCAGATGCCGTTCAGGTTGCAAAAGCAACTGCCATGGCAGGCGCAAGAATCGCCGGCAAATACATAGGTGCGGCAACCGGAGTCACGGCTGCGGCCGAAATAACCGGATTAGATAAGAAATTCAAGCAAATGAAAAATAAAGTTAAAGGAGCTGCTAATAAAGTCCGCAATAAAGCAGGCAGTGCTATCGGAATCGGTTCAAAAGCCAAAAATTCCGGAGCCAGAAGCGGCTCAAACTCAGGCAGCAGTTTCAGTTAGGGAGATAACAAATGAAGTCCGTTTTTGTAACATTGGTAATGTTTGCAGTTGTCTTCGGTTCTTTGTGGCTGGGAGTGCTTGATTTGATTGATAACAGCTATTTTATCTACATCTCCGGTCTGATTTTCATTATGGTAGTCGGTTATGCTTTGATTTTTATCGGGAAACCGACCAAAAGGGACTTTATCAATGCGTTCAAAATTTCCGGCAAACAACAAACAGAAAGGGATAGTCAAAATGAAAATACTAAATAAAATATATCTCCTTGGTTTGCTTGTTGTTGCATTCGTTTGTTTTTTTCCGCAAAACGGTTATTCAAAGTGTGATGAGAAAGAAATTGAGGCAAGTATTAAATCAACGGCAAAGTCCAAAAGCCAAGCAGCCTTCAGCGATTTAAGCAAATACAATGCCGCTGTTAATGCCTATGAAAACTCTTGCGGAAGAATCCAAAACAAAGGCAATCCCTCCCATTATCCGTCAAAAGCCGTCAGTTCATTGTTGATAATAGACCAATCACTCGGTGCAACCGCGTCGGCTTCGGCAAATTTTGTAAATACCGGCATTTCGTGGCAGGCTATTAATCCGCCCAGTCCGGAATGTAAGAGTTTGGCAAATGCCGCAGCTCAAGCACAGGAACAATACAATAAATCACGAGCCGAATCTATTATGGCTCTCGGTGTGGCCGCAAAGGATTCTGAAATTCCGGTATCTTGCGTATGTCCGGAAAACAGTAATGAGCAACAGTGCGTATCTTATGTTCAAACGGATAAAGAAACAAAAAGTGATGACGGATGCGATTCATTCCCTACTTATCTGGCATCATTTTCAAACTGCCCGCTGTGTCCGATTTTTCAAACCATATTAGATACCAACAATCGTGTTGCCACAATCGCATGGAACACTATGGCAAAAGCACTGCAGGCAACCGTGCAAATTTTCTTTTCTGTCTTTTTAGCTATAGAAACCTTAAAAATCATTGCTAATTTTTCCGGCGCCGGTTTGCCGAGTTATTTAAAGTCAGTTCTCGGTTTGGGACTAAAAGTGTTTATCGCTTACTATTTACTGTCCAGTTCGGAATATATTTACGGAATGTTTATCTCACCTGTAATAAAGGGAGGTTTGGATATGGGAGTCACGCTGATGTCGTCGGCTTCCAATGAAGCCAGTGCCTGTTTTTCCACAACGTCAGAATTATCAACATCTGCCAGCGGTGTGTTTGATGCCTCTTTGCTCAATGGTATCATGAGTGCGGTAAGATGTTTCGGAACATCCGCCGCCATAATGCCGGCAGTCGGACGCGGTTTGATTTGCCACTCTTGGGTTCCGGGAGAAGCGATTATTCCTGACTTTTCCATGCTCTTAAGCGGTGTATTATTTTTAGTTACCGGTTTGGCAATTTGGCTTGTGGTTTCGTTTTACCTGATTGATTGCACCGTTCAACTCGGAATGGTTTGCACATTAGTTCCGTTTTTTATTGCATGCTGGCCTTTCCGCGTATCACAAACATACACATTCAAAGGTTTACGTCTGCTGATGAATTCATTTTTCAACTACGTCATGGTTGGCATTATCATGCTGATTGGTGCGGCCATAACCAGCAGTGCCGTCGGCAGTGAAAACGCAGATATGCAGACAATGATTATTGCCTTTAATGAAGACAATCTGGAGATGATTAAAAAATTGGCCAGTCTTGACAGTTTGGCTTTGCTTGTCCTTGTTGTATGTTGCGTATTTGCATTCCGTCTAATCGGCAAAGCAAACTCCATTGCCGAAAAATTCTCTCAAGGTTCAGGCTCAAGCATTGGTGCCAAGCTCGGCGGTGTTGTTGCCGGTGTCGGAGCTTCATTGGCAAAAACAGGTTTAAAAGCTGCCGAAAAAATTGCCACTGCACCTGCAGATATGCAAGTTAAAGCCCAAAAAGCTGCAATTATGGCTGCCACAGGCGGTGCAGGAGGCGGCGGAGCAGCCGCAGGAGGTGCCGAAGCCGGAGCCGCCGGAGGTGCAGGTGGAGGCGGAGCAGCTGCCGGAGGTGCCGGAGGTGCTGAAGCCGGAGCCGCCGGAGGTGCAGAAGGTGCAGGCAGTGCCGAACAAGCAACTAAAGGAAATGATATTGATACCGATAAGCTTAAAGATCAAATGGATAATAACAGCGAAGGTGATGACGACAGTGATGACGACGATAATGATTACAGCCTGACATCCAGTGCGGACAATCCGATAGACGCATTAACCGCCGGAGGTTCAGATACAACAGATGTAAATAATGAAAACGGTGACAATCCTGCCGCAGATCATGATGCACCGAATCATGATAACAGTATGTCCGGTAATGATATATTGGGAGATATTTCCGGAGCCAAACCAAATACGCCGAATATCAACAAAGAAAATAACGAATTGCAAAATATGGCTTCACCTGCCGGAGCAGGTGGCGGAGCAGCTGCCGGAGGTGCAGGAGCTGCCGGTGCAGGAGCCGCCGGTGCAGGCGCCGGAGGTGCAGGAACACCTGACAGCAATGTATTCACAACAAAAACCGACGACGGCGGCACTATGCAAAGGATAGAAGACGGCAACGGTAATACGACCACAACGTATACAGATAAAAACGGGGTATTAAGAAGTGTTGTCAGTGATGGCGCAGATGGCTCTAAAGACGTTAAACAATATGATGAAAACGGAAAATTGGACAGAGAATATCGTGAAGATATAAATGGAACACATGAAAAACTATATAATAACGGTAAACTCACAAATGATATAAAACATGGCGCTGATGGTTCAATGGATGTTAAGCAATTTAACGAAAACGGGAATTTGGACAGAGAATATCACAGCGATAAAGACAGTTCAACCGAACGAACATACCACGAAAATGGACAACTGAAGTCTGAACGCACAAATGATGTCAACGGTAACGGACATTATCACGCATATAAAAAAGACGGTAGCGAAGACTTCAAGAGTGAGTGGAAAAATGATGCATCAATGGCAGCAGAATTTAAGAACAAATAAGAAAGAATGGGAGAAGATAAATTTAATCATATTGTAATATTTTTTTATTACTTTTTATGGTAAAATAGTGAAAGGAATTGGAAGGACTTTGTATGAGTTTGACTATGAAATATTTTAACTGGAAAAATATAATGAGAATATTACTCATAGTCTTGTGCTGTCTGGTGTTTTTGACGGCATGCTCCGATGATGAAGGAGGAACACCGATTCGCACCGCCGAACAGGGCGGAGAAACGCCGGAAATGGTTGCGGATTCACAGCGTCAGTGTTGGCAAGAAGGTTTGCTGAGGTCATTTTATTCCAATATCGGCGCACAAACGTCAAATGTGTATAAAGCTCTTACTTCAGAAAATGTTTATGCCACCATGATGCTGATTTTTTCAATTTGGATGGCCTTTCAGATTTTACGTCACGTCAGCACCACAACGCCGGAATCTTTGGGCGAGTTTTGGACTAAAATACTGCAAAAAGGTTTTTTGTGTATTGTTTGCGGTATGCTGGCATCTTCAACAGATCAAATAGTGTATGCCATAAATAACTTTGTTTTTCCGATATTCGTAACTTTGTTGGAATTTGCTTCAAATATTATGGATATTCTTTCAAAAGCAAATCCGGATTCCAGCTTGAGCGGTGTGCAGATTATTCCTGAAAGCGGCGAAAAAAAGGATATTATTTGTGAAGTCTACTCCCATTTTATGAGTTCATGCAAAATATCTAACGCCGCCAGCGTAAAATTTGATGTTGCCGGAGGTATGCCGCAAGCTCCGCTTGATTTAATGGCGTGTATGGCTTGTTCGGTCAGCGACAGATTGAGTATCGGATATATTTTGGCATACAAACTGTTCACAATGGCTACAATTCTTTCCGTTCTTGTCGGGATTATAATTATTGTAACCTTCACGATAGCTAAATTTTCTTTTGTTTTGTATTTGGTTGACAGTATCTTCCGACTTAATATGATGATGATTGTTATGCCGTTTTTAATATTGTTTTTCCCTTTTTCTCAAACCAGAAAATGGACTGTCACCGGTTTTAAGTTCATCATCAATTCTTCAGCAATTTTATTGTGTCTGGCTCTGCTTGTTTCAATGTCTATTGTGGCAATGGAAGAGATTTTGCTTGACCACCGTTTAGGTTTCAATTTTGCCGAACCTAAAGAATACTACAATTTCGGTGTTGTGCCGATGGCTATGATTTTTTTGGGATTTTTAATGGTGAAAATCAGCGGAATGGCGGTAGAGCTTGCAGGTAAGGTTGTCGGCGGAGGTGGCGACACTAAGTTTCAAAAAGCTATTGCCGCTATTGTCGGAACAGCTGCTTCTTATGCATTGCAGTTCTTCACAGCCGGTGCATCTAAGGTTATGAAAGTGATTGAAACAGGTATGGGACCGGCAGGAAAACTCTCGGCAAAGGCCAGAAATAATACAATGGGTTCGGCAAACAAAATGATGAACGATATGATAGGTAACAATCAGGGAAATCAACAGTAGGTGAAAAAATGAAAAGAAGGGCAAGAACATACTTATCATTCTTTTTACCGATACTGATTATCGGCATACTCCTTGTTTTGCCGCAATATGCCTTTGCCGATTCATCAGAAAGCTGTTCTTTTGAAGAATTACAAAAAGACTACATGGCGGATGATTCCTGTTGGTATTGTCAAATAACATTGATTATGACTAACTCGTATTTATTTGCCGCTTCAAAAATTATGCCGGTAGTGCAAACTCTTTCCAGACAAATATTAAAATACGGCTTTATGGTGTGGTTGGCTTTGTTTATTTTGAAACAAGTAAGTTCTCTGGCACCGATTACCCCCGGAAAAATGTTACAGGAAATAGCGGTTATGGTATTTAAGGTATGGTTAGCCTACGCTATTGTTGAAAATGCTTTACCGTTCATCAGCGAATTTATTTTCACTCCGATTATTTCCACCGCCGTGGATATAGGAAATTCAATGCTGAGCGGTATTGCCGCCGAATATTTAAACAAACCGCCTATGCAGTTAAACCAATCCATGTTGCTGTTACCGTTTAGCAATGGGATAATTCCGGTATGATGGGGAGAAGATACTAATGAGAAACATTTATAAAATATTAGGACTTCTTTTCATACTGATTGCTGTATCAATCGGTAACCTTTCGTTTGCCGCAAATCAAGAAGAAGAAATTTACTTTTTGGCAGAAACCTTATGGGGTGAGGCTCGCGGCGAAAGAGTTGTCGGTATGGAAGTTGTAGCCAACACAATTATTAACCGTCAAAAATATTATCAAAAACGTTCTAGCGGCAAAGAAATTACCGTTAAAGATGTTGTGTTGGCATACAAACAATATTCTTACTGGAATGATAAAAACTGGAACTTAGATTATATTAAATCACTTGGTCAAAAACGAAGCAAAAGTGAGGCTTGGAGACAATGTATGGATGTTGCCACCCGTGCTGTTACCGGTATGTTGCGCGACAATACCGGAGGTGCTATGCACTACTACGCAACTTGGATGGATACTAAAGGCGTTACTCCGGCATGGGCCAGAAATGTTCAGGGAACAACAGTGATCGGTCACCATAGAGTTGTTAGAGGTGTAGCTATGGCTCCGTTAATCAATAAAGATCGTTCTAAATTGGCATCCGGCGGAGGAAGTGTTGAAGGCGGCTCCGGCGGCTATGGCGGAGGTTCAAGCAGCGGGAAAATTACGGATTTAGGCTTTCAAGTCAGTTACACTCCAAGCGTATGCACGGCCCCTACTGCTTCGGCTTCGTCTTTTGACAGCGTTCCGCGCGGTTACGGTATATATTCTGACGGTATTGCCAACAAAATGTCCGGTATGTTAAAACAAATATATAATGCCGTCGGTCAAATTTATATGCTGGGACACGGAATAATGTGTTATGCACAACATGCCGGTGCAATTAAAGTAAGCTTGCTGGGTATGACATTGTTTAAGTTACCGCATTTCGGCTATTTAGCCGTGGGGCTGGTTATTTATATTACCGCCTTTTTCATCAGTTTAACAATCGGAATGTTTTTCATAGATGTTTCCTTTAAGCTCGGTTTTGCGGTGTTGTATTTTCCGATAGCTGTTGCTTTGTGGCCGTTTTCGCCGACAAAAAACAAAATACACGAAGTGTTCGGTATTATTTTGCACAATGCAATGCTTTATGCCTTAACTTCCATCGGTGTGGGATATGCATTGGTATTAATCAACACCGGAGTAATCGGAGATACGGGTAATTGGGTAAACTTCTGGAATTCTATTAACAAAGAAGCTTCGGAAGTTATGGCGGAAAACTTTTCTCTCGGTTCTGTTCGGATTGTTGTTATCGTATTTTGTTTGGTATTCGGTTACAAAATCATAGAATCAAGTATTCGTGATTATTTGAATGCCTTTTTCTCTGACGGTGTGATGGGCGGCATGAGTCCGATGCACCACCTTGGAACACAAGCTTTGCATTTTGCAAAGGCACATACTGTAGATGTTGCTGTTGACTGGGCTAAAGACACGCTTACATCAGTTGCCGGAACCGCTTTGGGTGCCGGAGGAGAAATGTTTACGGAGATGTCCAAGGGAAATTACGGAGGATTGAAAAAAATTGTTTCCAGCGTATATCATCCTTCCAGAACGGCAAAAAATGCCGCAAACAAAGCCAGAAACGCATATAACAGAAAAATGGCTTCCATGGGAGAAAGTGCAAATGATGCTATTCATAATCTCGGGGATGCAGCCAATGCGGCTCTCAGAAAGGCTGACAGCATTACAGATGCTGCTGCCTCAAAATTTATGAGTTATGATAAATACAAAGATTTTCAACACAAAAGAGGTGAGATGTTGAACAAGGCAGAAAATGCCATTTCCGGTGCCTCAGATTCGGTGGGAAATGCTTTGGAACAAGGTATTGCTCACGGAGGCGGAGCAATCAAAGAAGCAGCAACACCGTATGTTGAAGCCACCAAAGAAGCCGGAAAGAAAGGGTTAAGCACCGCTATAGCCGGCGGGGCAAATGCTCTCGGAATGAATACAACTTCCGATAATGTAAGGCAAAATATGCACAAAGCCAAAGAGGCTGTCAAAGGTGCTTCTCAAGCTTTTGCCGCCGGAAAAGAATATGTCGGAGATATGGCCGAAACTGCGGCCAATGCGGTTGATGATTACACCAGAACAGACAGCAAGACTTTGCGTCCGAGAAGTATTTTGCCGGTTGTTGGTAAAATAACTTCAGCTCCGGCAAAAATATTGATGAATGCCGGTGAATTTGCGGTAAGTCCGGTTAAAAAGACAATGATGACATATCAAGGAGCCAAAAAGACATTCGGAGCCGTCAAAAAATTAGTTAAAGACGATATCTTAAACGGTGTAGATTCTTCGTCAAATAAAAAAGAAGCAGCAAAAATCATTTTGAAAAATTCCGGTTCGGTTGTTGTTCGTAAGGTTGTTCCGAGTAATCTGGTAAAAGGAATGTCTACTGATAACACTTTAGGGAAAAACGCGGCAACATTGGCCGGAAATGTGGTGCAGGAAACAGCAAAAACCGCCAGAGGAACTGTTGAAGACGGTTTTGGTATTGTCGGAGGTTTCTTATCCGGAATCGGTAATGATTTGAAGAATAGGCCGAAAAGCGGAAAAAGCGGTAGAGACAACTGGAGAGAGTATCAGAAACAAAAGCGTGAAGAAGAAGAGGAAGAAAGAATCCAACGCGAAGTTAATCGCTCATTCATTGATCCGCAAGATAACGGAAGTAATGACGAAGGATGGTAAAAAAGGAAAGACAAAAGATGAAGATGAACAGATATATATCAGCCATTTTAAGCAGTATTGCCATACTGTTTTGTGTTTGCTTTTGCCATTTAGCCGAAGCTGCCGGTTGCGGTCAGCAAAATTGTCCTACTAACTGCGGAGTGGGATATAAAAACGGATATTTCACCCATAAATGCGGAGCCAGCGTAAGTGCAAAATGCGTAAATGAGGTTGTTAATTCAACCGAGGGTGCGTGTTTTAACTCTTTGCCCGTAAGCTGGGCCGGAAGTATTTCGCCGCAATGCTATCGTGCAAACGGTGCCGGAGGAAACCCAAAACCGAGAAACCACTACGGAACGGATATCGGCGGTGCCGGTAAAACAGGTATTTTGGTTAAAGCAGCAGCCGACGGAACCATTGAATGGACCGGAACAGCCGGCGGAAGCGGAAGAACAACCGTTATTGAACACACAAAAAAATGCACAACCTCAGGAAAACAAAGTCCGAAATATCATACTGTTTACCGCCACTTATTCAAATATTTGAAAACCGGAGGCGGTGTCAGTAAAGGTGATGATATTGGCATTGAAGGCGGTTCAAATTCAAAAAAAGGCGGAAACCCTTGTGACAATACCGCACAAAAAAATATGGCCGGATATACCCGAGCCGGATGTCCGGGGTTAACTCCGCAAGGATACGCTATTCACCTCCATTTAGAAATACAAGACGGTCCGGCATCCGGCTCAAATACGCAGGCAAAAGCATCTGCAACCATTGACGGATATTGCGACAACATTCAAAATTTGTGCGGCGGTTGTTCAAATAATGTGAGCAAATGTGATAACGGTCACGTCGAACCTTCCGGAGAGTATGATGGAGAAACTGCAGCAGCAGACATGGAAAACGGCAGTATGGAAGTGCAGGAAAAGGCCTGTGAATATACCGGAACTTATTTGGATGCCGACCAATGTATATTCTGTGAGCTGTTCAAAACTATTTTTAACACTTCAAGCGTTATTGCAAAAACGGCAAATGACGGATTGTCAAAACCGAGTGCGCAGCTTGTTTCCATCGGCTTTATGATTTGGCTGGCTTTTTACATATTGAAGAATGTCGCTTCTTTCGGGGCTACGGGTCCGGGAGAGATGCTCAAAGGTATTTTGTTCCAAGGTGCAAGAGTAACGATTATTGTGCTGATTTTAAATACGGCAATGTATCAGGTTTTGGATTTAACATTGACACCGGTGTTGCAAACAGGACTCTCGTTTGCTCAATCTTTGAACGGCGATTCCAAGTGCGATACGGGAGCATCTTATATGCAAAACATTAAGGGCTATGATGCGGCAAAAGGCTATCAGGCAGATTCCGACGGCGGTCTTTCGCAGCAAATCGGCGGTTCTTTTGTTTGCAGCATTAAAAATTTGGAAGACAGTCTCAGCTTTTTAATGGCTCTCGGCGAATATTCAATATGTTTAAGCTTCCATGATTATATTCTGGCTAAGGCAATCCCTCACCTCGGATTTTTCACCACGGGAGTTATGCTGCTGGTTATCGGCTTTATAATTTTACTGGCTTTCCCTTGGTTTTTGGTAGATTGCGTATTGCAGTTATGTATTGCGGCAGCGCTTATTCCGTGTGCCATTGCGGCGTATGCCTTTAAAGTAACTTCAAAATATTTGAAAGTAATATGGAATTTCTTTATGAACGCAATGTTCACGTTTGTATTTATGTCTATCATTGTATATATCTTGCTGTCTAACCTTAAAGATTGGATAGGTATATCACCGGGAGACAGTGCCGTTGATCCGCGAATTTTTGTTAATGCAACCGGTGCCGGTGTCGCGTGGTGGGGAGTATTCGCATTCAAAATTTTAGGTATTTGTCTGTTTTGCTACGTGTTTTTTGATGAAGCAAAGGAAATGGCGTCTAAATTTGCAGATGCACCTACATTAGGCGGAGGACGAGGCATTGGCTCAAAAATAGGCGGTGCCGGTGCTCAGGCCGCCGGAAAGTTCGGCGGAACGGCCGTAAAAGGAATCTGGACAGGAGGAAAGGCTACCGTTCAAGGAGTTGCTGATGTAGTAAACTCTAACTTTGGTAACAATATTCGCAGTTTTGCCAATCAGGCAAAAGGACGTGCTTTTAGTTTATTTGGCGGCAGAACCGTAACCGGAAGTGACGGAAGCACAACCGCGTATGCACTGAAAACGCGTATGTTCGGACATGAGGTAAACAGAACGTTCACCAAAGATGAAAACGGTAAATGGACTGAAACAAAAGAAAGCCATAAATATTCAAATTATGACAAGGACTTTGCTCCGCAAACCGATAAATTAGGCAATGTTCAGCGAGATGAAGACGGCAATATCATATTTAAAAAAATAAAGCGTAATTGGCGCGGAAAAATAGTTTCTTCCGAACAAATGACCAAGAGTTTCAACAGTGAAACCGGAGAATTTGAATATACAACCGCCGACGGTGAGAGTAAAATTCGCACGGACAAAGACGGAAAAGTTTTGGCCTATAAGCGTGAAAAAGACAGCGATCTCAAGGTAGCAAGAGAAAATAAGAGTAAACGCAGCATAAACGACTCATTTTTGAGCATAAAAGAAAGGCGGGATCGTCATGGTGATGTTGTCGGACTTGAAATAGATGTTAAAAATGTGTCATCTCGTTATTTGGTTGATGCCGACGGTTTTGTTAATAATTATGCCGTTAAGCAAATTATGAACAGCTCCGAAAACAAAGAAATGGCGGCTCGTTTTATCTTAGGTAAAGTCATGGAACAAAGAGGTATGCCTCTTGATACTCGTTTTCAAGATACAGCAACCAGAATTAATGAAGACGGTTCCATGTCGCTGGTTCAGATTGAAAATAACGGTTCCGTAACCAAAATAAAAGCACACTTTGTTGATAATCAACTGGTTATTAATCACGTTTCCACTGATGCCAACGGCAATGTTACCGCAGTATCTTCTAACGGGTTAATGAGCCGAACCGAGCGCTTTACTCAAAAGAGAAACGGAAAAATTGAAAAGCAAACTTTCTATAAGTTCTCCGATAAAGTGTATAGTAACAACGGCGGTATATCTCCGCTCGGAAAAGACGGAATTTGGAGTTCAAATTATCTTTCAGAAAGCGGTTTGCAAGAATTTAAGCAGCAGGCAATGGTCGGTTTCGGCACAGAAGATATTGATAAGTTTGTTGATCAGCTTAACAATGCAACATTAATACAAGATGTGACACAAGGTGATTTAAATTCCAAACTTAATGACCTCTTGAATCCGAATAGCGACAATAACCCTGATTTGGAAGAACGAGCAGAAAGAGAAGATGCCGAACGCCAAAGAAGTGAAAGAGAAGAGGAAGAGCGTAAAAGAAAAGAAAGAGAAGAGGAAGAACGAAGGGATGGCAACTGATTAAAATCAAGATTATCTGTATGGAGACAATTTAATCGGTTTGTTTTCCTTAAAATTTTTCGGAAAGCACTTTGTTACTTCGCCGGAATATTATTGGCAAAGACAAGTATATGGCGGTTTCAAATGTTATCGCACAAAAAATTTTTCCGTCCTTTTTGTGTGATTTTCTTGCTTTTTTGTCTTGCTTTTTTTATATTTCCGAATATTATGAGAAACAAGTGTATGATTATGGAGTTTTAAAGATGGAAGAAATTGTTTTCCCAAATCAAATCAGAATGTATCGCCGTCTTCACGGTATGTCCATGCAAGAGTTGGCAGACCACTTGGGTATCAGCTTGTCTGCTATTTCAAAAATAGAAAAAGGATATCGCCGATTGAGCCAAGAGCAGCTGATTCAAGTTGCCGAACTCATAGATTGTTCTATGCAGGATTTGTATGTTAATGAACAAAATTCGCAGCAAGAAGTAGTTCAGGCTTGGAAAAGAGAACAAGAGAGACGTAATAAAATTAACTTAAATGCCGGATTGAAGACATTAGGTGCCGGACTTCGCCATATTCGTAACGACAAAAATTTAACACTTATGGAAGTTGCCGAAAATTCCGATATGACTCTTTCTGTTTATCACCGCATAGAAATGGGACAACGCGAAGTTTCCGAAAGCGAATATTCACATATTGCAAAAGCTTTGTCTATGAGCGTTGAAGAACTGAAAACACAAATAAAGAATCTGAGTGAAAAAGGTTTGCTGGATGACATTATTGAGCATAATGACGTGAGATACAAATTGCTTAATAATGCACGCTATTCATCAGCATATTCCTCCTCGCAAAGTGAAAATGAAAACATTACCATTCCGGTATATGGAATCAGCAATGAAAGCGGAGATATTGTTATTGACAGAACATCTAATTTCAAAGAAGTTCCTTGTCCGGTGCAATTACAGAACAAGCCGGAATCCTACGCCGTAAATTTGTGTACACGCCGTTTGGGTTCTCTGTTACCGAGCCGTGCAATTTTGTTTGTAGATACTACCGAAGTGGTTAGTGCCGGAGATATTGCCCTTTATTACATTGATGAAAAAACTGCAAAATTGATAAGTGTCAGAGAGGATGAAAACGGTCAGTTATACGGTTTACGTTGGAATCCGGATGAACGAACGAATTTTAATAACAGCGATTTAACAAAAATTCATAAGGTTGTGGCAATCAATCTGTAATTTTTGCAAAATGCTGTTATATTAACAAGAAATTTACTCTCTCTGTTGTATAATGGAGAGAGTTTATGTTTAACGGAGGAAAATAGTGGAAAAGGATGAAATAAAAACAGGTGTTGAATTTTCCGATAGCGCTGAGCAAGAAGAAGATATTTTGCTCACAGCACAGAGATATTTAAACATATTTCACCAAATTCACATATTCAGTAATGCAAAGCGAAAAGAATTTGATAACAGCCTTTTGGGATTGCCTTTGAAACTAAAAAAAGTTTTTACCCAAATTCCCGGAGGCCGAATTCTGCTTGAACATGTTTTAGAGGTTGAAGAGGCCGCAGATGCCGATACAAAAGAAACAAAACAGTTGATTGCCCAAAAAGATCCTAACAGCAAATATGTTCAGGAAGAAAAAAATCTGCCGGCTCAAACTGCAGATTTACATCTTTCTAAAGATTTCGCCAAAACATTAGCCCAATCTTTCGCCGTAGCCTTAAAAGAAAGCAATATTTTACCAAGTAGTAATAACCGGACAGCAATTTCAAGTGCTGATGGTGAAGTTTCGGCAATGAGTCAAAGCATGACTAAAAATCAGCAACAAAACACTCAAAACAATGCAGCCGCAACAACCATTAATAATATCAACCTTGACTCTTCCATAGTTCAAAACTTGTCCGAAGTAATGAAAAACAGCAACAAGCAATATCATGATGACTTTGTTCAAGCGATTGAGCGGTTAAGCGAAAAACTGTCACCGACAACGATTAAATCCGGAGAGATTCCGATTTCACTTATTACAGATTCCATTGCTCAAGTACTTAAAGATACCGGAAGGCAGCAAATGGAGGCAATGAAGACATTCGGTGCATCTCTGGCAAATACTATTTTAAGAGCGCAAAAGGGCGAAAATATTGATATAGCCAATGCATTTAGCGCAGATGAAGAACCAGACAGTACTTACGAATCCGAAAAGAAAGATTATTCCAAAATTGCAGGAACTTCCAAAAAACAAGAAACCGCCAAAAAGGCAGAAAAAATTTCGGCAACCGCTCCTATTAATACTCCGAGTAAACCTGCCGTTAAGCCTGAACCGGTTGAACAAGTTAAGCCGGCAGAACTTAAGCCGATTGCACAACCGCTTAAGATTTTGGAACCTAAAGAAGATGTTAAACCTGTAAGTTTGGCACCAAAACTTGAACTGAATCCGGTAATTAATGACATTAAACCTGTGTCACAACCGCAACAACCTTATTATGAAGAATATGCCGATACACCGACAAATGATGATGAAGAATGGGAATACGTTGATGAATACGGCAATCCGGTCAGTGCGGACGGTGATGAAGAATGGGAATACGTTGACGAATACGGCAATCCGGTCAGTGCAGACGGTGATGAAGAATGGGAATATGTTGACGAATACGGCAATCCGGTCAGTGCAGACGGTAATGGAGAGTGGGAATACGTTGATGAGGAAATTATCGGTGACAATCCGGAAGATGATAATGAACCTCTTTCATTTGCCCCAACAACTGTGAGTAATAAAAAACCGGAGCCGCAGAAAACAGTTTCTTTAAGCACTCCGCAACCAAAACCGGAGCCGCAGAAAACAGTTTCTTTAAGCACTCCGCAACCAAAACCGGAGCCGCAGAAAACAGTTTCTTTGAACACTCCGCAACCAAAAACGGAGCCGCAGAAAAATACTGCAGAATCGCAAAAAACAAATTCAGTCCCTGCTGCCGGTAAAAATGAACCGTCGCTGAAAAAAATTGATGCGAATAATACAAAAAACATTCCGAATCCGACTGAAAACATATCAAAACCAAAGAATGAGGATAATCTGATAAAAATATTTGAAAATGATTTTGCAGATGAACAAAAACCTAACAAAAAAGCAACAAAATTAGATGATATTGATGCGGAACTGGAAAAAATTTTTACTGATGTAAGCAACAAGAAATCATCAAACATGGAAATGAATGATATGGCTGAAGAAATTAAAGCCGACACATTTGATTTTCCGAAATCTTCAACGAAAGAAAGTAAAAATGATGAAGATGAACTGGATAAACTGATAAGAGAATTTACGGGAAGTTAATCCTTTCAAAATATTATTATTTACAAAAAAGCAACATTGTTTTAGAATGACCGAGGATTAAAGGATAATTGCCATGAGCGAAGAAACACAACAGGTTACAAAAGACGATATTTGGTATATTGACAATTATATCGTGCTGATTGATTACTACGATCGCACAATTTCCCGTATTGCTGCCCGTTGTGTTCGTCACGGCAACATTGCGTTGGAAGAATATCCTTTTTATCCTTATGTTATTGACGTTTTGGAAGAAATTTGCGAAACAGGTGATTTTATTGTTAACAATCCGGCACTATACCCCTATGTGGAGCGCAAAATAGCCGGCGGTATAGAAGCCTTAAAAAATAACTTGGCAATATATAAAGATGAATTTACAAAAAATCAAACATTGGAAATGGTTAAGCAGGAATCTATGGAAAAACAACGGCAAAAACTGAAAGACACTCTTAACGAAGGAGTAGATAAATCTGTTGATCCGACGGTTGGTGCCGGTATGAATATTGATGAGCTTATGGATAAACTGATGCACGATAACAATATTGATCCGGAAGCAATGGATGCAGACAGACCGGTAGACAACGGACAATAATCTTGGGGGTAAGGATAAATATGTATAAATACTACAAAACTGTTTTTCTTTTTTCGGCTTTACTTTCTGTTTTGCTTTTGTCGGCTTGTATAAACAAAAGTGATGCCATGGTTGAAGATATTCAAGCAGAAAGCCAAGCGGAAGCACCAACAAAGCAAAATGAAACATCTCTCTTCGGAGATGAAGGAACGATAGAATTTAAGGACCCGCAAGATCCGATGATGATAAGAACACCTGAAGGTGCCAATGCTTTGGATTTAGAGACTCCTCTGCGCTGTAATGTCAACTGGAAAACTCAGCAAATGGTTTTAACTTTGCCGTATGTAAAATCCGCTTTCAAACTGGAGCGCAACGGGCAAAATGACCCGCTGCCGCGCTTTGAAGTTACCGGATATTCGTTTGAAATGATGCCGGCAGAAAAGGCTATTGCCCGCTTAACAAAAGAGGCAGACATCAGAGTTTCATCTAAAGACGGACCGTATACAAGCATTTCCGCCGAAGATTTGAAAGGCGAATTTTCTGAAGTTATTAAAATGATTGCCGATTCCGCCGATATTTATTACACATACAATGCAAAAGATAAAATTTTGACCTTGAGCCGCAGAGTTAATATGACACTTTATACCCCTCCGTCTCGCCCTATTATTCTCGGCTTGCTGGATGCAATACGCGGTGCCGGAATAACCTCAATCGTTACAAACTGGGCAGATTACTCAATCACTTTTGATGCCGATATAGAAACACGCAATAAGATTGTTGATTTGATTGACTCATTTGAAAACAGTCCGGTTTTGGTTGCTTATGACGTAAGCATCTTTCGCCTTTACCCGAAAAACAAAAATGCCGATATAGAGTGGAAGGATATGCTGAAAACCTTTGATTTTGGCTCCATTACTACGGCACAAACCGGTGTTATCGGTCGCGTATTAACTACAACAAACGAGATTTCGGTTGAAAGTTTGCAAAAATTCTTAGGCAATCAGGCAAAAATTGAAACAATATCCGAAGGAAAGTTTGTTGTTCCTAATTTGTGGCTATCGCGCTTTGATATCGGAAAATGCAGCAAACCAAAGGCAGATGCTTACGGGCTGTCTGTTTTGGCTAAGGCTTCGGTAGAAAAAGGAAACGAAATCTTTTCCGACATCACCTTGGAAGACACGCAGGGGCAAATAACCAGTTTCAAAATCAGAAACAAACTTGGCGAAAACTTTTTAATTATCGGTTTACCGAACGAGTTATTTAAAATTTATAAGCCTCGTTCAGAGACCATTATCTTTATGGTTCCGCGTTTAATCAGAACGCTGAAAACCAATGAAAACATTAAAAACAAAATTTAGCGGGGGATAAGATGGAAAACATTCAAAAACCTGTTTTGCGTAAACTCAGAAAGATTAAACGCCCTAAAATGGGTAATCAGCCGATAACCTTCAGCGTTCCGGAAAAAGCGGGAAATCCGGCTGTGCAGCAACCGCAACGTCAAACTGCACCACAGCAGCAGCCGCAGCGTCAAACTGCACCGCAGCAGCCGCAACGTCAAGTTGCACCGCAGCAGCCGCAGCAACAAATGCAAACTCAAAATCTGCCGCAGAAAAATAATCAAAACAGAGAAACTTTATATAATCAAAATGCCGGAATGGAAACAATTCGTTTTGTGGGTGATGATGAAAGTGAAGAATCTTATGTTGAACATAACGAAAGTATCGGTTCCTTATTTACCAACAAAACAGTTATGTTGGGGATGATTCTGGCAACTTTAGTGGGAATGTTTATTGGTGCAACCGCTTTTTCTTCAACCGATTCATCCAAGCGCGGTTTAGAAGGTGTTGTCGGTAATCCGGATGTTCCGGCAGGACGCAGCCGGTGCGGTTTGGTAGATAAAAGACAGGGTTGTGTGCTGTATATCATGAACCCGAAAGACCAAAATGTTAACGGCAAAGATTTTTATTCGGCAGCGGCACAATGGACCAAGCGTGAAAAATACCAAATAGAAGTAGGTAATATGCACTACGGCAATAAAATTATTAAACCGGGGCAAATTGCACAGATATATATTCCACCGCTTTAATAATTGCTGCAATTAAATCAGACTCCGCATTTTGCGGAGTTTTTTGTTTGCTTTTTATTTTTTTTCTTATATCATTTGTAGTTGCAAATTATAAATATTTCGGAGAACTCTCATGTATAGAATTTATTTTTATCCATTTTTATGCAGCCTTTTGTTTTTGCTTAGCATAAATATATCGGCCGGTGCGGAAGAATTTACGAACACACAAATTTATGAGCAACAAAAACTTTTTTGTAAAGGTCGGTATTGCCGAGACGAAAATGGAAATCCGGTAACCGGTATTGTTAAAGAATTTTATCAAACAGGTGCTCTCAGTGCGGAGGAAGAATATAAAGACGGTTGGCCTCACGGCTTAGTAAAAATGTATTTTCCGTCCGGCGAAATTCAATATTTGGCGCATTATAAAAACGACCGTCTGGACGGAGAAATGAAATCTTATTACGAATCAGGAGGACTGGAAAATGTTTCTTATTTTACAGAAGGCAAAAAAGAGGGTAAAAGCACAAGTTATTATGAATCCGGTGCAGTTTCTTTTGATACTGACTGGAAAAATGATTTACGCAACGGATTTAGCCGCACGTATTATGAAAACGGTCAATTAATGTCAGAAATGCCATTTCAAAATGACAAACTTGAAGGAATAAGAAAAGACTATTATGAATCCGGTGCTTTGAAAAGCGAAAGCGAATGGAAAAACGATAAAATAGATGGAAAAAGTAAGGATTATTACGAATCCGGCGCTTTGATGAACGAATCCGAATGGAAAGAAGGACGGCAGAACGGCACACGTAAGGAATATTACGAATCCGGTTCCTTAATGAGCGAAGCTCAATGGAGGAACAACAAACGAAACGGAGTAGTCAAAGAATATTATGAATCCGGAGCTTTGATGACTGCTGCTACCGCTAAAAACGATAAGTTGGACGGCAATTATCTTGATTATCACGAAAACGGTAATTTAAGGAATAAAGGATTTTATAAAAACGGTGTGCCTGACGGTATTTTTCAGTCCTTTTTTGAAGATGGAACAATGCGGTCCGAAACTGCTTTGATTAATGGCAAAAAAAATGGGGTATCAAAATCATTTTTTGAAAGCGGAGATTTGCAGTCCGAAGTTGAATTCAAAAATAATAAAGCAAACGGTTCGGTCAAATGGTATTATGAAGACGGAACATTGCAATCTGAAGGAATTTGGAAAAATGACAATCCTCACGGCTTAGTTAAAACATATTACCCAAACGGAAATCTGCAAAGTGAAATATATTATATAAACGGTGCTCCGCAAGGAGACTCTAAATTCTACGATAATGAAGGAAATCTCTCTGATATACGAACATACAAGAATGGTATGGAGCAAAAAGAACCAACATACCTCAAAACACCTGAAGCACAAAAAAATTTCATTAAGGCAAACAGCAAATGCCGAAAAAAATCTTTTGAATTGTCTGACTTTATCAAAATAAAACTTTTGTTAAAGAAACGAAATGCTCTTTTAAGCAAATACTATCCTGATGCTAAATTTAATAATTGGATTGGGCAAATTTTAGAAATAACCAAAAAACGGAAAACAGTTGATGTAAAAATTGCTGTTGACAATGAGGTTACGCTGTATTTTTCCTGCAATAAAGACAGTGACGTATGCAAACAAACATCAGACTTAAATGTGGGAGATGTTATTGTATTTTCAGGTTCACTCAATTTTTCAGACGATTACGGTGAGGAAGCAGATATTCTTTCCATCCTGCAACACCCTACTTACGAAGCAGATGTTACGGAACTGAAATTAACCGAAGGAATTATGAGCAATGTTGTGCCGCAAATCATAAGAAATCAGGTTAACTTTATTATGGATGAAGTAGAAAAAAATGTTTTTATACCTAAAGAAGTAAAGAAATGTCTCTTAGTAGATATAAATAGCAGAATTTCTTCTGAAAAGGCATTTACTTCGTCTGATTTAATTACACTAGAAAAATTAAATGATCTGGAAAAGCTATATGCCCCCATAAACGGAAGATTAGATGAATTAATTGCCGATACATTGGAAGGTTCACCGTGTATAAGCAAAAAATAGCCGCCTGCATCCGAAAAGCTCCGCATTTTGCGGAGTTTTTCTTGTTTACAAATTTGTTTCATTTTGTTAAAATTAACCTCAGAGTGTGGGAAATAACACACTTTAGGGCTTCATAACCCTTTTATAATAAGCTGTCGTAAAACAAGCGACTTATATGTTGTTGACATTTACTCGTTCGGGTGTGATGTCAGCTAAATAAGGCTATACCGAATAGGCTGAGCCGTAGTTTGCTTATTATAAACGGTTATGAACATCCGCCCGTCTTTATTAAAACGGGATTTTTTATTTTAAACGATTAATGAAAGGATGTTAATAAATGAAACATATAAGTTTTTTGAGTTTAGTTTTATTGTTAAGTACAAATTCAGCAATAGCTACCGAGTTACCTCTGAGCGGAACTTGCGGTGATGGGTGTCTTTATGAAATAACAACCATTAACGGACAACAAAATCTACGAGTTTACAATGATCCGAACTACAACGGTACCGCTAATATTGCCTCAGGAGCCTTTGCTAAATCTGGTAATGCTACAACAGGAGACTATGTTGAATACTATGATAATACCACATTTGACAAAATAACCATTGATGGAGATTTCAGCACCATTGGTAATAGAGCTTTCTGGCATAATGGAGCCAGAGAAGTCGTTTTTAATGGTAACATTAATAATTTGGGTTCCGGTTCTTTTGAGTTCAACAATCTTACATCTGTAGACTTACCAGAAACATTAAAAAACATTTCCGGCCAAGCATTTTATGGCAACCGAATGACTTCCATTGTTATTCCGGATTCAGTCATAAGTGTGGGAAATTATGCTTTTAACCAGAGGACCTTACTTAATGTTTATATGTCAGACACGTTGGAGAGTTTGGGTGGTATCATTGGAGGTAAATTTTATACTTTTTACCCTTTCGGGAGTGGTACTGATTTATCCATTATTTGTAAAGGTGACATAACAAAGTGTCAAAGTTTGCTAAAAAAATATCATCCGAATAATTCAAGTACCGAAATAGACCTTTCCGGAAATGTTATTGCTGCAACTTATGAGCAATGCAACGGACAATATTTTTGGGACGGCATAAGTTGCGTAAGAGAGCCTGACGAGTCCAAGCGCACTTGCTGTCAGGTGTGCGCTGATTTGGGTGGATATTGCAGCCGTATTCGTTATACCTTGCCGGAAGCAGATGCGGCAACATCTGACGATAACGAAAACACGATTGAGTGGATTTTTTGGTGAACCAAACTCCGCAGAATGCGGAGTTTTTTGTTTGCAAATAAACTCAGATATGGTAGTATAACATCAAGGCACAAATTGTGCCGAGAATCTGGAAAAAGAGGTTCGGAGCTGTAGCAAGCTTTATACATAGAGACAATCGCTGTTAGCGATAATATTTTGATTTTGCCCCAATTTATGTAAATGGTTGGGGAGCTTGTGGTGTATGTTCAGGCATATAGGCTAAAGACCACGAGAATCATTTCTCTATGTATGATTTGCTAACTCTCCGACCGTCCTTTGAGACGGGTTTTTGTTTTAAAAAATTTGAGAGGAGTCAATTATGATAAAAAAATTTAGCATCATTTTGTTTTTTACCAGCCTTCATACCGGTATTTTATATGCCGAGACATGGAACTGCGGACCGGCAACGGGTGGGGTATACAGCGACAGCGTTAAATGCACCTATGATGAGGCAACAAAAACTTTAACAATTTCCGGCGAAGGACCGATGGGAGACTATGCTACACGTTCAATTTTGTATACAGATGATTCTTCCCAAACACCTTGGGTAGACAAAGACATTGTCCATGCTGTGATAGAAGGAAACATAACAACTATAGGAGAAAGAGTTTTCAAATCTCTGAGAAACTTGGAAGATGTAACCGGACTGGATAATATAGTTTCTATCGGTGCGGGGGCATTTAAATTTACAAATGTTAAATATCTTGATTTATCTAATGTTCAAGAAATCGGACACCATGCTTTTCAATACTGTGATGAACTTGAATACATTGAAATGCCGGATGAAGTTCGTTTAGATAACACAGCTTTTTTAGATTCACCGCTCCCATCTTGTGGCAAGGCAGATGGTGCCTGCATTAACTGTAAAAACAAGTATATTCAGCAAGGTGTCGGTTGTGTTTCTTCGTGTCCTGAAGGATATACTTCATATTACGGTTTTTGCACGCGCACACGTTATACCTTGCCGGAAGCCGATGAAGTAACGAGTAATGATAACGAAAACACGATTGAGTGGATTTTTGAGTAAGTAAGCAAAAAAAATCGCCGTTCATTTCGGCGATTTTTTTGGTCTTAATATTTTCTAGTTAGGTCTGGCCGGAGCAAATACTTGCACATCATCAAGCGTTGCATCCGTGCATTGACTGCCGGAACAACGTTTCATAACTGTAGCTGCTCGGCTGCGATTAAGACCGCGAACATTCATGGAAGGAACATACACTTCCACAATAGTCAGATTAAAGTTAACATACGCCAGATTATTATCTTTATCAAGTGCATACACCTTAACTTTATAGACTCCGCCATCACCAGGCATAGCCAGACCGGTAAATTTACGGCTCTTAGTGTCATAAACAACCCATTTCGGCAAAGGTGTATCATCAATCAAACCGGCTTTGGTGGTAAATTCTTTTTCACCCCACCCCATTTTTTTGAATACTTTGTTCGGAACACTGATTTCAAAATGCTGTCCGGTTTCAAAAGTGTAGTCCGGCATTAATTGTTCCGAAGAAAGATTTACCGGAGGACGTTTGCTCGGAATATCCAACAAATAAGGACGATTTTCCGGTTCAAAATTACCTTTACGCCATCTCTCCAAGCTGGAGCGCAAAGCAACAGCTATTTGCGAAGGTGACTCGTTTAACATATAGTAAGGAACGGCATCAAGACCGATAGTGGAATACAACGTCCCCAGTGCATCTTGCAAATCTACATAAGCAAGCGAGGCTTTCGCTTCATCTCTGATTGCGCGTGCGGCTTCCATCTGGCTGGTTTCGGCTTTGCTACCGTCTGCAGCCGTAATATCTTCAGCAATATTTTCCGAAGTTCCGGCAATTTCCATAGCAATACGGTAATCTTCTGCAGCAGATGTATATCTTGCCCAGCTCACATAAACTTGGTTCAAAACGAGAGATGTCATACGTTGACGACGTAACGAATTAAGTGTTGCTTCGTTCAAAGGAGCATGCTGTTCATAAACAACAACCGTTGCCTCTTTTGCCTGATTGCACCATTTTTTGTTGTAAGCCGTCGGATTGTTTTTGTAATCGCTGTCGCCGTCGGTTCTGAAATTGGTAATCAGAGTATCCAAATCGGTTGATGTAAGTAAATCATGGACTTTAAGTTCCGGACGATTTGTCAAAGCCAACCATTCCAAACGAGAGAGGTTTGACTTAATTTCCGGTAAAGCAAAATTGCCGTATTCTTTACCCACCAACTTAAATTCGGTAGCCGGATGCAAACCCATCAAAGAAGCCAAATTTTCATGAGCGGTTTCCATTTCACGTTTCATATCCGAAAGTTTTTGCACTGCTTCCATATATTTACGCTTTTTGACCAATTCTTCGGTAGAAAGGTTTTTGCCTTGGGCTGCCAATTCTTTGGCTTTGATATTCATTTCATCAACATCTAAAGTAATGTGTTCAATCGTGGCATCAATAACCGGCAACAAACGTTGCGCCGTAATGGCTTTCCAATACAAAACACGAGTTTCTTGCAAAATATTATGAATAACTTTGCGGCTTTGTTCTACAGAAATATTTTGCTTAAACACCGGATCAGAGTTCATATAATACAATGTTGAAATATCCAAAACATTCCAAACAACTTTCAAATCAGGACTTGTGTCTCCGTAGTTGTTATTAATATATCCGGCTTTTCCGGCAATTTCCGGTAATTGTGCATAAGACGTTCCGCCGGCCTTGAGCAAACTGTCACGATAGCGTGTCATTCTGCCGCTGTAATTATATTTCAGAGCCAAAGCCATTGCCATATACATATCAATCGGCTTTTCTATTTTACGCGGAGTGTTGGCATACATATTTTGCATATCAACATCATAACGAATAGCCTTATCCCACTCGGAATAATAAGCGGCACTAGGTGTATCCGTATATGTATACGTTGTTGTGTTATCTTTTTTGGCGCAAGAAACAACGGCCAAAATACCAACAATAAAACTAAGCAATTTTTTCATGGTTATATCCTTAAAAACACATTATTCTGCAACTGATATTAATGCGCAAAAATTAATATTTTGTTACATTTTTGTTTGAATATAGCAAATAAACGTAAAACAGAGGTTAAAACGCATTATTTTTTGAAAAATTTTATCAAATTGATTAATGGCTTTTAAGTTGAAATCTTTACCCCTCACCCGCTATCGCTCGGGATTCAAGATAACGGTGGGAGTTCTTCCGTTCGGGGTTCAAGATGACGGCGGATATTTTTCACTCAAAAATCCATTCAATCATATTTTCGTTATCGTTGCTGGTTGCCGCATCTGCTTCCGGTAAAGTATAGCGCGTTCGCGTGCAAAAACCGTAATATGAAGTATATCCTTCAGGACACGAAGAAACACAACCGACACCCGCTTGAATAAATTTTTCTCCGCAACTGCCGCATTCTCCGGTTTTTCGGCAGTTTGGTAAATTTGAACCTTGAAAAATATCTCTATTCCATGTATCGTAATCATGATAAGTAACTCCATCCGGAATGCCGGCGTATTCAAGATATCTTGTTCCCAAAAAAGCTATACCGTTTATTTTCTGAACATTCGGCAAATCTATGCTTATAAGTTTTTCTGCATTTAAAAAGGCGGCAAAACCGACAGAAGTTATACTTTCCGTTCCTTTAACATCTATCAAACCTCTGAGATATTCAAATGTTCTATTCCCGATACTTGTTACATTTCCTTCAAATACGGCATGTTCAATATTTTTACCATACCATGGTGTATCCGGTATATTATTATAATTATAATTTCCCATCGGTCCTTCGCCGGAAATTGTTAAAGTTTTTGTTGCCTCATCATAAGTGCATTTAACGCTGTCGCTGTATACCCCACCCGTTGCCGGTCCGCAGTTCCATGTTTCGGCAAAACTTTCACAAATAAACGATATCACAATCCCCAAAATCCACACAATTTTTTTCATCTTCTTCTCCTTAAAGTAAAATTTTTAAAATAAAAAATCCGCCTCAAAAGGACGGTCGGAGAGTTGACAAATCATATCACGTGTAATGACTCCTAAAATCTTTAGCCATAAGCCTGAACATACATTTTAGGCTCCCCAACCAAAAACACGGTGGGGATAAAATATTTAAACCAAAAAAGCATCCCTAAAAGGATACCGTTTCGGCATCACGTGATAAAAGCTTGTCACAGCTCCGAACCTCTTTTTCGGGTTCTTGACGAAAGTTACTCCGTCATGTGTCTATCATAGCAGATTTAGTTCGTTTTGCAAGAAGAAATATAGCAAATAAAAAAAGAACGTCCCTAGACGGAACGCTCTTTTTTAGTTGTCAGTTTTGTTACTCGCGTGATTTTTTGTAATCGCGAGCCTTGTCAGCAAGCCATCCGTAGATGCGCTGCATCATGGCGTCACCGAGAACGCAGAAGTCTTCAGGGTGCCATTGGATACAGAGTATCTTCTTGGCCTCAGAGCCCCAAGCTTCAGGCACACCGTCACCGGACATGGCATAATAGTCCAGCGGAAGCTGCAAGCTATCAATGTCTGCGCTGCTACGTTTCTCCTTGGAGAAGAAGAACGGCAACTGCATCTCACGAGGAGCCAGCATTTCTGTGTGGCGAGAGTTGACCTTCATCCGCTTCAGGTTGAACAGCAACTTGGCCAACATGGTTCCGGGGATGATGTCTACATCATGGGCATAGATTTCATCGGACTTGTGGTTCATAGCCCCCTTGAACTGCTTTGTGTCGCGAATCAGCTTCATCCGGAACATTCCGGCTACCATCTGAGCGCCGGCACAGATGCCCAGAATAGGCATACCGTCGGCAACGGCACAGTTGATACAGTTCATGTAGGCCATTGCCCGCTCGGAGATAACGTCACCGCCTTCCATGTTGGCATCAACGTAGAACTCCTCAGGCGACTTGAAAGAACCGCCGGGCAGAACCAGACCGTCACATCCGAACATCTGCGGAATCGGGGTGTCGTAGGTGATGAAACGGATACGAACTCCGGTCTTGGCAAGCGCGCGGACATAGTTCCAGTCGCTGGCATAAGAGTCATGCTCGCGTCCCATCAGCAGGGCAACAATCGGTGCATCCGGAGCCGGAACATCAAGCCCCATGAACTTGTAATCATCATCCCGTAACTCCAGCATTACAACCTCCATGTTCTGTCTGCATTCTTCTACCTGCTCATCCGTAAAGCAAAATGCCTTAAAGAGATGAGAATACTGAACAAAATAATTTCCCATACACTAAAAATTTAGGATTAAACATATTTTTATCGTCTTGTATAATAAACAAACAAAAATTTTTTGTCAAGAAAATTGTGAAAATAAAAACCCCCTCAAATGAGGGAGTCTCGGATTTTTTATTCAAAAATCTTAGAAAGAGAAACTATTTAGCGGCATTAATTGCATCTTGCAAAACAGCAGGATCAAATGCCTGAACACGTTTACCGTTCAAAATAACTGTCGGCACACCGTTAACGCGGATAGAACTTGCCAACTGTTGAACTTTGTTCAATTTTTCCTGAACTTCTGCCGAATCCATGTCGGTTTTATACTGATCAACATTGATACCGGCCTCTTTTGCCAAAGCATCAACTTCTTCGGCAGATCTCTTGTCCGGATTTGCCATCAAAGCTGTATAAAACTCATAGAACTTGCCTTGTTTATCGGCAGCCATAGCAGCCTTTGCTTTGTAAACCGAAGCATCACCCAAGAAAGATAATGTCTTGAATACATATTTAACATCCGGATTGGCCTTGATGGATTCTTCCAATTTCGGAGCTAAATCTTGGCAGAAATGGCAAGAAAAGTCAAAGAATTCAACAACAACGGCTTTAGCATTTTCCGGACCAACGAACGGAGCATAAGAAGAGTCGTTGATTTCGTCGGCGTGACTTGCCAAAGCTTCGTTTGCGGCACGCTCCTCAATTTCACGTTGCTTTTCTTGATAAGCCTGCATTGTATCATTAATGATTTCCGGATTTTGAGTCAAAATATTAACCAAAGCTTCTTTAGAAAATGAAGCAGTTGCAGCCGGAGCCGTTTTACTGCAAGGTGTTTTAACCGAAACAACCAAAGCAGCTGCTGCCAAAACAATGGCAACGGAAGATAAAACTATTGAAAAATTTTTCATATTTACTTGTCCTTTATTCAAATAATTTATTGTTCAAACGAGGATAATTTAATCAATTTCGGCGTATTTTGCAAGATAAAAATAAACACGCAAAAAAAACGGTGGACATTTGCTTTTTTTGTATGTAAAAGATTATCAAATCACGAGGGAGAACATAAATGTTTAATGTAAAAATTTCATTGTTTTCCGGCACCAGAGAGCTGGAAAACAAAATTGACGAAATGCACGATAAAGTTATTGAATGTTCAATGTATTTTAAAGAGGCATTTGAAATTTATGTTAAAGAAAAACGCAGTCCGAACTATCGCCGCGCCAGCAAAAAAATTAAAGATATTGAAGCGCAGGCCGACGATTTGCGCCGCGAAATAGAAAGCAGATTGTATGCTCAAAATCTGATTCCCGATTTGCGGGCTGATGTTTTGCAAATGATTGAAAATATTGATAAAGTGATTAACGAATTTGACGAGGTAGCTCACAAATTTTACATTGAGCAACCGGATATTCCCGAATTTTATCAAGATGATTTCAGAAAACTTGTTCGCGAAGTTTCGGAATGTGCCGAAAACATGGCAATATGCTCGCGTGCTTTTTTCCGCGATTTTGCCACGGTGCGTGACTATTCCCGCAAAGTATATTTCTTGGAGCATGAAAACGATAAAACGTGGGCAAGACTTAAGCAAAACGTTTTTGATTCCAAAATGGAACTGGCTCACAAATTGCAACTTAATTCATTAATCGGCGGGGTTGCCGATGTGGCCGACAAGGCCGAAGATTGTATTGATGCCGTATTAATTTTCACAATTAAAAGGGATATTTAAACAAAATGGATTTAACATATCTTTTTTTCTTGAGCAGCGGCTTGTTTTTGGGATGGTCATTGGGTGCCAATGATGCCTCAAATATTTTCGGGACGGCTGTCGGCTCCAAAATGGTTCGTTTCACGACTGCTTCAATTATTGCCTCGGTTTTTGTTGTATTAGGTGCGGTGTTCGGCGGTGAAGGTGCCAGCGAAACGCTTGAAGATTTGGGTGCCGTAAATGCTTTAGCCGGTTCGTTTATGGTAGCACTTTCGGCGGCTGTTTCCGTTTATTGGATGTCGCGTGTGGGGCTGAAAGTTTCTACCTCGCAGGCTATTGTCGGCTCAATTATCGGGTGGAACTTTTATTCCGGCAAACAAACGGATTGGAACACCATGTTGGAAATTGTCAGCACGTGGACACTCTGCCCCCTGATTGCCGCGGTGGTTGCCGTGATACTGTATTTCATTACCAAAAAACTGCTTAAAATTTCTAAAATGCATTTATTAATGCAAGACCAGATGACACGTATCGGATTGATTGTAACCGGTGCGCTTTGCGCTTATGCCCTCGGAGCCAACAATATTGCCAACGTTGTCGGTGTTTTTGCCAAATCTTGTCCGTTTAAGCCCTTGCAAATGGGCAGTTTTTTAACGTTAAGTCCGTTGCAGGTGTTGTTTTTGCTCGGTTCATTGGCTATTTGTGTCGGCATATTCACTTATTCCAAAAAAGTTATGATGACGGTGGGTAATAATTTAATGAAAATGTCGCCGATAGTGGCTTGGATTGTGGTAATTTCTCAAGCTGTAGTGCTTTTAATGTTTTCTTCCGTAACTTTATATGATTGGCTTACGGCACACTCACTTCCGGCAATTCCTTTGGTGCCGGTTTCCAGCACACAGGCTGTTATCGGTGCTATTGTCGGTATAGGTTTGCTCAAAGGCGGCAGAGGTATGAACTGGGGAATCGTCGGCAAAATCATTCTCGGTTGGATAACAACCCCGCTGATGGCAATGGGAATATGCTTTGTATGCCTGTTTTTTTTAGAAAATGTTTTTAACCAAACGGTGTATTTACCATAAAAAATAACGCTTTAGCTTTTTGTTAACAAATTTACCTTATAGTTGAGGCAGTAATTATAAGGAGTTAACTCATGAATAAATCAAACAATAACGCCTTCGGGCTGTTAAAATCTCAATACATAAGCGTATTGAAAAAGTGTGCCATTCTCAATGCAATGGCGGCTTTTTTAATGCTTCCGGCTACGGCTGGTGCTGAAGATTCCGTCGCCACATTGTTGTCCACCAAAATGGGAACCAATGTCGGGGGAACACTTCCGTCCGTTTCCGGTTTAGACACGGTAAATGTTTATATAGACGGTAGCACTTTGCATATTACCACAGATTTGGATCCAACCGACCAAACAGCAACAATGGCCGGTAGTATGTATGGTGGGGAACTGAGCTCTGATACGGCATGGATTCTTAACCAAGGCACGGTTAATATCGGTAATATCTCTAACCGAGGAACATTTTCCAATATCCACAGTCAAACAGGTGACCATGATGCCAGAGCTACCAGCGGCGGTTTGGTTGTAAACGGTTCCAGAAACTATGCCGTAGGTTCTGAGGATTCTTTATTAACCATAAACAACGTCGTTCTTTCAAATATATCAACCAGTCCGGATAATACTTTTGAAGGAACAAAAAATTACGGCGGTGTAGTTGAAACATACAGCACCAACAGCGCCAATGCCATCACAAATTCATCACTCAGCGAAAACTTTGTTATGGGCGGAGCCGGTGCATACGGCGGTGCCGTGATGGTATATAATGGTGTTCGTAAAGTTGGCGGCGTGTATGAGATTCCTGCCAATTCATACGTTGCGGTTTTGTCTTCAAGCAACAATGCTTATGAAAACAACCGTGCCGGTAACCGTATTTACAATTCAAGCTCAAAAACGGCAAGTGATGTAACGGATACAAAACTTGTAGGTAATGCTTATTATCAATACGATACATATAAATATGGGGAAACTGCCCGCGGCGGTGCAATTTATAACGGCGGTGATTTAACATCAAACAGAGACTCATTTACCGGTAACTACGCAATCGGTCAGAATGCGTTCGGTGGTGCAATTTATAACACCAACAAAA
Organism: Alphaproteobacteria bacterium; assembly: GCA_017484225.1. Classification (GTDB taxonomy): domain Bacteria; phylum Pseudomonadota; class Alphaproteobacteria; order RF32; family CAG-239; genus RUG410. Next base: position 33,101 of record JAFUTN010000019.1, read on the forward strand.
ATTTGGAAAACGGTCGCGCAACTCAAAAGTTGATTTTAACTGCCGGTGATGTGACAAATAATTTTTCCGGCAATACCGCTTATGCGGAATCAAGCAATCAAAGCACAAATATTGTGGCTGCCGGCGGTGCTGTTTATAACAACGGTCATTTTAATATGGACCCTACTGCCGGTGGTGCTAAAACTACATCTAACAGCACATATTCAAACAACGAAGCCAGAACAGAGGCAAATAATGCCAATGCCAAAGCTTACGGTGGTGCTTTGGCAAATACCGGAATTTATTACGGTAATTCGGAAACATTTTCCGGTAACCAAGCAACTTCAACTGCCGGTCAGGCATTCGGTGGTGCAATTTATAACGGGCAGCTGGATTCAACAGTTTCCATAAAGGCATCAACGGAATTGCGTAATGCGACGGTAAGACAAAACGTTGCATCTGCCGCTACGGCGGCAGAAGGCGGAGCTGTTTTCAATGACGCTTTAGGACAATTTGAAGCATCCGCATCAACATTTAATGCAAACCAGGCTGAAGGTTCAAGTTCTAACGGCAAGGCTCTGGGTGGTGCAATTTCCAACCGCGGACAAATTACTGTTTCTGCCGGAACATTCAGCAACAACAGTGTCATTGCTCAGCAGGCCGGCGGTGGTGCGATTGCTCACACTGCCGACAGTTCGGTAACCGTCAGCGGTTCTACTATATCCATCGGTAGCAGCAATGTTACGGGTTCATTTACCAATAATACGGTTACGGCCGGTGCATTGGGTGCCGGCGGTGCGGTGGCCGTTTCCGGTAATGGAGCTTTGATAACATTCACCGACTCATCATTTACCGGTAATACCGTGGGTATTGATGAAACAACGGTAGCATCCGGAACAACCGCAAAAGCATACGGTGGTGCAATTTACAGCGGTTCTGCTTTGAACAGTGCATCATCTGCGTCATCTGTAGCCGTTGTTGCCTTAAACAACAATATAACGGTAAGCAATAACAGAGTATATGCTTCTACATCAGGCAGCGTGTCGTCACGTGAATATAACGGTGGTGCATTTTATAATGACACAGGCTCTAACCTTACGTTACAAGCAACCGGTAAGCAAATCTTGATAAGCTCAAATGATGCATCAGCCGGACAAGGCGGCGGTATTTACAATAAAGGCACTTTGGCTATCATCACTTCGGGAACGGGAAGCGTTGATTTTACCGGCAATACGGCACAGCAAGGTGAAGCCATTTATAACTCCGGAACTGTTAATGTGACAATGAACGGAACTTCGTCATTGAACTTTAACAGTAATCAAAATGTTTATAATACGGGAACATTTAACGTAACCGGAAATTACACAACCTCCGCTTCGCCGTCAAACACCTTGGTTGCAGCTGCTGCATATTTAACACAATCTGTTAGTTCTTCAATTTCGTCGGTAAATCTCAATTCAGAGCTTGCCGGAAACGGAACTTACAAATTTACCAATGCACAGCTCAATATGCAGGAAAATGGTTTAATTGATTATGAACCAACAATGAATTTGACTCACAACAATATCAATATGAGCAGCGGTTCCAGATTAAATCTTGATTATACTGATAGCTTGAGCGGCAATGATATAGATGTTGCTTCTGGTGCGGTTGTAAACTATCGTGACAGCGCTTCCATTAAAGAAGTAACTTTGGCAAACACATTGAAAAATGCCGGTTTGGTAAATGTTGCCGACAGCGTTATCTCTGATATTAAGGTAACTAATTTGAGCAGTGACGGCGGAACTATCAACATTGATGTTGATAACCCGAATTTGACTGCTGATGTAATCAAAGTTTCAGGAATTACCGTCGGAACAACAAACATAACATTTGATGAACAACACAGTTTGTCTTTAAATGAAAACGATAGAATTTATTTTGCCCAAACAGCAGCAGGATTGTCATTGTCCGATTATGGCTTTACATCTGATGTTGACAATGGCGAATACACAATTTTAATCGGCAACGAAGTAAATGCATCTGATGCAATGCTGAGAGATTGGTACTTCTATCGTTACATTGAGCCGACACCTCCGCCTCCTCCGCCGGCACCTGACCCGATTGATCCGGAAGATGTGGCTTATGTTAACTTGCCGAGAGCAGCAGTTGAACAAACAAGATCTTTGTTGCTTCAAGTCGGCCGCACAAACCACGGCGGTTCACATTGTGAATGCACTTATGATGAATGTAACAACCCTTATTGCCGGATGACGGCAGACGGAACAAAGTATCGTTTGTGGGCAACTCCGTTGTATCGTTGGGGCAAATATAAAAGACCGGTTGAAACCGATTACAAAATTTACGGTGTAGATTTCGGACTTGATATGCAACCTAACGAAAAACAGCTCTTCGGTGTATTCGGTTCTTATCGTGACGGTAAATATGAACATGACGGCAAAGGCAAAATTATCAGTGCCAATGAAGGCAGTGAAATTGATATGAAGAGTATGCTGGCCGGTTTGTATTATCGTCATTACTTCGGAAACACATATATGCTCGGTGCCGTATACGGCGGAAAGCTTGATGCCGACATTAAGGCTGATAACGGTGTAACCGCTTCAACTGACGGAACCGATATCGGAGCTCAGTTAGAACTCGGCCACGATTTCCAAGTTACCGGACGTGAAACTTTAACCCCGTCTATTCGTGCTACTTATGACTATATCAAATTTGATAACGTTAAAGACAGCAATAATAAAGAGGTTAAAATTGAAAAAGCTCATGATGTTGAGTTAGAAGCAGCCATCAAATACGAGTATCGCTTCAACAATCAATATGAACGCTTAACAACCGGTTATATCAAGCCGTCTGTAATTCAGACTATTGAAAACGGCGGTGAAGTTACCATTAACGATAAGAAGCATGACAATACTTTGAAGAACGAAACTCTCGGCCGCGTAGAAGTCGGTGCTGATGCTGAACTCTCTGACAATATGTCTGTCGGTGCGTTTGGTAATTACACCTTCGGTTCTAATTACAGCGGATGGGGTATCGGAGGTAACTTAAGAGTTATCTGGTAATCTGCATTACGCAAAAAAACACCCGCCCGAGCAGCGGGTGTTTTTTTTATTTAAACAAAGCACAAAAAAAAGATACCTCCTGATTTAAGGAGGTATCTTTCAAAATAAACTGACTTTATTTTTAAACTATTTTTTCTTGCTTGTTGAAGTTGATGTTGTTTTTGACTTAGCTGAACTAGATTTAGAAGAGCAAGACTTAGATGTTGAAGAGCAAGAACAAGAAGAACCGTAAAGCTGAGAAATAGCCATGTTCCAAAAATATTCATCTTTTCCGCTCGGGCATCCGGCATTTTGCCAGTTGTAGTAAGCTGCTTCTTTAATATAGTTTTCATTGTAAGTTTTACTCATTTTAATATCTCCATAATTTAGTTTTTAACACAACAAGGAGTATTATAATCATTTTTTCAGTAACGTCAATACCTTAAATGCAAATAAATACCAAAAAAAACAAAGTTAAAATTCTTGCTTTTAAAGCGCAAAACAGATAATATGCAGAAAGACAATTTAAAATGCCGTAAAAGGTATTATTTACATCCCAAATTAAAGGAGTTTATTATGGATAATCTGCTGTCAAAAGAAGAAATAGATGCTATTATTAACGGAGACCACTCAAATGTTTTTGCCGTGCTGGGAATACATAGGGATAAAGGTTCCAAAAAAATTTTTATCCGTTCTTTTCAACCGTTTGCCTCGGCAATAGAAGTAATATCTCCGGAAGGCAAATCATTGGGTAAAATGACTAAACTTGATGATAGAGGATTTTTTCAAATAAACTTTGATGAAACCAAAGATTTTGTTTATCGCCTGCGCATTACAAACGATAAAGGCAATGTGTATGATGCCGAAGATACCTATCGTTTTCCTTCCACAATCGGAGACATTGATGAATATTTGTTTGCACAGGGAAATCATAGAGAAATATATAAGAAACTCGGCGCACATATTATGGAAATTGACGGCGTAAAAGGTGTGGCCTTTGCCGTATGGGCTCCGAATGCAAAACGTGTATCCGTTATCGGCGGATTTAATAATTGGGATGGCAGAACAGATGTTATGCGTAAACATATAAGCTGTGGCATTTGGGATATTTTTATTCCGAACATCTCTGAAGGAGAACTCTATAAGTTTGAAATAAAAACTCAAGAAAACTACATTTTGACTAAAGCGGATCCGTTGGCAACATATTCGGAGATTCGTCCGAAAAATGCCTCTGTGGTTTTTGACATCAACCACTACAAATGGAATGATGAAGCATGGCTCAAACAGCGAGAAACAACAAACACTTATGACCGTCCGATGTCAATTTATGAGGTGCATTTGGGTTCTTGGCGCCGCAAAGGAAAAGACGGTGCCGAATTTTTGACCTACCGTGAAGCAGCGGACAGATTGGTGCCGTATGTTTGCAATATGGGATTTACCCACGTTGAGTTTATGCCTTTGTGCGAACATCCGTTGGATGCATCTTGGGGATACCAGATTACCGGTTTGTTTGCACCGACATCTCGTTTCGGGAATCCGGACGATTTTCGTTACATGATTGACAAGTTCCATCAGGCCGGCATAAGCGTAATTATGGATTGGGTTCCGGCTCACTTCCCGAAAGATGATTTCGGCTTGGCTCAATTTGACGGCACTTGCTTGTATGAACATGCCGACCCGCGCAAAGGAGAGCAAAAAGATTGGGGAACAAAAATTTATAACTTCGGGCGAACAGAAGTTTGTAACCTGCTTTGTGCCAGTGCGCTTTATTGGTTGAAAGAATTTCATATTGACGGGTTGCGTGTTGATGCTGTTGCTTCAATGCTGTATCTTGATTATTCCCGCAAACAGGGAGAGTGGATCCCGAATGTTTACGGCGGTAACGAGAATCTGGAAGCTATTGCCTTTATTCGCAAAATGAATGAAATGGTATACACACAAACCAAAGGCACAATTACTTGTGCGGAAGAATCAACGGCATGGCCGATGGTTTCGCGTCCGGTTTCGGCCGGAGGACTTGGTTTCGGCTATAAATGGAATATGGGCTGGATGAATGATACACTGCGCTATATCAGCCATGAACCGGTGCATAGAAAGTATCATCACGGCTTATTAACCTTCGGTTTGCTGTATGCTTTTAATGAAAACTTTATATTACCTATCTCTCATGATGAAGTTGTGCATGGAAAAGGTTCAATGCTTTCAAAAATGCCGGGTGATGAATGGCAAAAGTTTGCCAATATGCGTGCCTATTACGGTTTTATGTGGACTCATCCGGGCAAAAAACTTTTGTTTATGGGTAATGAATTTGCTCAAGACTGGGAATGGAACAGTGATGAAAGTTTGCGTTGGCATTTGTTGGAATATCCGATGTATCAGGGAATGCAGAATTGCGTGCGTGATTTGAATTTGATGTATAAGGGTAACACCTCGCTGTTTGAAGAAGATTTTGATTCGCGCGGTTTTGAATGGATAGACCATTCTGATTGTGATGACAGTGTTATTTCTTATATTCGCCGCGGTCATAATTATGATGATTATCTGGTTGTTGTATGTAATTTTACGCCGGTGGTTCGTCACAATTATCGTGTCGGGGTAAACGAAGCCTGCCGGTATCAGGAAATATTTAACAGCGACGATAAAAGTTATTGGGGAAGCGGGGTCAGAAACGAAGGCCCTCAATCCGCACAAGGTTACGGCGTAAGCGGAAGACCGTATTCTATAGAGTTGACATTGCCTCCGCTTTCAACCATTGTGCTTAAACCGGTCAGAGGATAAGGTGAAAAAATGACGGAAGTTTCGTTCGGAAAAGCTTATCCTTTAGGTTCGTCTTGTGATGAAACCGGTGTTAATTTTGCTCTGTTTTCGGCTAATGCCGAAAAGGTTGAATTATGCTTGTTTAATTCTACCGGAACTAAAGAAATAAAACGCTATCCGATTGAAGTTAACGATAATAATATCTGGCATATCCACATTAAGGGATTGAAAGCCGGACAAGTTTACGGATACAGAGTATACGGCCCGTATAAACCAAGTGAAGGAAAACGTTTTAATCCTCACAAACTGCTTCTTGATCCGTATGCTAAAAAATTGGAGGGAAAGCTTATATGGCATAAAGCGCTGTTTGCCTATGATGTTAACAGTCCGGAAAAAGATTTGTCTTTCAGCACGCTTGACAGCGCACCTTATGTCCCGAAATCTGTGGTAGTTGAAGATACGTTTGATTGGGAAAATGACAGACATCCGGAAATACCGGACAGTCAGGTTGTTATATATGAAACGCATATCGGAGGATATACAAAATTACATCCGAAAGTTTTAGATTCTCAGCGCGGAAAATTTTTGGGAATGACATCCAAAAGTGTTATCAACTATCTTAACTGGCTCGGCGTAACATCCGTTGAACTGCTTCCGGTATTTGCCTTTTTCGGCAACAAAGACGGTATGTATATTGACAACTACTGGGGATATGAAACTCTTTCATATTTTATTCCGGAACCGAAATATATGCAGCATAACGATATTGATGAATTTAAGCAAATGGTGAAAACGCTGCATGCCAACGGTAAAGAAGTTATTTTGGATGTTGTCTATAATCATACGATAGAAGGAAATCAATTAGGGCCGACATTGTGTTATCGCGGTATAGACAACGAAAGTTATTATACCCTGCAAAAAGAAAACAAACGCTTTTATTATGATTCTACCGGCTGCGGAGCCTCTTTCAATTTGCAGAATCCGTATGTATTGACCTTGGTTATGGATTCACTTCGCTATTGGGTTGAAACCATGCACGTAGACGGTTTTCGTTTGGATTTAGCCACGAGCCTAAGCCGTGTGCGTGAAAAATTCACACAGGACAGCGGTTTTTTGATAGCGGCACGGCAAGATGAAATTTTGCGTCGGGTAAAAATGATAGCCGAACCGTGGGATGCCACTGCCGACGGATATCGTATCGGTGCGTATCCTCCGAAATGGCGGGAATGGAATGACCGCTATCGTGACGTAATCCGCCGTTTTTGGTGCGGACACGACAAACAAATAGGAGAATTTGCAAGCCGGATAAGCGGCTCAAGCGATATATTCGGATATTCAAACCGAGATATATACAGCAGCATAAATTTCATAACCTCACATGACGGGTTTAATTTACGTGATTTAGTCAGCTATAATGCTAAACATAATATGGTTAACGGCGAAAACAACCGTGACGGTAATGATGCAAATTGGAGTTGGAACTCCGGTGCGGAAGGAATGACACAAAGCGCCGATATACATAAGCTGCGACTGTTACGCTTGCGGGCAATGCTGGCAACTTTGCTGATATCATTCGGAACACCTATGTTGGTTGCCGGTGATGAATTCGGCAACACACAATTCGGAAATAATAATCCGTATTGCCAAGATAACGTTTTAACGTGGATTGTTTGGGAAGCCATAAATTCGGAAGACCGCAATTTGGCTCGCTTTGTAAAAAAATTAATAGCTATGCGCAAAAAAATGCCGGTTTTTAAGCGGACAAAGTTTTTTACCGGTGAAAAATATGAAAAATTTGAACGTCACACCATAAAAGACCTGATGTGGCTCAAGGAAAACGGAAAAGAACTTGAAAATTCCGATTGGTATGACGAGCGGCGCAAGTCTTTAGCTTGTTTTGCTTATGCCGAAAATTGTTCGTATATCTGCATTTTCAATGCAGATGAGGAAGCAAAACAGTGGGAATTACCCGAATTTTGCCGACGGGCGGTTGTCAAAGTTGCATTAAGCAGTGCAGATACGGATGCCTGCCGAGAATATGAAATTAACAATAAAGAAAAATTATCCGTTCCGGCATGGAGCGTAACAATATTAGAAATCACAAAACCGGAGAAATAAAATGATGGAAACTTGGAATTTGTTGTTGCAGAAATTGGGTATTGCCCGAAAATTTACGGACGCGGCACAAAATCAGCAAGAATACGTTATTGATGACGAAACTCTGCTACAAATGGTTAATCACTTGGGATTTAATCTCAAAAAAACAGATGATAGCGAAAAACTTTTGGAACAATTAGATAAAAAACGCTGGTATTATACCTTTGAGCCGATTTATGTAGTGCGTTGTCAAGAAAAAAAAATAAATGCCGTGGTGCTGAAAAAAAGTTTGCCTCAAGTTAAAATTTTTGTTGCACAAAACGGTAAAAATATACCTGTTGACTATGAACTCAATATCTGTCAGGAGCGCAAAATAGGCAATAGCGAATATATTTTAACCGAAGTGCTGATAAAAACCGAATTGGCTCCGGAATATTATGATGTTACATTAACGGACGGAAAAGAAAAACATACTTGCGTTTTAGCCGTAACTCCGGATGAATGTTATTTGCCGCCGGTTTTACAAAAAGATAAGGTTTGGGGATTTGCAATTCAGTTGTATGCCTTAAGAAGCAAACGAAACTGGGGTGTCGGTGACTTCAGCGATTTAGCCGATTTTGTAAAAATATGCGCTCAAAACGGTGCTGATGTTATCGGAATAAATCCGCTTAATGTGTTGTCGCATGATTATCCGGAAAACAGCAGTCCGTATGCATCCATAAGCCGTTTGTTTTTGAATCCGATATATATTGATGTGGAAAAAGTTTCCGGATTCAAAAAATCAATGCTTGCCGGAAGTGAAAAGGATTTGCAGCAAGCCCGCTCCGGCAATTATATAGATTACCCGTTAGTTTATAACTTAAAAATAAAAATATTGCGTGAAATTTTTTCAACCGATTTTGATTTGCAAGATCCCGAGTTTGCAAAATTTTGCCGCAACGGCGGTGATGATTTGGAGTTATTGGCAACATATCAGGCAATTTATTCCGAATATCACCAAAAATGTTGGAAAGGCTGGATTGATTGGCCGAAGGAACTGCAAAATCCTCACTCGGCGGCAGTGAAAGAATATGCCAAACAACACCAAAGCGAAATAACATTTTTCAAATTTTTGCAATTTGAAGCAGAGCGACAATTAAATTCGGTGCAAAAAGAAATACAATCTTCGGGTTTGAAAATCGGTTTATATCGTGATTTACCGGTCGGATTAAGCCGTGACAGTGCCGAGGTTTGGCAAAATAACGACTTGTTTATGAAAGATTGCGGCGCCGGCGCTCCTCCTGATGTATTCTTCCCGAGCGGGCAAAAGTGGTGTTTAGGGGCGTTTAATCCGTTTAAGCTGAAAGAGGCGGCGTATAAACCGTTTATCAAAATTTTGCGTGCCGCCATGAAAGGTTCCGGCGCGTTGAGAATAGACCATGTAATGAGTTTGATGCGTTTATACATTATTTCCGATAAATCGGACAAAGGAACATATATCTACTACAATTTTGACGATATGCTGGGTATTGTTGCCTTGGAAAGCTATTTGCAAAAATGTATGGTAGTTGGCGAAAGTATCGGAAATGTGCCGGACGGATTTATTGAAAAATTGCATGAACGCGGTATTTATTCTTTAAGCGTTTTGTGGGCAGAGCGCTGGAATGACGGTTTAGGGTGTTTTAAAATGCCGGCTGATTTTCCGCAAAAAGCATTTTGTTCGGTTGGCACGCATGATATGGCTCCGCTTAAAGCACGTTGGTTCGGATATGATATTGAGACGATGTATAAGCTTGGTATGCTGAATGAGCAAGAACGTATTAATCAGTATAAGGCACGTGAAAACGAGCGCCGATATTTGTTGGCGGCATTGGATTATGCCGGTGTATGGCCGGCAGACAATCCTCGTCAGGGTGATTGTTTGTATGGTGAAGGCTATCCGAACGGTATTATGCAGGCTGTGGAAAAATATATGGGACAATCTGCAAGCAAAGTATATCTGGCGCAGTTGGAAGATTTTTTCGGAGTGGAAGTTTTACAAAATCTTCCGGGAACAGACAGAGACAAACATCCTAACTGGTGCAGTAAGGTTCCGGTTGCACTGGAAGATTTTTCTGCCGATAATAATTTTATTTCCGGTGTAAGCGCCGTAAAAAACAAATAACTTTTAATAACAAAAAAAAGGGGGATACGGAGTTCCTCTTTTTTTTAATGCTTTACATTGCGCCTAACTTTTGATAGAATCAAAGCAGAGTGTGAAAAAACGCACTTTAGGGCTTCATAACCCTTCGGTCATTAGTCGCATATTTGCGAGTTGTTGGTGTAAACCGACTTCGTTCATGTTGAGCGGATGTCGGTGCAATAAGGCTTTTGAGCGCGAAAACGCCGAGCCGTCTAATGATCACGGTTATGAACATCCGCCCGTCTTTTTGAAGCGGGTTTTTTTATTTTTAAATTTTGCTTTAATGGAGAAAAATAATGAAAAAAATTGTGCTACTGGTGGGGATTTTTGCGTGTTTTGCTTATGAGAGTTCAGCCGAAACATGGAACTGCGGACCGGCAACTGATGGTGTATATAGTGACAGCGTTAAATGCACCTATGATGAGGCAACAAAAACTTTAACAATTTCCGGCGAAGGAGAAATGGGTGATTATCCTTATGATAAAAATACAAAATCATCCAGCGCTCCATGGATAGGAAAAAATATTGAGCATGCCGTATTTGAAGGAAATGTAACAAGTATCGGGGATAGAGCTTTTGGTTGGTTACCATCACTAAAAGATATAACAGGAACTGAAAATATTACACGTGTCGGAGATGCTGCCTTTTTTAATGCCGCTTCTTTGATAAGCATAGATTTGCCGAATGTGCAGGAAATAGGCGGTATCGCTTTTTATGGAACAGCAAAGCTTAAATATGTCGGTATTCCGGATGGGGTTACATATTTATCTGACACATGCTCAAGACCATTACCTAACCCATGCGACAGCACAAGCTATAATCGTGATACTTTTGATGCTTCAAAAGTTTCAAATTGCCGAAAAACCGGAGACTGCGGAAATTGCGGAGAAAAATTCGTGCAAGCGGGAGTTGGGTGTGTAAGTAGTTGTTATACAGGATATACTTCATATTATGGTTTTTGCACGCGCAAACGCTACACTTTGCCGGAGGCAGACGCGGCAACCAGTAATGATAACGAAAATATGATTGAGTGGATTTTTGAATAAAGAGTCATTATCGGGCGCACTCTTTCTTCTGTCATTATCGGTTATTGCTTCGCAATCCCGATAATGACAGAAAAGAATAGCTGTCCCGACAACAAAAAAACAAAACTTCCGGAGAGAGATTATTTTTTATTCAAAAGTCGCCACTCAAACCATTTTGCTATTTTTAAAAAGCGAAAATAAGCATACGTCGTTGCCATCCAAAAGCCACATGTGCCATACAGACAATATCTTCTTATAAAGTAGTAAAACAAAAATTGGCGAGGAAACTCTGTGTATAAACGCAAATAAGAATAGTGTCTGCCCTGTTCAACCGCTGTTTTCACCAGCTCGTCGGTATACATATTCAGCTTAAACCATATTTGAGAAAGCGAAACATACGAATAGTGGTAAACTTTGTTTTGCAGTTGTTCAATTATTGCCCCCTCACCGACAATAACACGGTCATTTGTCAAATAATCAGGCATATTGCATTTTTTACGATTATACAGGCGAACCAAATTATATGTTTTTGCAAACATACGAGGTTTTTTATCCCCCGGTAGCATATCGCAAATTTTTATTCTGTAACCATCTGCCTGAGGGTCTTTCATTTTTTCTTTTATTTCGGCAATCAATTCATCAGACAAAACTTCATCAGCATCAAGCGAAAGAACCCAATCATTATGGCACAACTCTTGTCCGTAATGCTTTTGCGAAGAAATATTTTTCCATTCATGAAAAACAAATTGAGCCCCGTAAGATAAGGCGATTTCTTTTGTTGAATCGGTTGAGCCGCTGTCTATCACAAAAATTTCGTCGGCAACATTCTTCAACGCCTGCAAAGTTTTTCCTAAACGTTTTTCTTCGTTCAATGTTACAATGTATGCAGAAATTTTTACCATGTTTTACCCTCTAAAAAATACCCCGAGACATAAGCTCGGGGCTTATCTACATATTTTTACTCAAATTCGTGCAGAACTTCGGCACTTTCTTTTGCGTTGTCAATATTAATCATGGCAATCGTATTGTATCCGCAGTCAACGTGCAAAACTTCACCGGTCACGGCAGAACCCAAATCAGACAACAAACTCAGTGCCGTATTGCCTACTTCGGTTTGCATAACGTTGCGTTGTAACGGTGCATTAAGTTCATTCCAGCGCAAAATGGTGCGGAAATCACCGATACCGGAAGCTGCCAATGTTTTTATCGGTCCGGATGAAATAGCATTTACGCGAACACCTTGCTTACCCATATCAACCGCGGCATAACGAACGGATGCTTCCAAAGCAGCTTTTGCCACACCCATAATATTATAATTCGGCAATACACGTTCAGAGCCTAAATAGGTTAATGTCACAATAGAACCGCCTTCGTTCATAATCGGTGATGCACAGCGGCATGCTTCCAAAAATGAATAGCAAGAAATGTGCATAGTATTTGTAAAGTTATCCAAAGTTGTATCTATTGTGCGGCCACGGAGTTGATCTTTGTCGGAAAATGCGATTGCGTGAACCAAAAAATCAATTTTTCCCCATTTTTCCCCAAGCTCCTTGAAACAAGCTTCAACAGAAGCGGAATCCGACACATCACACTTAATTAACATCGGATTATTCAGTTGTTCTGCCAAAGGCTTAACTCTTTTTTCCAAAACATCATTTTGATAAGAAATTGCAATTTGCGCTCCATGGGCGTTTAAAGCCTGAGCAATACCCCAAGCGATTGACTTGTCGTTAGCCAATCCCATAATTAAACCTTTTTTACCGGCCATAAGTTGTTCAGCCATGATATATTTCCTTTGCTTTTAGTTCAAATTGATATAAACTGCCTTAAAAAAGACAAGTTACCTAATGGATACTTAGCGAAAATATTTTGTTTTGTAAACATTTTTTTGAAAGTTGTGAAATGTCCGAAAGTTCTAAAAAGAAAAAATGGAAAAAATTGGGCAAAATGTTTGCCGGATATTTATGGCAAAGAACAGATGATGCAATGGTGCTGCGAGTGGCATCTTCACTAAGTTATACAACCTTGCTGGCCGTGGTTCCGTTTATTGCCGTCGCTTTGGCGATTTTTGCCGAACTGAAAATATTTGCGGATGTCAGTTCACAGGTGCAGGATTTTTTGTTTCAATATTTTGTTCCGGATATCGGTCAAAATATTCCCCACTATATACGCCAATTTGTCAGCGCAACGTCCAAGTTGAAAGCACTGGGTATTGCCGGTTTGGCTGTCACGGCATTTTTAATGCTCTACACAATAGAAAGCAGTTTTAATTTTATTTTTGATGTAAAAAAAAGGCGGAAAATTGTTACCCGTATCTGTCTTTATGCCGCAATTTTGATTATTTGTCCTTTGCTGTTGGGACTTGCTTTTTCCATTAAAGGATATCTTTTGACGTTAAAATATTTTCATCCGGAAGAAATAATCGGCTACGGAATTTTTGCCGGTTTTATATTGCCCAACCTGATGACAATTTTGGTAATGATGCTGTCTTATTATCTGGTGCCGAATCGCAAAGTTAAATGCAAAAATGCTTTTATCGGCGCTTGTGTTGCTTTTTTAATGATGTATGTTTTGCGTTTCGGGTTCGGATACTTTTTAGCCTTAAACGTGACCTATAAAACATTATACGGAGCATTAGCCGCCGTTCCTTTGATGCTGGTTTGGATGTATTCATGGTGGGCTGTGGTAATGTTTGGTGCCGTGGTGACGGCAACTTGCGAAGAATTCAGCGACAAAAAATATGTGCTCAGCAAAATTCAAAAAAGAAAAGCAAAGCACAAAAAAATTTCAAAGAATCACCCGATTGTGGAATAAAAAAATATGTGTTTGAAAAATAAAAACGAACCTCTTATACTTACAAAAAATTTTAAAGGGAGACGGTTATGAAAATTGGTATTATAGGAACCGGTTACGTCGGATTGCCGACCGGTGTGGGATTTGCCGAACTGGGTAATGAGGTTGTCTGCGTTGATAAAATTAAAGAAAAAATAGATATGTTAAAACGCGGGGAACTGACACTTTATGAAGACGGTTTGGCAGAAATGTTTGATAAAAACATTAAGGAAGGTCGTCTGACTTTCACAACTTCCATGCGAAAAGCGGTTGAAGATGCCGATTTAGTTATTATTGCCGTCGGCACACCTCCGCATCCGGTCACACATGAGGCCGACATGAAATATATTCACGCCGCCGCCACCGAACTGGCATCATATTTAACCGGATACACGGTTATTGCCACAAAATCCACCGTTCCGGTCGGAACCGGCGACGATATTGAACAACTCATTACATCAAAAAATCCGACGGCACGATTTGATGTCATTTCGCTGCCGGAATTTTTGCGCGAAGGTTTCGCTATTCATGACTTTTTTAATCCGGACAGAATTGTTGTCGGCACAAATTCGGAAAAAGCCGCAAATTTGATTAAAGAACTATATGCTCCGTTTGCCGATAAAACCAATATGTTGTTTATCAAAAGGCAATCGGCAGAAACGGTTAAATACGCATCCAATGCCTTTTTAGCCATTAAAATCCATTATATTAATGAAATGGCTGATTTTTGCGAGAAAACCGGTGCCGAAATTGCCGAAGTTGCCAAAGGAATGGGGCTTGACAGCAGAATTGGCCCTAAGTTTTTAAACCCCGGACCGGGTTACGGCGGAAGCTGTTTTCCGAAAGACACTATGGCTATGGCATATATGGCAAGGCAAAACAATGTTGATATGACTCTGGTTAAAGCAGCTATTGATGGCAATGTGGCACGCAAGAAAAAAATGGCCGAACGTATAATCAATTCGGTGCAATACATAAAAAATCCAAAAATAGCAGTGCTGGGATTAGCTTTCAAAAACGGAACAGATGATTGCCGTCAAAGTCCGGCAATGGATATTGTGCAGAATTTGCTGGAGATGAATCCGGAAATTGATATTGTGGCTTTTGACCCGAAAGCTATGGGAAATGCCTGCCAAATTTTAGGTGATAAAATTCAATATGCCGACAATATGTATGCCGCACTAAAAGATGCCGATGTTTTGGCAATACTGACAGAATGGAGCGAGTTTAAAAATCTGGATTTAGCAGTTGCTGCGGAATTAATGCGCGGTAAAAAAATCATAGATTGCCGCAATATGATTGATAAAAATAAAGCAGAAAATGCCGGATTTTCTTATCAGGGAATTGGTAAGTAAATTTATATTGAATATCGTGTTAATATTCTGTTGCCGACCGGAAACAGAATATTTTTTTATTAATCTTTACAAAAATATTCTTTTTTGCTAAAATTGCAGAAGAGTGTGAAAAAACACACTTCAGGGCGTGACAACCCTTTAAGTAAATGTGTTCGCAAAAATATTGCGGACGGGTATTAAGCCGATATTTTGTTCATAAGTATGAGCGGATGTCGGTGTTATAAGGCTTTAGCACGAAATCGCCGAGCCGTTCTGCATTTACTTACGGTTTGTCAACATCCGCCCACCATTTCGGTGGCTTTTTTGTTAACTTTGTTGAAAAGGATGTTTTAAAGATGAAACGTATAAATATAATAGTGCTTTTTGCTTTATCGGCTATTTTGTATTCTTCCCAAGCAAACTCTAAAATTGTTGCCAGCGGAGATGACTGCGCGGCAGAAGGGGCATCTTGTCATTGGGAAGTTGATTCGGAGGGTAAATTAACAATCACCGGCTCCGGTGCAATGAAAGATTACGAATGCTGCGGATTTCAACCATATTATGAATATGCGGACAAAATTAAAACAATAGAAGTAGGAGAAGGAATTACTTCCACCGGAAACAGAGCTTTTCAATTTCTTAATAAAGCAACATCCGTATCCCTGCCGACATCTTTGCAAAGCATATCTTTCCTATCGTTTGACTTTGCTTCTGCTCTTAACACAATAAACTTCGCCGAAAACAGCAATAACATAAGTATCGGACATGGTGCATTTAAAGGGAGCGGAATAACATCAATAATAATTCCGGAATCAGTTGAAACCATCAGCAGCATGGCTTTTGCCGCGCAAAACTTGGAAACATTAACCATACCGGATTCAGTCAAGACAATATACGGCAATTTATTTGTCGGCGACAATGCTCGCGCGGATAATATTAAAGAAATAATAATCTACGACAGCGTCAATACCGATAATTGGAGTAACACTTTTCCGGAAGGTGTCGTGGTCAGATGTTTGGGAGATATACAAAAATGTGATAATGCCATGAAAAAATACGGCATTACGACACTGCCGGCCTTGGAGCAGCAATGTAACAATATTGCCCGATACTATTATACCGGCGAAAATTGCGCAAGCAGACCGGAAGACAGTATTTTAGATTGTGCTGTCGGATACTACACCGACTATAATGATTTTTGCTATAAAGTTAAACTTCGTTATACCCTACCGGAAGCAGACAAAGCCACATCAAATGATGATGAAAATATGATTGAATGGATATTTCAATAAATAAACGCGCAACCCTGAAAAATTGTGTGTTCGGAGCAATAAAATATTTGACTTGCACGTCAAGAAAAAATGTGTTCTAATGACGGCAGATTTTTGGTTTAACGGAAAAGGTTAAAAAATGTCCGTAATGAAAAAGTTTGCACTTTTTGTCTTGTTCATAATGTTTATGTATTTCGGCGGTCAAGGCACGCAAAGTTCCAGCTCTTTGTTGCAGGGAATGGGGGCTTTCGGTGTTGTTTTTGCGCTGATACTGCTGTTTATTCTATTCAAGTTTTTAAAAATGACTTTTCGGCTTTTACCTTCTGTTTTGATGTTGGTTGCCCTCGGGGTATTTATTTTTTACTGCCTTGGCAGTTTCAGCAGCGACTCGTCTTTAGAAAAATCTCAGCAACAATATGCCGAAGACATTCCTCCTGCCGACAGTGAATACTCTCAGGTTCAAGAAACCGGAACAATGGAAGATGTGTTTATGTTCGGCTCCGGAGATGTGGATGAAAAAACCGTTTCTCAACAACAACCACAGCAACAGCCACAAACGGCGCAACAACAGCAAAACGGCGGTTTGGTCGGAGCTTTCAACGAATTAATGTTTGGAACTCCTCAGCAGCCGCAACCGGTTTGGTCTTTTGAACGTAACTTTAATCCCGAAGACTACCCGTCCGTAAGCGGACATGGTGTCGCTTTAAGCGGAAGCACGTTGCGTATAGGCAAACTAAAGCTCCGCCTTTTGGGAATAGAAGCTCCGGTCATTAATCAAACTTGCGCGGATAAATACGGTCATAGCTATAATTGCGGGCAAAAAGCGAAAATATGGTTGCAAGATTGGATGGAAGATAAGACCGTTACTTGTAATGTGATTAGTAAAGTTATAAATAACGGCGCAACCGGTGTTTGCTTTGCGGACGGATATGATATTGCGGCAGTGGTAACCAATGCGGGATGGGCTGTTGCTTATCCGAAAAATACGGATATTTATGTTCCTTATGAAGAGCAGGCAAATATAAATCGCCGCGGTCTTTGGGCCGGAAAATTTTATAAACCTTGGGATTGGCGAAAAATTCAAAGCCGCAAAGTCAATGTGCAGATAGAAGATGATTCGTCATTTTTAGATTCAATAACTTCAAGTTTCAGCGGGTGGTTCTGATGGAAAAAATTTATATAGCAAAAAATGAAGCCGAAACAGGCGAAATTGCCGCAAAATTGGCAAACATCACAAAGCGCGGAGATATCTGGGCATTGCACGGAACATTGGGAGCCGGGAAAACCGTTTTCAGCAAGGCTTTTGTGCAAGCTTTAACTGATGCAAAAGAAGTTCCGAGCCCGACTTTCACGCTATTACAAACATACGCATCCTCAGATTTTGACATATATCATTACGATTTATACCGAATTGAAAATCCGACGGATATTTTTGAATTGGATGTGGAAGAAGCTTTTTATTCGGGAGTAAGTTTAGTGGAATGGCCGGAAAAAATGGGCGCTTTTGCTCCGAGAAATATGTGGAACGTAAAAATAGAAATTGATGGTGACAGCCGCAGAATCACCGTTTCTTCGGAAGATGAAGAAAAAGTATCACGTTTAAGTAATTTGAAGTAAAAATGCCAGAACACGCAACATTAGTGACTTTTTCCGGAAAAGGTGTTTTATTACGCGGCAGGAGCGGCTGCGGAAAATCCGATTTGGCCTTTCGCTTGATTGAAAATTGCAAAGCAAAATTGGTTGCGGATGATGTTGTTGACATATATGCCGAAAATAATGTTGTGTTCGGTAAAGTGTGCAACAATTTGGAAGGTTTGTTGGAAGTGCGGGGGATAGGAATCGCAAAATATGACTATGAACCCGCAACAGCCATTTGTTTGGTGGTTGATTTGGTGAAAGACGAAAATTCGGTTGAGCGCCTTCCCGTTGCCGAATATACCGAATTAGCCGGAATAAAAGTGCCTTGCATTAAATTAGTCGGATTTTATGGTTCGGCAGAACAAAAAATTTTACTGAAATTAAGAGATAATTTACTCAAAACGGATTAAAATCGGGAAAAAATATGGAAGAAAAGATGGTGAAAAAGGATTTTACAACATTTCTGCAGGCCTTCGGTAAGCCGTTGGTTGCTTTTATCTTACGTCTCGGCGATTTTTCGCAGTTTGTTCTGAAGGCTGTGTATAATTGCTTTATACCGCCGTATTATTTCAAACTTTTCGGCAGACAATTTGTAAGTATGGGGTTTTATTCATTGCCGGTTGTCGGTTTAACAACCATGTTTGCCGGTATGGTTATTGCTATTCAAACATATTCCGGATTTTCTAAATTAGGAGCAGAAAGTGCCGTGGCAAATGTTGTTCTGATTTCGGTTACCAGAGAATTAGCTCCGGTTCTGTCAGCCTTAATGGTTGCCGGACGTATCGGTGCGGCAATGGCGGCAGAAATAGGCACCATGCGTGTTACCGAACAAATAGATGCTCTTATCACTCTTTCGGCGAATCCGTTTCGCTACTTAATTGCACCGCGAATCTGGGCAGGTATTATTGTTATGCCGCTTTTGGTGATGTTTGGCGATATTATCGGAATTTTCGGCGGTTATGTTGTCGGGGTTTACAAACTTGATTTTAATCCGGCAAATTATATTAATGCCACAATGCTTAATTTACAAACATTAGATGTGGTTTCCGGATTGGTAAAAGCCGGTGTTTTCGGCTTCATTATTTCCATTATGGGCTGCTATAACGGATATCACTCAAAAGGCGGAGCGCAAGGTGTGGGCGAGGCAACTACAAATTCCGTTGTATCTTCATCAATTTTGGTGCTGATATTCAACTACATTATAACAGAAATGTTCTTCTCAAGATGAGGCCGAAATGAGTGAAAATAAGATAGAAATCAAAAATTTATACAAGGCATTCGGTCGCAAAAAAGTGCTTGACGGAGTGAATTTAGATGTAAAAAAAGGAGAGTCGTTGGTGGTTATCGGCGGTTCCGGAACCGGTAAGTCGGTGCTTATCAAGTGTATTCAAGGCTTGTTGAATCCGGATATGGGATCTATTAAAATAGACGGTAAAGAAACCATCGGCACAAAAGAAAATATTCATGCAAAAATGGGGATGTTGTTTCAAGGAGCTGCCCTGTTTGACAGCCTGAGCGTTTGGGAAAATGTTGCTTTCACCTTGTTGGAAAATCAACACATGCCACGAAAGCAGGCAAAATTAGAAGCAATCAGAGTGTTGCGTCAGGTCGGATTGGCTCCGGATGTTGCCGATTTATCTCCGGCAGAATTGTCCGGTGGTATGCAAAAACGTGTCGGTTTAGCCAGAGCAATTATCAGTAATCCGGAAATAATCTTTTTTGATGAGCCGACCACCGGACTTGATCCGATTATGGCTGACGTGATTAATGATTTGATTATAGAATCGGCAAAAGGTCTGGGCGCTACCACCTTGACAATTACTCATGATATGGCTTCCGCACGAAAAATTGCCGACAGAATCGCCATGCTGTATCAAGGGAAAATTATTTGGAGCGGAACGGTAAAAGAGATGGATAAGTCGGATAATCCTTATCTGAAACAATTTATTAACGGCAGTTCGCAAGGACCGATAAAAGTGGAAATTTAGCAATGAGTAAAAAGAGCGCAAATATATTCGTTTGTCAAAACTGCGGAACATCATATCCGAAGTGGCAGGGCAAATGCGATTCTTGCGGCGAGTGGAATACTATTGTGGAAGAAATAAGAGAAACGGACGGATTTTCCAAAATATCTTCGGGAAAAACCGGAAAAAAAATAGACTTTGTCCCGCTTAAAGGTGATTTACAAACTTATAACCGTCTGAAAACCGGTATTAATGAAATAGACCGTGTTTCCGGAGGCGGTTTGGTTCCGGGGTCGGTAATTTTGGTCGGCGGAGACCCCGGTATCGGAAAATCCACATTGTTATTGCAAGTTTGTGCCGGATTGGCATCAATGCCGGAGAAATACGGTTGCTATTATATTTCCGGCGAGGAAGCCATAGATCAGGTGAGAATCCGAGCCAGCCGGTTGGGATTAGCCGAAAGTCCGGTTAATTTGGCCAGCGCAACGGATGTGCGCAACATTATTACCACTTTAGAAAACACTGATGCTTCCGTAGTTATTATTGATTCCATTCAAACAATGTATTTGGATGCGGTAGAGTCTACCCCCGGCAGCGTCGGGCAAGTCAGAGCTTGTGCCTATGAACTGATAAAACTGGCAAAACGCAAAGGATTTGTGCTGTTTCTGGTCGGACACGTTACCAAACAAGGCGAAATTGCCGGTCCGCGGGTTTTGGAACACATGGTGGATACGGTTCTTTATTTTGAAGGCGAAAGAGGTCATCATTTCAGAATATTGCGCGCCGTTAAGAATCGTTACGGAGCAACGGATGAAATCGGTGTATTTGAAATGCAGGACAAAGGACTGGTAGAAGTTGAAAACCCTTCTGCCCTGTTTTTGGCCGAAAGACAAGGTAATATTTCCGGTTCTTGTGTGTTTGCCGGTATTGAAGGCTCGCGCCCGCTATTGGTAGAAATTCAGGCTTTGGTAAGTCCGAGCGGATATGCCACGGCAAAACGAGCCGTTGTCGGTTGGGATTCAAACAGATTATCCATGATTTTGGCTGTTTTGGAAGCCAGATGCGGAATCAATTTCAGCACTCATGACGTGTATTTGAATATTGCCGGAGGATTGAAAATAAGTGAACCGGCGGCAGATTTGGCTGTCGCCATGGCCGTAATATCATCATTGACAAATAAACCTTTACCTGCTGATATGGCGGTATTCGGTGAAATCGGATTATCGGGAGAAATTCGCGCCGTATCGCAACCGAACTTACGCTTGAAAGAGGCACGTAAGCTGGGGTTTGCCAGCGCAATAACGCCGCCTTCTTTCAATAAAGATAAAACGGCAAAAAACAATGAATTATCTTGCTATGAAATAGGTAATGTTCACAGACTTATCAACTGGTTTAATTAGGAGTAAACAATGGAACAGTTAAATAATTTAGATGTAATTTTTCTCATCCTTATCGGCTTATCCGCATTGGTGGGAATTGCTCGCGGTTTCACAAAAGAATTGTTATCCATTGTGGGATGGTTGGTTGCTGCCGTGTGTGTTTACTATCTGACACCGATTATTAACCCGATTATGAAAAATTACATATCGTCGGAAATGCTTTCAACCCTCGTATCCGGTATGCTGATTTTGCTTGTTGTATGTATTTTCTGGGTGTTGGCGGTTGATAAAATTGCTTCAAGTATTCGTCAAAGTAAATTGAGTCCGCTGGATAGAATATTCGGAATGTTTTTCGGTATTTTGCGCGGTGTGATTGTTGTGGTTTTGATTGAAATGATGATAGTTTCGGTTATTCCCGAAGATTCTAAAAAAGGTGTTTTTGCCGAATCCAAAATTTTCCAAATGGCCGGCGATATAGCAACACCGGTCAGAGAGATGATTCCGGAAGAAACTCTGGACAGTTTGCATGAACAAATTGAAAAATACGGATTTAAGAGTGCCGAAGAAGAAAAAGAAGATGCCAAGGAAGAAACTAAAGATAAAAAAGATACGTCGGTAAATACTCAAGAAAACAAAGACGGCAAAGATAAAAAAGAAGATAAGGCGAAAAAAGATAAAAAATCCGATAAAAAGGACGAAGCACCAAACATTTCGGAAGATGCGGAGAAAGCATTTTTGGAGTTGGTGCAACCTAAAATTGAAGATGCTCTAACGCCGAAAGATGATGATTCCGAAAATTTAAATGAAGAGTTTGATAAATTCATAGATTCTCTGGAAGAAAAAACCATAAAAACGGATACTACGGAAAGTGAAGATTTCGGATTATAGGTAAAAAATAAAGGCACCCGTTTTTTGGGTGCCTTTTTCAAGATAAAAAACATCAAATCAGATCATGTCAATGTCCGCAGAGTTGTAGCCTAACACGGTCGGCATACCTCTGGTAACCTCGGCCGGATACTCGGCGGTGAAGACCTTGACGTCATAGGCGAAATAGCCGAAATCAGTGAGATACTTAACCGTCTTGGCGCCGGAAACAATGCAGAAAGCCTTCGGTTCGTCCTCATCTGCACCAATCTGACTAATCACCTCGGCAACCGTCAGATGCGGAGAAAGCTTGCCGCCCTTCATGATACCTCGTCCATACACCACAGTGTCAAAGCTCTCCTCCAGATTGCAGTCGTCCCGCTCCGTCAGGATAACTCCGAACTCACGCTTGACGGAAGCCACGATGTCAATCTCGTCTTGCAGGAAAACAATGTCATCCGCGAGGTCTGTCTTCGGGAGCCAGCACACCTTGCCGGACAAGTCCGTAGTTTCAAAAATAACCGGACGGTCCTTGCGATTGTTGCCTTTGAAGCCGATAAGAACCATGTTCTTGGCCCTGTGAATCAGGTCGCAAACCTCCATGTTCTCCGCCTCCAGAATGCAATACAGACGAGAAGACTCGTTCTCTACCTGCTTAGTACCTCCATTTTCGTGGACAAATGCTCTAAACTTGTCAATGAGCTCTAAATTCTTGATGTTCATAAGCCAAATTATTAAAAATTACTAATAGAAAAACAGGTTTATCATACCTCAACGAATTTGTTTCGTCAAGATATTTTGTCAAAATTTATTGCGCGGATAAACTTCAACATATTATTGACATTTTAGACTTTTTCTCTAATCTTTAAGCATTAAGAAAAGGATATAAAATGGTAAAAATAATTACTCCCCAAGAGGCTGTCTCCTTGTTTTGTTCCGGTCAAACCGTGATGATAGGCGGTTTTTTGAACTGCGGTTGCCCGCAAGCAGTGATTGACGAATTACTGAAAACGGATATTAATAATTTAACCTTGATTGCTAATGATACGGCTGTGCCGGAAAAAAGCAGAGGGCAGCTTGTGTGCGCTCATAAAATCAAAAAAGCGGTTGTTTCCCATATCGGAACAAATCCGGAAACCGTGCGCCAAATGAATGCCGGAGAAATTGAAATTGATTTACAGCCTCAAGGCTCATTAGCAGAAAGAATCCGTGCCGGAGGCGCCGGACTGGGCGGTATTTTAACGCCAACCGGTTTGGGAACAAGCGCACAAGACGGCAAACAAATCATAAATGTTGACGGGAAAGACTATATTCTGGAAACACCATTAAAAGCCGACATTGCATTGGTTTATGCCACATACGGTGACAAATACGGCAATTTAGCTTTTTACGGTTCTACCAAAAATTTTAATGCCTTAATGCCGCCGGCAGCAAAAACCGTGATTGCCGAAATTGATGAATTGATTGAACCGGCAATCAACCCGAATAATGTGTCCGTTGCCGGAATTTACGTAGATTATTTAATTGTGAGAGGCAATAAAAATGTTTGATAAAGATGAAGTTCAGGAAATTATTGCCAAGCGTGTAGCAAAAGAATTTCACAACGGTGACGTGGTTACCCTCGGAATCGGATTACCGACAAAAGCAGTTAAATATTTGCCGGAGGGCGTGAAGATTTTGATTAATTCCGAAAACGGAGTTTTGGGTGTCGGCAACTACCAAACCGCCGAAAATCAAGACGACCGGATTACCAATGCCGGAGGTGTCGGCGTTACCATAAATGAAGGCGGTTGCTTTATGGACAGTTTGAATGTTTTCGGGCTTATGCGAGGAGGTCACATTGATGTAACCGTTTTAGGGGCTTTGCAGGCAGACTCTCAAGGAAACTTGGCAAATTGGTGTATTCCGGGAAAATTCACTCCGGGGATGGGCGGAGCCATGGACTTGGTTGCCGGCACAAAAAAGTTGATTGTGGCAATGGAACACACGGCAAAAGGAATGCCTAAAATCATGAATCACTGCACATTGCCGTTGACGGCTGCAGGCAAAGTTAATATGATTATCACCGAAAAAGGTGTATTTGAAATTGTAAATCAGCAATTATTTTTAACGCAAATAAGTCCGATTTCATCTCTGGACGATATACGAGCCACAACCGAAGCAGACTTTATTGTGGCCTTAAAAAACTGAACGGAGGTAAAATGTATAAGGTTCTATTGATATTAACTCTTTTAATTAGTGTTCCGGCTTATGCTGAAAACACCGTTAATTGCACGGAAACAGACGGCAAAAAATTCTGTGTTGACGAAAAAAATCAACCGATTACCGGAAAAATTGTGATGAAATATGATAACGGCTTCACAAAGTCGCTGGAAAATTTAAAAAACGGATATCGTAACGGTTTGGTTACCGAATATACGGAAAACGGTCTGTTAGACAACAGAACATATTACAAAATGGGGGTTAAAAACGGTATATCCAAATCCTATCACGGAAATCGTAATATCAAAATTCGTTCAGATTATCAGGACGGATTGCTGAACGGCGTAACGGAAATTTATGATTCCGACGGCAACTTGGCCGGCAAAGCACAATATAAAAAAGGAAAACTGAAAAGTGCCTATTGCACCCAAGGCAAAAAGCACCGTCGGGTTAATTTCAGCTTTTTTGATATTGAAAATTTTGGTTTTAATCAACTTGTAACATGCGGGCAACAATGAAAAAAGGACTTGTTTTGGAAGGCGGCGCACACCGCGCCATTTATACCGCCGGCATTTTAGACGTGTTTATGGAAAACGGAATATCGTTTGACGGCGTAATTGGGGTTTCTGCAGGGGCAATTCACGGAGGTTCTTTTGTTGCCGGTCAAAAAGGACGCAATATTAAATATACGCTGAAATATGCCAATGACAGACGTTATATGAGTTTTTATTCGCTAATCACCACCGGAGACATTGTCGGTAAAAAATTCTGTTATGAAGAATTACCGAATAAATTGGTTCCGTTTGATTACAAGGCCTTTGCCAAAGCAAAAACCGAATTTTACGTTACGTGTTCTAATGTGGAAACCGGCAAGCCGGAGTATATTAAATGCTCTGATATGCACAAACAAATGGATTGCTTACGCGCTTCGGCATCTTTGCCTTATGTTTCGCGCATTGTTGAAATCGGAAAAAAGAAGTTGCTTGACGGCGGAATTACCGACAGTATTCCTGTGCGTGCTTTTCAAAAAATGGGGTATTCAAAATGTGTGGTAGTGCAAACCCGTCCCGAAGGATATATAAAAGAACCGGATAAGCTGTTATGGCTGGGCAAATTTTTATACCGCAAATATCCGAATTTTATTAAAGCTTTATGTCTGCGTCATGTCGCATATAATGCCAATCTGGCAGATATCGGCGAACAACAAAAACAAGGCAAAATTTTTGTCATCCGTCCAAGCGAAAATATAAAAATCAGCAGAATGGAAAAAAATTCAGATATCATAAAAGCCGTTTATGAGCTGGGGCGCAAAGATGCCTTAAGTTCTTTGCCGCAAATGAAAAAATTTTTAGATAACTAAAGGGAATATTTGTATTAAAAAATCGCCGAAGGAAAGAATAAACCTCCGGCGGTTTTGTCTGTCATTATCAGGATTGCAAAGCAATAACCGATAATGACTCTTTATTCAAAAATCCATTCAATCATGTTTTCGTTATCATCGGATGTTGCCGCATCTGCTTCCGGCAAAGTGTAACGTGTGCGCGTGCAAAACCCGTAATATGAAGTATATCCTGTATAACAACTACTTACACACCCAACTCCCGCTTGCACAAATTTTTCTCCGCAATTTCCGCAGTCTCCGGTTTTTCGGCAGTTTGATAATTTTGAACCGTGAAAAGTATCTCTGTTAGCATATGAAGAGCAAGGATTAGGTGTTCTTGAGCATGTGTCAGATAAATAAACTACAGCTTCAGTCGGAATACCGAGATACTGCAGGCTACTTGTATTTAAAAAAGCGACACCTCCTATTTCTTGCACATTCGGCAAATCTATGCTTGTAAGTTTTTTTGCACTTAAAAATGCAGCATCACCGACACGGGTTATATTTTCCAAGCCGACAATATCCGTTAAATTTTCAGCGCCCTTAAATACCCTGTCTCCGATACTGGTTACATTGACTTCCACAACTGCATGAACGATATCTTTACCAAACCATGGGGCAGTAGATCCGTCTTTTCCATTCACCCTAACATTGGGATAATTCCCCATTTCTCCTTCGCCGGAAATTGTTAAAGTTTTTGTTGCCTCATCATAGGTGCATTTAACGCTGTCACTGTATATCCCGTCGGTTGCCGGTCCGCAGTTCCATGTCTCGGCTAAGCTTCCGTTTACAAAACATATCACAATCCCCAACATCAACAAAATTTTTCTCATTTTTTTCTCCTTAAAGCAAAATTTTAAAAATAAAAAATCCGCCTCAAAGGACGGTCGGAGAGTTAGCAAATCATATATGTACAAATGACTCTTGTGGTCTTTAGCCTTTAGGCTTGAACATTCACCACAAGCTCCTATGTCTTGAATAAAGTCAATAGAGAAAAATAAAAAATTTACTCATGCCATAATCTTTTTTCCTTTACCATAGAATTAG
>JAFUTN010000020.1 GCA_017484225.1 Alphaproteobacteria bacterium
TACCGGATACTATTATCGGCTTTACTATTCCAAGTGTTTTAATTGATTCTCGAAGCGTATTTAACGATTCTTCGTCAATCTCTCTCGGGTTGTAATATGCTCCCACTAAATCTTTAAGAGGATAATCAAACTCTAACATTGCTTTAATAAAACCTTTGCGACAAATCCATAACGCACACCATTTTCCTTAACGAAATTTTCGTAAGCATCGGCTAAACCTTGATATTCTTCTTCCGAGATGTGAATTTTGTAACTCCCGAAAGATAAAAACTTGTTGGTTTGAGCTTTTTCTTCCTTTTCACCCTCTAAAGGGTCTAACAGTTCATTGTCGGCATCCAATTTTAAGGCATCTTTTAAGAAGTCGTCATCAAAACCGGTAATTTCCAAATCAAGCCCGTCATCCATGATAAACTTTAATTGCTCCGATAGTTTTTCCAAATCCCAACCGGCATTAAGTGCGATTTGATTTTCAGAAATACAAAGCCGTGCTTTTTGTGAGGGAGTTAAGCCGCGAATAATCATAACCGGTACTTCTTCAACACCGAGCATTTCGCCTGCGGCTTTTCTGCCGTGTCCTGCCAAAATCATATCATCTTCATCAATAAGCATTGGTGCAGTCCAGCCGTTTTCCATCATAGAATTAGCGATTTGCATAATCTGCTCTTTATTATGCGTACGCGCGTTACCGTCATATTCTTTCAAATCTGCTAACTTCCGGCGGCTATATTCAAGATTTGTGTTTACTTCAACTTTATCCATAGGTTTACATTCCTTTTATAAATGAAAACGGCGGAATTCCTAAGAAAACCGCCGAAATTGTCAACTAAATCAGAGAAAAATCTGAAAACTTTTATCTATTTGAAATTGCATAATAATTTTTGAGAGATAAATTTCACAAATATTCTGAAATCCCCTGAAAACATTAAGAAAGGAGATAAAATGTCAACCGTGTCAACCAAAAATTTTCGGCTATCGGCTTAAAATATGCCGCGCTTGAGCCACCCCTATAGGTTTTTTCTTCCAGAAGGACCCAGAATATTTCTTTCGCCTTGAGAGGCAATAAAAAACGAGAAAAAATGCCTGCTGACACTTTTTCTCATTCTAATAAAAAGATAAGCGAAAAAACGCGAAAATGTCCATAAAAAGTTTTGCTACATCAGCCCTAATACGTTTTTTATAGCTCCAAACATTTCTAAACAAGCATTTTATGTGGAAGATTTATACTCGCCGATAACTTCGCTCAAATAATCTAATGCAGAATTTAATTTTTCATTGGCTGCACTTCGGCACATACCCAATTTGAAACAAACATCACGCCACGGTTCGTGGTTAGCTCGTAACCATATCAATTTACGTTCAACTTCCGTTAAAACAACAATCCAGTCTAAAACTTCATCTAAGCGCGTGAGCTGTTCAGGTGTTGGCAGTAATCTTATTGTTTTTTTATCCTGTTGCAATATCTCAATTTCCGTATAAATGATATCAGGCCAAGCGGTTTTATATCCGGCAGGTTTAACTGATGGCAGACGTTTTGCAATGATAACGGCTTCCTCAAAGCGTTCCATTATATCTTGTCTTGATAGTTTAGCCATGATGCCGCTCCTTTGTAATCTTATCCAAGATTTTATCAAAATTATTGAAAAGCCCGAGTTCCATAGCTTTACGGTATTTTTTACCCTGCATAAGCGGCCAATCATTTTTATATTTAGCCTCTAAGTTTTTATATTCTTCTATACCCATCACATCTTTAAGCATATCAGATAAGACATATTCGGCGGCGTATTTATAATCAGTTATAATGTGATAACAGCAATTATTCTCAATATCACGTTGCATTAACTCGTGTTCAATGCAAAAATAGCGATGTGTTCCGGTATTTTTCTTTTGTTGTTCTTGTTCGCTTTCTTTTTGTTGGTCGCTTAGTTCCGCCAAAATGTGAGCTAACTTAGGGAAACTCGCAACTTTTTTGTATTTGAAAAGATTATAGCAGGCTTGACGGAGCTGAACTTCACCATATCCGCCAAGTTCTGTGATCCATTGGTCTATTATTTTTTCGGGTTCTTGCCCATCTTTTGGCTTTTTGAGCCACGTTGGTTCGCCGTATAAATCGTATAAAATTTCAAAAACACAATTCATAACCTTATGTTTTCGGTTCAAATAATCCATAACAGACATTACTCAATTCCTTTGGATTTAAGCAATTCCGCAAAACTCTTGCCTTTATTTTGAAATTGGTCTTTTGATAAAATATCCGATTGAAAAGAGGATATTTTAGTTTTTAAACAATTCTTTTTTTCTTGAGTCGTGGCTATCGCTTGGACTCTTGATTGGCTTTTCGTTGGACTTTTGTCGGACATATTGCTTGTCGTTGGTTGGACTTTTCGCTGGACATTTTCAACTGGCTTTTCTTGGAATAGGTCGTATTTTCCAATGGTTATGAGCGAATATTGGTTGGTCGTTTGCGTGGTTATTACGCCGGACATTTTGAGTTTATCTAAAGATGTTCTTATCTGGCGTTCCGAAAGTCTTAATGCTTGCGCTAATTCTTGTCTGCCAGTTACGAGTTGCCCGCGCTTGACATTGATATTACGCCACCGCTTGTCTTCATAATTTGCCGTTAATAGCAGGTGCATGAACAAGCGAAAGGTATTTGCATCGCTATACCATTCCCATTCCGTTATACGTCTATGAATTTTTATCCAGCCACTCATAGCAATCTCGAATAACGTTTAGTTATTGTCTGATTTGTTCTCTAATGTATTTTGAGCTTTGTTTTTATTTTCAAACTCAATTACGCTTTCAAGAGAATAGAGGACTTTGCGGCCTATTTTAATGAATTCCGGCCCGAAACCATAAATGCGCCAATGTTCGATTGTGTTAGGGTTGACTTTCCATCGTTGAGACAGCTCCTTCGTGGTTAAATAGCTGTTTGTTGTTGAATTTTGATTTTCCATGATTATTTTTTCCTCATAAAGTTATTGAAAATTACATTCAAACTTTGAGGAATTAAGTCGCAGAATTACAGTCGGATAGGTCAGAGTAAAAATCGGACACACTCGGATATTCAGCCGATAAAAAGATACTTTTGGCCGTTTTTATCAATAATGTTAATCGGACACTCATCCGACTTATGTCATACTTTAGTTGTATTTAGCTGTGTATAAATTATGTTATAATCAGGCAATAATAGCCTTTTGAACGGTATTTTATACGCGACAATATCGGATGCGAGCGAAACAAGTCTCTCAAATGTTGCGTTCGTGCTCCGCTGTCCATCAACAAATTTTTTCCCAATACCCATGGATTATTTGTTGAGGCAGCCTTATACAATTCTTTGATAATTTTTGCCTGCAAAGGCCCGAAAGTATAAACATCGTGTCCAATCATCAGCATATCGTTGTCGTTATGCGTGGTTAGATTATTTATAGGTTCTGGATTGCTATTATCCCACAGAGGCAATTCTGTCTGTATGCAAGACAGCTTGTACTTCTGCTCA
>JAFUTN010000021.1 GCA_017484225.1 Alphaproteobacteria bacterium
ATCGCTGCTTTCGTATACGGCATCAATATCAATGCCATGATACAGTTCAGCCCGAGCATTTGTGCTTATGCTCAAAATCAGTCCTAAAATCAAAAATAATCTTCTCATTTTGCACTCCCTAAAGTTGTAATTATGATAATTATGTAACACTCTGCAGTCAGTGAGCTTTATATCTTTGAAGCTCACCGGCTGGGTTTTGTGTAAAATTTACAATTTTGTTCTTTTTGTTTATCAATAGCTGTTAATGCATCTTTTTTATTGGCATATACACGTATTTTCGGATTATCAATTTCTTCTGAAACAACGAAGCAAACACTGTTTTGCAATTCAAAGAGTATGGCCGCTAAACCGGCAATTTTGTTCCGCTTATCAATAATTGCGTGAATATCTTTAATCTTTTGTTTCATGAAATCATCATACAAAAAAGATATGTCAACAAATTTACCTTTATCTGTATATTTTTTCAACTCAACAATATTTTTAGAAGATATATCAATAATTTCTGTTATATTCTGAGAATTTATGCCGATTTCATAATGTTCCGGAGCAGAAAAATTTATAAATATCTTTTGATTATTGATAACAAAAACAAAAGGTCCTTCCCACTCTAAGCTATCTGCATAATCTTTTTGTAATGTTTTATTTTCTTCTACCGGAAAATGAAAGTCGGCAATCCATGTGTTTAATATTTTATCTATTTTATGTCCGATAAATAAATTTTTGCATGTTTGTATTAAAAAAAATGCACCATCTGCAGGATATGCTATGCCTGCCGCAGATAGTTCTTTTAATTCATTATAAGCTGTTTTTAGTGCTATCATGTTCAATTTTATTTTCCAAATTTATTAAATCAACCGGTGTATTTGAATAAAGTGAAGTATATTAAGAATTACGAAATACACTTTTGTCTCTGGTTAGCAAGGGTACTTAATTATAGAAAAAAGTCAAGTTAAATATTTAAAAAAGTTGCAATATATACTTTTGGTTGTATAGGCACAAACTTTTGGGGCGGGGCGGAAAACAACTACGGTTTCGGGGTAATTCGGCTAATATTGTGCATATCTTTCATACATATTTGAAAAAAGGTGAGAAAACATATATAACTTGTATAGTTTCAATTATTTTGAAAGGATACAAACATGGAAACATTTGCCATAATTCTTGTAATTTTAGTTTTTTTCATCATTTTCAAGTCAGCTGTTATTGTGCGCCAAGGCTATGAATACACAATAGAAAATTTTGGCCGCTACACCAGAACTCTTACGCCGGGATTCCATATTTTAATTCCGATTATTGAAAATATCGGGGCAAAAATCAGTCGTAAAGAGCAGGTTTTGGATGTTCCGTCACAAGAAGTGATTACCAAAGATAACGCAATGGTTAAGGTTGACGGTATTTTGTTTTATCAAATTCAAGATTCCGTTAAGGCAGCATATCAGGTTGGTGATTTGCACGTTGCAATCATGAATTTGGTTATGACAAATATCAGAACGGTTATCGGCGGTATGGAAATTGATGAACTTTTGTCGCAGCGTGACGTAATTAATCACAAGCTTCTGTCTGTTGTTGATGAAGCAACGATTCCTTGGGGTGTTAAGGTTACACGTGTGGAAATTAAAGATATTAATCCGCCGCGCGATTTGATTGATGCCATGGCTCGCCAAATGAAAGCCGAACGTGATAAGCGTGCCAGTATTTTGGAAGCTGAGGGTTTAAGACAATCTGAAATTTTGCAAGCCGAAGGTTTGAAACAATCTGCCATTTTGGAGGCAGAAGGTAAGAGAGAGGCCGCATTCCGCGAAGCTGAGGCCAGAGAACGTGCCGCCGAAGCCGAGGCGAGGGCAACTCAGATGGTTTCTGAGGCTATTGCCAACGGAAATCCGAAGGCTTTGAACTACTTTTTAGGGCAAAAATATATAGAGGCTTTACAAGGTATTGTAACATCTCCGAACCAAAAATTGTTGATGTTGCCGGTTGATACATCTCAAATTATGGGAACGGTTGCCGGAATTGCCGAGTTAGTCAAAGATACTATGAAAGATGCTCCGAAATCGCATAAAAAGGAGATTGAAAAATGATTGAGTCTCCGGCAGTAGCATGGGCAACAATCGGACTTTTGCTTTGTATGTTTGAGCTTTTTGTTCCGGGAGTTTATTTGATTTGGTTTGGTTTTGCCGCTTTTGCGGTGAGCGGGTATGTGCATTTTTATGCGCCGGAAATAACCGAACAACTGATAGCCTTTGCCATAACGTCATCAATTTTTGTTACTTGCGGATTATATGTTTATCACAAAATATTTAAGTCGGCAAAACCGGACAGTAAGTATGACAATCTGAATAATCCGGCTCAGCAATATGTCGGTAACACCGTAACGTTGACAGAAGATGTTGTTGATAACCGCACAAAGGTTAAAGTTGGTGATACCTTTTGGATTGCCGAAACAGAAAAGGTATTGAAAAAAGGTGATAAAGCCAAAATTACCGGAGTGAAAGACGGATTGATTTTATTGATAAAATAAAATTTGATAATCCCTTAAATAAGAGCACTTGCTGAAATTTACGGCAGGTGCTTTTATTATATAAAATAGCCTTTACAAATTTGATTGTTTTTGTTAGAATCGCTTCAGGACATAGAAAAAGTGTTCTGAGGTGTGGAAACCTCACTGTAATAAAATGAGTGCTTTATGCGCTTTTCAGTTGTGCATACATGACTGGAAGGCGGTGTAATAAGGCTATATTGATGGTTAAATAAACCGCACTATTTTACAGTTAGTTTCCAACTTCCAGTCGCTTTTTTGAAAGCGATTTTTTTTTGTGCAATAAAAAGGGGAAATTTAATGAAAATAAATGCGAAAAAATATGTAATTATAACAGGTTGCTTACTTCTTGTCAGCGAGGTTTTTGCCGAAACCTGGAACTGCGGACCGGCAACTGATGGTGTATACAGCGACAGCGTGAAATGCACTTATGATGAGGCAACAAAAACATTTACGATTGCAGGTGAGGGACCGATGGGGAATTTTCCGTGGATTCCAGACCAGTCAACAGAAACTCCTTGGCGGGATAAAGACATTGTTCATGCCGTTATAGAGGGTAACGTAACCACGATAGGAGACAGAGTTTTTAAGAGATTATATAATTTACAAGATATTAAAGGAACGGAAAATATTACATCAATAGGCGAAGCTTCTTTTTCGTATACGGCCTTAACAAGCGCAAATTTTTCTAATGCAGAATATGTGGAGCGGGCAGCTTTTTATGATGTTAAGGATTTAGAATATATAAATTTGAGTAATGACGTCAGATTCGGACCTGTTCAAGATGCTTATGCGATTTTCGGCAATACTAAAATACCTGATTGCGAAACCGGAATTTGTGCAAATTGCGGAGATAAGTTCGTGCAAGCGGGAGTGGGATGTGTAAGTAGTTGTTATACAGGATATACTTCATATTACGGATATTGCACGCGCACACGTTATACCTTGCCGGAAGCCGACGCGGCAACCAGCAATGATAACGAAAACACGATTGAGTGGATTTTTGAGTAATCCGAACATAAAAAAAAGTATTTGACATTGTCAGTAAAATAGCATATTACAAGTGGCGAACGTTGCTTCATCGTCTAATGGTAGGACAGCGGATTCTGACTCCGTCAATCTTGGTTCGAGTCCAGGTGAAGCAGCCAACAAAAACACCACCTTTGAGGTGGTTTTTTTGTTGGCAAGTTTACCTGAGGTGAAGAACCAAGAGGTTCGGAATCGCATCACGAGCCGCACGCCGTATGGCGTAGAGGCGACGTGGCAAGATCATCGGGCTTATAAGAGCCCGATTGTCCAGGTGAAGCAGCCAACAAAATGAGCGCCCTTTGGGGCGCTTTTTTAGTTATATATTGTCATTCCTGCACCTGCGCGGCGCGTC
>JAFUTN010000022.1 GCA_017484225.1 Alphaproteobacteria bacterium
AGTTATCTGGAGCTCGTCGGCACCCCTCCGATTTCTTATTCTATGACTTTTTTTATTTTTGAAAATGTTTTTTTAAAGACAATAACCCCAACCATATTTGTACAATTGGGGAATGTATTCACAAATGAACACTTTTAACGACACCGGAAATCAGTATCGGTACATATAAAGCTTCTCACAGCTCCGAACCCCTTTTTCGGGTTCTTGGCGAAATTTATTCCGCCATAAATTAATCATAACAAATTAATTTGCTTTTGCAAACAAATTTTTTAACAAAACATTCTATCACTAATTCATAGGCACTGAAATTTGAAGTTATTCATACAACTCAGGCAGAGCCTTTTTGCTGTTTTTATTGCGTTTTAAAGACTTTTGCTTTTCTTTCAAAGGAACAACTATCTTATCTGCATCACTCAAATTTTCTGCCGCTCCGGCATAAAGTATCCGATTCAAAATTTGCATCTGCTCGGAAAAATCTGCGTTATTTATTTGTTTTGCTAAATCATTAAGATTGTTAATTTTTTGGTTCGGCAAATAAATTTGCGCCCAAGCCAACAATTCTTCTTGCAGGTTGCGGTAATCGTGTTTTTTTACATAATCCCTGATAAGAGATAAATGTTTTACATTAAATTCTTTTTGTTTCTTATTGTTGTTAAAGAAAAAAATAGCATAACACACAATCACACCCAGAACAAATGACAAGCAAATCATAACCATTACCAAACGCATATCTAAAGATTTTTCCGGTATATCAGCTTGTTTGTTTTCGGAGATTTTAACATCATTTGCTTCCGGTTGCACGGATGATTCTTTTTTCTCCAATTCCTGCAACTGCGCATTTTTACCCACACTTATTATTTCTGCCGGCACAACGGCATTTTCAATTTTTTGCGTATTAACATTAAACCAACGCAAACCAAATTCAGGAACCCTTAATTTACCTGATTTCTGCGGAATATACACCACCCTGTATACTGCCTGCGACAAAATTTTTCCCTGATTTACGGTTGACGATAAGCGTGGTTTTTCCGGATAAATCTTAAAATCAGGAGTTTCCGGAACCTTTAATTCCGGCAGTTGTGTATCGGCAATACCATAAGCTGTCAGCTGTATTTCCCGAATAATTGCATCACCGACTTTCAAATCATCTTTTCGGTCCGTCCACTTCCCCTCCAAAACCAAAGCTTCTGCCGGCAGCCACCAATTATCCCCATACTCTGCAACAATCGGTTTTATCTCAACATCAATCGGCTTTGAACGCAAATATAACGGACGTTGTTCCCCAAACATTCCGCCAAAATCAGCAGTCATCATCTGAAACATTGAATTGCCGAACATCATCGGTTGTTGCATACCGTTGTCGTATATCACATAATAAGCTTCAACATTTACGACCGGTATTTGTTGCTTTCCGCTTTTTTGCGGAAACAGCGCATAATGAAAAACAATATCACGGCTCCCGTCTTTATTTTTCATAATTTCAGGCTGTCCCAAACTTTTTATAATCCAATCGGTTGTATTTTCAAACTGAGGTTCCGCCTGCAATCCGATTCCCGCATAATCTTTTATGACAACATCTGCATTAACCTCTTGTTGCACATAAGCAGATAACGCATCAAGTTTAACACTCAATGAAGCTTTTATTTCATCAGATTGTTTCGCTTTTGCCTCCGGATTTTTCGGCTTAACCTCGCTTCCGGCTGGTAACACATTAACTTTTATCGGTTTTGTTTTATTTTTCCCGACATTTATTTCCGGAATAATAACTTCACCGTCTTTCAAGGGAAACAAACCGAGTTTCCAAACTCTTATCTGAGAAAAATTACCATTGATATATGTAGATTGGAGTGAACTTGAGTTAGAATAAATACGAAATTCTTTTTGCAACACACTGAAATCCGGTTGCAAATTATCGCCATCGTCCCCCTGATAAGTTACACTTAACGTTATCGGTTCGCCATAAGCAACTTCGTCAACATCTGTTTCGGCAACCAACTCTTCGGCCGCAACCATACACGGTAACAAAATAAAAGTGCAAACAAATAAAAGAATTTTTTTCATTTTTCACCTCTCTAATTCAGTCTTTATAACGATTATTTTCATACTCTTTACGAATAAATGCACGCAACAATCCGCCTTTATCTTCCGGAATTTCTCTAAATTTTTGCATTTTTGCCCGTATTTTTTCTTTTTCTTGTGAATTCACATCACTTCCGCCGGCAACAGCTTCAGAATTTTGTGTTTCTTCTTTTTCACTATTTTCTGAATTTTGCATCATTGAGTTATCTGAATTATGTTCCTTGTCCGTTTTATCACCCGTTGCATTACTTTGCGATTGTTGCTGTTCACTTTGTGATTGTTGCTGTTCGCTTTGCGATTGCTGTTGCTCGCTCTGCGATTGCTGCTGTGCGCTTTGCGATTGCTGCTGTTCGCTTTGCGATTGCTGCTGTTCGCTTTGCGATTGTTGCTGTTCGCTTTGCGATTGCTGCTGTTCGCTTTGCGATTGCTGTTGTTCGCTCTGCGATTGCTGCTGTTCGCTCTGCGATTGTTGCTGTTCGCTCTGCGATTGCTGCTGTTCGCTCTGCGATTGTTGCTGTTCGCTTTGTGATTGTTGCTGTTTTTTCAAATATTCCAAATTAAATTTACCGTCCTCATGATTCGGCTCAAGTTTTAACACTTCTTCATATTTTTTTATGGCCTCATCCGTTTTTCCGGACTTAGCCAAAGCATTTCCTTGATTATACAAAGATTCAACATCATTTTTTTTCTCAAACTCTCTTAATGCCGCTTCATAATCACCTTTTTTATATTCCGCTGCGCCGCGCCACTGTTCGTCTTTGAATATTTTTGCGGCATTTTCATAGTCTGCTGCATCAAAATAACGTTTAGCCTCCTGATTGTCATTCAAAAACCATCCGGCGTAAGCATCCGAAACAAAAAATACAATCAATGCTCCTACAAACAAACCTCGCCGAAACAAAAACAAAGCCAAAAAAATCGGCAAAAATAAAAAATAATATCCGTAATCCAGCCAAACAGATTGTTCATTTTCCGATTCTTTGATATTTTCACCGGCTTTGCGGTTCAATAAAGATAAGAGTTTATTCAAGTCTTGATTATATTCCGAATATAAACCGCGACCGTTTTCGGCAACTAACTTCAATTTATCACTGCCGCCATTACCGATATTAACGGTATTCACCGTAAATTTATCCGCAGATGCTTTTTTGGCACTCTCCAAAGCCATATCAAAATGTTCCCCGACATCAGATG
Source organism: Alphaproteobacteria bacterium (assembly GCA_017484225.1). Lineage (GTDB taxonomy): Bacteria > Pseudomonadota > Alphaproteobacteria > RF32 > CAG-239 > RUG410. The sequence goes on from JAFUTN010000022.1 coordinate 3,274, forward strand.
CCAAAACAACAATATTACCTTCAGTATAACCGGCGTCTTTAAGCCTGTTAACCGCCATATCAACAGCTCTGTCTAATCTGTCTCCGTTTTCCGGCATAATATCAAAATCAATCGCCGGCAATAAATTTTCCACCAGTGCAGAATCATCACTTAACGGCAACACCGTAAACGGCTCACGACTATATACCATCAATCCGGTTTGAGAATCTTGTATTTCATCCATTAAATCTTTAATAATAAATTTTGCCCGCTCCATTCTGCTCGGACTCACATCTGTTTTTTGCATATCCGAAGACATACTCAGCACAATCATCACCGGATTATCCGAAATCAAAGCTGCCGCATTTTGTTTCTTCCACGCCGGTCCGGCAACAGCAACAGAAACAAAAAAGATAATTAAAAACATCAACTTATTAATGTTTTTAATTGATTTTTCTTGATTTTTTACCTTTAGAAAGTTAAATAAATGTTCATCACAAACTTTTAGCCATGCCGAGTTTTTTGCCACTCTATTATTGCCCCAATAATAAACCGGCACCAATAACAACAGCATACTCAGCATATAAGGACGTAAAAAATGAAAATTGTGCAGTATTTCTGACATTATATTTTCCTCTTTTCATTTATAAGCCACAGCAAAATCAGCAACAACAATCCCAAAGTTGCCGGAATGTAATACAAATCTTTCACTTCCCGCACAACTCCGGCATCATTCATTTGCGGCTCAAGCATATTAATTTTTTCGTATATTTTTGCCAGAGAATTAACATCTTTTGCTCTAAAATATGCACCTTTGGTTTCTGTTGCCAGCTGTTGCAATCCTCGTTCATCCAAACCTGAACCGGAAGGCATGGAAAACAAACCGCCGAAAAACGACGTTTCATCACCGGCAGCCCCGATTGTATAAACCTTAATTTTTTCGTCTTTTGCTAATTTTATTGCCTCCGGAAATGAAATACTGCCATCATTATTTTCGCCGTCGGTCAGCAAAATAATTACTTTGTTATCCGGATTTTTTGTATCAAAAGTCAGGTTTTTCAAAGCCAGTCCGATTGCATCACCGATAGATGTGGAATTTCCGGCCATACCGGCTTCCGTGTTAGCTAAAATTTCTTTCAAAGAATGTTTATCATAAGTCAGCGGCGCCTGCAAATACGCTCTGGTTCCAAACAAAACCAAACCGATTTTATCTTGTGTGCGTTCATCAATAAATTTATTCACCACACTTTTTACCGCACTCATTCTGTCATAATATTTTCCGGCATATTCAAAATCCCGTTCCCGCATAGAATTAGAAATATCCAACACCAACAAAATATCTCTCCCTTCATTACGAAGCGGTTTAGGTTCTCCGGCATTTTGCGGACGACACAAGGCACAAACAAAGCATATCCACGCCAAACCGAGCAAAAACAAATTCATCAGATGTGATACATATTTACCGGACTTTAATGATAACGAGTTCTTATTTTCGGCAATACATTTTAAATCGTTTATAAAGGGAATTTTTAAAGCATCTCCGGCACCGCGCTTAAACGGACGAAGAAATATGTAAAAAATCAACGGAACGGGAAGAAGCCACAGCATTTGCGGATTTGCCAGATAATTCATAAATTTTCTCCCACCCAGCGCAAACAAAATTCACGCAAATTTTTCACATCTTCCGTATTTATTTGATATTCGGATTGTCTGATATACGGAGCATTTTTCAACAACTGCGCGGCAGACTGCAATATTTTGCTTTTAGATTTTTGCTGCAAAAAATTTATCCATTCATCACCGGACAAAGAAACTGCTTGCGGATATTGTTTCACACATATCCGTCGTAAAATTTCGGACATTTTGATTACCGCTGATATATCGTTATTTTTTGCCTGATGCTCAATTAAATATCTGGCATAAAATTTAGCACCGGCACGCCTTGCGGCAAAAAACATCTTTCCGCCGAACACAAGCAGCAAAATTGCCAAAATACAAAACCACCAGCCCCCGGCAAGAGGGAAAACGGAAATATTTTCAGCCGGCAAATGTATATCTCTTAACTCAGGCAAATTGTTCATAATAAAACCTCACCTTAATTTATTTAAGTCGCCTCACGAAAATTATCAAGGCTCACAACCCGGAAATCAGCGCCTTTTTGCCTTAAATTTGCGTGCGGCCGCTGCAGCACGCGCTGCCGGTTTTTTCGGCGGAACTTTTTTTACTTTTTTAGCATCCGAAGACATTGCTTCCTGTTGCTTAGTTTCGGATTTAGGTGATTCAGCCGCTGTTTTCATACTTACATCTTTTTCTTGCAAATTTTGAGTATTACTATGGTCTATTTTGTAGACAATCCGCTTAAATTCCGCCAACTGACTGCCGGTCAAATCATTTCCGGTTGCAACCTTTGCATTCAACGGATCTATTCGCTGGCCTTTACGCAAAATTTCAAAGTGCAAGTGCGGTCCGGTAGAACGTCCGGTACTTCCGACATAACCGATTATTTGGCCTTGTCTTACTCTCACTCCGGCTCTGATACCGCTGGCGAATCTGCTCATATGCCCGTAAGCCGTTTCATATTCCGAATTGTGACGGATTTTAATGTAGTTGCCGTATCCGTTGACATAACGAGCCATTTCAACCGTTCCCGGACCGCTGGCATAAATAGCCGTGCCGCTCGGAGCCGCATAATCAACACCGCCATGGAATCTTTTGTCCTTGTAAATAGGGTGTCTGCGATAACCGAACAATGATGAAATACGAGCATTTTTCATTGCCAAAGGCTTTTTATCCAAACCGCTTTTTTTGCCTCCGCCTTTTTCATCATAATACCCTACACTTCCATCACGACTCTTATAACGATACAGTTTGTATTCACTCCCCTTAACCTTAAACTTGGCATACAGTATATCTCCGAGTTTTACAATTTCATCATTATTGTCTTTGTTGATTTCAAATTTGACTTCAAAAGAATCGCCTTTTTGAATATCACGTTTAAAATCTATTTGATGAGCAAACAAAGATGGTATTTTGTTTGCCAAACGCAAAGGAACACCGGCAGAATTAACCGAATTAATCACACTTCCGCTGATAACGCCTTTAACATCACGAATTTCGTAAGCAAACTCTTCTTGTTCAACTTTAGCCTCAAACTTGTCGTATTCATTGCGTTTCAAAATGTATCTTGTGCCTCTTACCGGTTCAATCATCAAATAATCAAGCGACTCAAGTTCTTTTGTTTGCACATCATACGTTGCGGTAATTTCAATATGTTGTCCGGCTTGTAATTTTTTGGCATCAAACACTTCTTTCAACACCGTATATGCAGTATTGGCACTTTGGTAATCCATACCCAATCGTGTTAAAATCCCGATAAAATTATCACCTTTATTAATCATAACAACACGATGTTCTTTTTGATAAATACCGTCAAGAGTAACCGTGCGTTTAGGACGTGACGGTAATGGCATAATAATTCCGGTTTGAGAAATTCCGGAACTATACATCAGTTCATTTAAAGCCTCATTATTGCTCAAAATTTGCTGATTATTCACTTCGGCAAACAAAACATCAAACGGATTATCTTTAGAAACGTCATTAAAAGCCGGAGTCATTATATCGGAATCAAAGTCATAGCTTTCTTCAACAGTAATAATTTTATCTTCTTTTTGGGAACTATCCACCTTGTTTAAAAGCGACACAAATAAGGCACAGGTAATGGCAAAAGCATATCCGGCCAAAAGAAAAGTTTCTATACGGCGACGCCGTATTTTTTTACGTAGTCTGTTAAATCCCTGCATCATACACTCATTTGTTACGGAGTGATGATGAAATATTTTGTTTTTGAATGCAAGAATATTATCAAAGTTATTCATTGAAAAAAACAACATTTTCCACAGAAATAAAAAAAATTTGAATTTCTTAAAAAAAAGTATTGCTTTTTAAAAATTAGTTGTATATAAGTAAGAACGTTCGTTGGGGGCGTAGTTCAGCTGGTTAGAATGCATGCCTGTCACGCATGAGGTCGCGAGTTCGAGCCTCGTCGCTCCCGCCAATAACACAAAAAGCCGTCTTTATGACGGCTTTTTGTGTTATCAGGGATATGACAGAGGATTGAACGAAGCGACCTCAAGGTCGCGGCGAGGAAAAAAATTGTTCCGGGGGAACAATTTTTGACGCAGCATACGATTTTGTTAATTTGTGAACAAGCGATAGCGAAGGTCACAAATGTTACAAAAGCGGTGACCGAAGCGAAGTCGGCGAGCATAAATTGCGAGCCTTACGAAGCAAGACCGAGCACGAACGCTCCCGCCAATAACACAAAAAGCCGTCTTTATGACGGCTTTTTGCGTTTTCTAGGGTTCTGTTGCTTTGCCGTAAATTAAAGAAAATTTTGCCCTTGGTGTTCTTTCAAATTTTTAAAATATAATAGAATCAATACCTTAAACAACTTATGTAAATAAAAAACAAGGTTGAGGATAAAATGCAAAAAATATGAATCATTTTGTGAATCATTTAAAAATAAGAATCATAGTGGAATCCCGCCACATTTGTACTTGAATGGTAGAATTTTCTGGTGTAGATTCGAACTACCAAAAGTTAACAGGAAAAGACGTTTCAAAAGATTTTCCTTAAGGACAGATAACTATTATGAGGCACGACAAATGATCCTAGATATGCAAAAATACATAGAAAAAATACATCAACTTAGCAGATTATATCATCAGTTGAAAATAGAAAAAAATATATACTAAAGATAATAATGCCGTAGTAGCTTATGATTATGTGTTGAGTGAAGATAATGATATTGAGTTGTTAAAACAGATAAAATCTTTATATGATGATTGTTTCCGTGATGACATTGATGAGTCAATTGAAGCTTATAAATATAAAACGAAATCCCAGATATAGCACACTTCTTCCTCAGATGATATAATCAAACACCATCGCAGGAGTCATTTTTAAAGCCGTACAGAACCGAAGCATATTTCTAAAGCAACTACACCAAAAATTTGAAATGATGCGCTCCTGAGTCTTTAAAACGGAAATAACTATAAATTTATGCCAATATTATTACATTTCTTATATAATGCAACTTTAAAGCACAAAAAACATCTCATCCATCTAGATATGGTGTTATAATTAGTAAAAATTTATTTACCCGTTACCATCATTGCTTTTTTGTATTTTGCATAATCATTGGTAAAGGTATTTTTATCACTGTTTGATATTTTCATAAAGTGGCGTACATCGTCTACTTTAGCTTTCTTCATAGCAAAATCTGCTTTAATTTTTTCTTTTTGCTCTGATGGAATTTGCCTTCCTAAAGCATCTGCTAAACAACATTTCATCAAAGGTTCATAAAATTTATCTGGAATTTCTTGATTAAAGTCATATAACTTAGAATCTTTCATCTTATCTAAATCGTGAGCTTTCATATGTTGTTTACAGACCAAAGTAGCAAATTCTTTCCATTCATCGGGTACTTGCAAATATTCAGACACTTTGTTAGCTAAATCTACACCTTTTTCAGCGTGTCCGAAATGCTTAGTTAAATCTTTGATTTCATAGGGTTGACTTTTTGCATCGGCTTTTGCTTTTTGTTCATCAAACGTTACAACTTTACCTAAATCATGTACAAGCATTGCATACCGCATCATTGCTGCTTTTTGAGGATTATCTTCATGCACTTCTTTTATAGTTAGCAGCGTATGTTCACCGCTATTTCCTTCTGGATGAAAGTCTGTTCGCTCTGGAATCTCAAACAAACAATCAACCTCAGGAAGATTTTCTTTTAATCGTCCATTTAGATGCATAGCTCTCACTGCCGTAACAGCATTTTCCGTTGCTAATGCTGTTTTTATTGTTGTGCTAAAATCTGTTGCTATATCCATTAATTCTCTCCTTTGTCAATCAAAATCTGACAACCTTATGCGTTGCCAAAACTTTCATAATTTTATCAACTTTTTGTGCTTTCATTTGTTTATCCAATTTTTTATAAGCACCTTTTACCTTAAATGCGTCTGGATGTTTAAGGCAATCACGCGCCAACGCATTTATTTTACCATTGTTTAAAAGTTCTTCTTTCTTGGTAAAATCAAAACCGTTGTATATAATAGCACGAACAATTTTTTCGTATTGAGCGCCTTCTAAATGATTAACTTTATCCCAATCAACTTGCTGTATATCAATACCTTTTCTGACAACTTTATCAATCTTCTCAGCACTAGTAAAGATATTCACATCATTATCACGTGCAATTTGTGCTTGTCTTCTTTCTTCTTCTTCTATTTTTTCTCTATTGGATACAAATTGATACAATTTTTCGTATGCCATATATACTCTAAAATTATCAGGAAAAGTCAAACATTCATCAACAGTTTCCCGAACAATATCCTTATTGAAAGTCGAAATCGCATCGCTAAAATCATATCCATTGTATATGATAGCCTGCATTATTCTTATATCTTCTTTGGTGCCCTCATCATATCTTTCGTGTACATAGAATTGATTGATAAGCTCCTCCCAATCTATCCATTGTATATCCGCACCATTGTCAACACATTCATTTATTTTTTCTGCAGATGAAAAGGAATTTATACCGCTACCTGCTATAATACGTTGTCTTTCAAGGTATTCTTCTTCCTTTTTTTGTTCTAAGAGTCTCGCCTGTTTTTCTTGTTCCAACGCCAATTTATAATCTTCATTACGCTGATCAAGATATTCACGGGCAATAGGTACAATACTCTGCAAACTTTCATATGCACCTTCAACTTTAAATGCCTTAGGATGTTGTAAACATTCTTCAGCTAGAGGTAAAACTTTACTATGGCACAATACTGATAAGGCTTGGCTAAAGTCATAACCATTATATATGATTGCTCGCATTACCTTTTTATATTTTCCATTGTTCTTATATGATAAGTATTTCAAATTAGACCAATCTATTTGTTGAATATCTACACCTTTTTTAACTAATTTATCTATTTTTGTGGCAGATAAATCATAAGTATTATCCAAATGGTAATTTATATCATTCTCTCTTTGCTCTTTTTTTTGTTGCTCTTTTTCTTTTCTTTGTTGAGCTTGAATCTTGGGTAATTCCTTATAATATTTGTCATTTTCTCTTACTATAGCTCTAATTGTGGTGCGTATTTCTGGTGTTTTAAATCCTTCTGGGTGCGCAAGACAATAATTTACTTCATGTCTTACATCTTTCTTATGCAATATGTCTGGATTATATGAAAAATCATATCCGTTGTATATTACAGCTCTGATAATTGGAGTATATTGACGTTGATTTCTAACAAATAAATCATATAGCTCATTCCATTTTACAGATTGGATATCAACTCCATTTTTAATCAATCTATCTATTTTTTCTGCACTTTCAAAGACATTTATATCATTATTAAGTATTTCTTTTTTTGAAGCCTTCTCCTGTGCTATAATTTGCGGTAATTCTACTCGCAGATATTTATCAATATCTCTAACAGTGTGTCTTGCATCAATTCGCATTTTTGTTGTTTTAAATCCTTCTGGATGTGCAAGACAATAATCCACGACACGACGAACTTCTCTTCGTTGAACCAAATCTTTGTCCAATTTGTAACCATTATAAATAACTGCTTGAGCTACAGGTCTGTATTTAGATGCGTTTGAGTGTATTGCCTTTATCAATTTGTTCCAGTCAACGGTTTGAATATCTGCCCCTTGCCCCACAAGTGTATCAATTTTATCTGGAGTTTCAAATTCGTTTATATCACCTTTTTTGATTTCTGTATCAAGCCATTTACTTTCTTCATAATCTTGACGTTTTCTTTGGCTCTCTACTTCTTTTGATAGAAAGTGTAGTTCTTGCACAGAAAGTCCTTTGATCTTTTTGGCTAATGCATTTATTTTATCTTGCACATCTTGCTCCATAACACACCTCCTATGTTTTAATTTATCACAAATTTTGTCTAAATATAACATAGACCAACCTTAAAGTCAACCACTTTTTCACTCATGGAACTTTTATGCAAAATTCCATTAGATCCTGAAAAATAAAGTTTATCGGATATAATTTTGCCATAAAATCATAGTATCAGGAAGTATACCGCTCCGTTGGTTATACCCTGTTTACACTAATATCCGTCATATAAAAACAATGTAAATTTACATACTTTTTACATTATAATATAAAAAATATGTTGAAATGCAGTTTTATTTATATTATATTCAAGGTATAGGAGACTTAATATGGCTGATTTTGTTATAGATAGACCGCAATATATCCAAGAGCTAATGAGTTTTAAGGATACCGATTTAATTAAAATTGTAACAGGTGTGAGACGTTCGGGCAAGTCAACTGTTTTTGATTTATACGTCCAAGAGCTTTTAAAACAAGGTGTCTCCAAAGAACAGATTCAAATAATCAAACTGGAAGAGGTGGAAAATGAGCATCTGCTGGATTATCATAAGTTGCACAAACAGGTGATGGATAATATTGTTGCTGGCAAAAAAAATTATGTCTTTTTAGATGAAATTCAGAAAGTTACTGATTTTCAAAAAGCTGTCCGCAGTTTATATGAAAAGAAAAACATAGATTTATACTTGACCGGTTCAAACTCAAAACTTCAATCCGGGCAGTGGGCAACTTCTATCGCCGGAAGATATGTTGAAATAAAAATGTATCCGCTGTCATTCAAAGAGTTTTATGAAATCTACAAAGATAAAGAAAACGATAACAAAGACAAAATATATGATAATTACTTGTTATACAGCTCTTTTCCGTATGCTCAGCACTTTGTAAATATCGGCGCACCTAATTTTCAGCAACAGATAGATACATATATTCAAGGGATTTATGACACTATCGTTTTAAATGATGTTATGGACAACAAAAATATCAGTGCGGCAGACCGATTACGTCGTGTTCTAAAGTTTGTCGCTAATTGTATCGGTTCCGAAATTTCCATAAAGAAAATCAGCGACACAATGACTTCGGATGGTATAAAAATATTGCCGTCAACAATAGAAACATATCTTGATGCTTTTAAAGACGCTTTTGTGTTATATAAAGCTGACCGATATGATGTTAAGGGCAAAAAAATCTTGAAAACCTTAAACAAATATTATCTTGTAGATATGGGTATAAGACGACATTTGCTTGGCAATAAAGTAACAGATACAGGGCATATCTTAGAAAACATTGTATATCTGGAGTTATTACGCCGTGGATGTAATGTTTATGTCGGCAAAATAGATTATCGGAATAAAGATGGCAAATTACAAACAGCAGAAGTGGATTTTGTTGCCGAAACACCGAACGGATTGGAATATTATCAAGTCAGCGATACAATGAACGAGCCGCAAACACTTAAACGTGAATTGGCTTCGCTGCAGATGATTAAGGATAATTACCCGAAGTTTGTACTCTCCAGAGATTACGGCACAAAAGACTATGAGGGAATTACGCAATTAAACGTTTTGGAATGGCTTGTTAAATAAAATTCCAAAATCTTGAATTTGCCATTGACTTTTGCTGATTTCAATTCAATGATTTACATAGTTTTTGCTACGACTCTTTTTATGTTGCGTAAGGCAAAAAGAATCAAACTTTTTAAAATTATAACATGCTGAAATTGCGTTATATTTTTTAGAGTTTTAAAGAGTTGGCTGGTTTGACGTTTTCTCGTCGCTCCCGCCAATAACACAAAAAGCTTGATTCCCGTTTGGGAATCAAGCTCTTTGTCAGGCAGCCAGCATCTCTGCTTTCACCTTCTCGGCAACCTTAGATTGGAAGATACCGAAAAACTTAAGGCACTTGCGAATCTTCTTGCCGAAGTAGTTCCTACCCTCAAGATCGTAATCCAGACCTTCTTCTCCATCACCCCAGTCAGTGAAGAGGGTTTTGAAGTCTATTTCGCCGGAATACTTCTTGAAGAACTCTTTGTGGTTGCGCCAAGTCGGCAACAACCACTGAGCAACCTGCTGAACGCCGAAGGAGCGCACAGCAACTTCCTCAATAAATTCATATACCTCCTTCAGACTCTCCTTCACAAGAGCTTCGTTCCAGAGGTAGCCGTTCAGCTCCTCGCCGGAGCAAGAAATGTGCGTGAGCAAGCCGAAGCAAATCTTCTTGGCATGCTCAGCCCAGAGCTGGTTGTTCAGGCGGTTGATGCAGAAGTAGAGATTCATTTTCAAGAAATTCCACTCCTCTTGCCCCATCAGCCCCGGCTGGTCATAGCAGGCTGAATACTTGCGATATTCTTCTGGAAGGCTCTCCCAGAAGTTGTAAGGAGCAGCAACACCCTTACCTCCCTTGACAGCATGCACAACGGCACCATTGGAGATGCGCTGCATGGCCAGTTCCAACAGGAGCTCGCCGCTCTCACGGTCTCGCTCAACACAAGTCTGACCAAAACGAGCCATAAACTCCATGAATGTCGGACTGATTCGCCATCCACGGATATCCTGCCCGCCTCGGACAACAATGCGCGGGAGGATGTAGTTATTCACCAACTCCTTCTGTGAAGCACAGTTGACATCGTTTTCACTCACACGGCAGAGTTCCATAACTGCCTCTAAATAGTTTACCTTCATAATAAAATTAATTTTTAAAGTTAGACAATTTTATTCTAACATAATTTTGTCAAATTACAAGAAAAAACAAGCATTTTTCAAACTTTATCGGGCAACAATAACCTGAACAGCCATTACCTTAATCAGATTAATACGTTTCATCATCACTGAAGTTCTCACTATACCATTCTTTTAAGGAGTTCGGACTAAGCATGGAAAGTGAATTAATATCTATTTCCGGATCAGATATATTACCGTCAATATCGTATGTTGCGGCAAAAATTGTGCCGTCTTTGCCGGCTAATACATTACCGACCAAAGGAATTTTACCCAAAAAACGATTAATACTGTATGCCGGCGCAATAACTCCGCCCAATTTCAAATCATCTGTGGCACGATTTACCGTTCCGCCGACGGTAATTCCTAAAACATTACCTTCGGCTTTTGCCTTTTTCAATTTTAGTATTTTGCGGTGATATTCAAACGGAGCATTAAAGTGTGTAAAGGTTAATCCGTCGCCTTTCAGTAAATCAATCATACCCGTAAACGAACCGACCGTCAGCAGTTTGGTGATAACCGGAGCATTCTGAATACTGAAATCACGCACTTGCGCATGGCCGACAAATTTTTTATCGGCAGCACGGCGAGCTTCAATTTTCATAGTGCCTCCGACCATATTCTCATACAAACGCAACACTTTTAACGTGCTTCCGGCATTATTGCTGTCTATTGTCAACAAATGTTCCTTACCGGCAATCGGCTTATATTCCAACTGCACTTTAATTGACTTATTTTTACCATAGTTTCCGAACATATTAACTTCTTCAATACCGATACCGTGCCGAAGTTTTACACTGCCGGAAAAATTTTGTATCGGAGTCGTATCATTGGTCCACAAGCTGTTCACGGCCAACGAAACATCTGTATTATACGTTTTTTCCAATCCGTCATCTTCGTTTTCCTGAAGTACCGGCTGATTATTCTCCCGTTTGGCAGAATCTACCTTATCAAACAACGGGCGCAAATCATAACTGGAGCCTGATATATTTACATAAACTTTCGGATTATCGGAATCGGTAATGCTTATCTTTGCCGAAGCCGAAGTTTTTGCTCCGGTTATTTGTTTGATATTAACGGTTTTAACTCTCCCGCTTTGATGCGTATCCATATCGGCGGACACATCAAAACCTTGTTGGTGATAACTGATATTTTTAACATTTACCAAACGATTATTGCGAATCACAACATCTGCTTTAATTCCTGCCGGAACGCCGGCTTTTTTATTAAATCCCAAATAGTCGTAATTTAATTCGGAATGCTGCATATCCGCATTAACACTGACAATCACATCATCATTATTTTGCACAACAATATCGGCATTAACATCAGAATAACCAAGCATATTAGGTGCGCCGAGCACTTTCCAGTCAACCCCCAGATTTCTTTTCGCATTATCATCAAATTTGAAAGAAACTTTACACTTGCTCTTGTATTTTTTTTCACTGAAATCTTCATCAATTTTCAAGTTTGCCGGAATATTATCATAAGCAATATTGCCTTTCAAATGCCATCCTTTTGAATTTACTTTCAAATTCATATCATTTGCTTCAACTTTGTGCTGCGGAATTATTTTTTCTATATTAACCTCATGCAAATCAGCATTCACGCTGACTTTAATCTCTTCCGGAAGCAAATCTTGCTTGAGTTCAAAATCAAGTTTAAGCTTAACATCAACATTTCCGCCGACATCATTCGGATTTATGCCCATATCTTTGGTAAACTCAAGCGGCGGATTATCTATTAAACGCAACACATCAGAAATTGAGGAATTTCCGATAAGATCAATGGAAATATAGTTATTATATTTGTCTAAGTCATACAGATTAACGTTTCCTCCGGTAATAATAACACCGTCAGACACCCCTTTATCCAAATCAATACTGATATTATGGTCGGTAAATTTTGCCAATCCGTATATATTTTTTACCATCGGCATACCTTCCAGATAAAGCAAGTCTCCGTCTGCCAAGTATGCTTTCCCGTCAAAATTCAGCAATCCCCACGTATTATTTTTTTTATCATACCCGAAATTAAAGACAAAATCACCGTTTTGTGCCGTTCCGCCAACCAACCCGTCTTTGCACCATTCCCATGCCGGTTCGGCAAAATAGCGCGGCCAAAAACGGGACAAATCGGTAAGCGGAAATTCATCTATTTTTGCCTGAAAACGAATAGCCAAATCATTAAGAGATTTTTCCAACAAATATGTTTCCAAACCGCTTGCTTTTGCGCTGACTTTTGCCGTTTGCCCGCCCAACTTAAACACGGCATCACGAATATTCATTTCATCCAATCCGCCGATCAGCTCACCTTCCAGCGAAAATTCATCTATTTCGTAATTATATTTTTTTTCTTCATTAAAAGCTATATGACCGTGTCCGCCGTCAATTTCAAATTTTACCTTATCTATTGCGCTATCCAAACAACTTTGGGCATCATCAGGATGTTGCAAAATATCGGATAAAGCAATAACCGTATCTACTTTTCCGTTGAGCGGAATATTCAAACTCATTGACGAAAATGCACTTTCTTCCGTGGTATTATCAAAGCTGTTCCAAAAATCAGAAATAATCAAGTCCGAGAAAAATACTTCCAAATCCAATTTATCGGAAACAGTGTGATATTCACTTTCAAAACCGATTGAAGCTATTTTGTCGTCCAAATTCACCAAGGCATTGGCATTAACTTCCAAATTAACCACATCACGATTAAATTCAAAATTCAGGTCCGAAAACAACCAACGCCGACCGAGTTCAACTTCATGCAGTTCAATTTCTCCGCCTTTTACGCTTATGTTGTTTACATAACTTTCCGGATATATTTTGTCTTCAGAGTTATAATTGTTCAAAAATTCCTTAAACTTTTCAATATAAAATTGCATTTTTTTGCGGCTTATTTCTTCGTCGCTTTTCTCTTCCAATCCGTAATTTGCAAAAAAGTAAATATTCGGATTTTCAACGCTCACATCACTTGGAGCGATAATTCCGTTCAATAATGCGCGCAAACTGAAAGACAAATAAATCTTCGGCATATTTAAAGTGAACGTTTCGTCATTTTTTTTGAAACTCAAATCCTTTGCCGTAATTCGTATCGGCTGAATGGAACGCACCAGCTCCATGTTAACATCACCGATTGCCACATCATATTCGCTATCGTCAAAATTAAGAGCTTGTATGATATAAGGGCGAAGATACGGAACGGAAACCGGACCGCGATACAATGTCCAGAAAAACAGCAAAATCACCAAAAAAATACCGACAATAAAATAATCTATTGTTTTTTTCAGAAGATATAATCTCGGTGAAAGTTTTTTCATTTTTTTCTCTTATGCTACCGTGTTCGTTTTCAGTTTTTGCGACAAAGCCGAGGCTAAAAACATATCTATATCACCATCCAAAACAGCTTTGCAATCCGCAGTTTCCGCTTCTGTTCGCAAATCTTTCACCAAACGATACGGCTGTAAAACATACGAGCGGATTTGATATCCCCAACCGTTATCTCCCTGATTATCTCTTACTTCCTGCGCTAAATCGGCTTTTTTCTGCATTTCACGTTCATATAAACGTGCTTTCAGCATTTTCCAGCAATTATCGCGGTTTTGAAATTGCGAACGCTGCGTTTGACTTGAAACAACTATTCCTGTCGGAATATGGGTAATACGCACGGCCGAATCTGTTTTATTGATATGCTGTCCGCCGGCACCGGAGGCACGATATGTATCAATACGGCAATCAGCTTCATTTATTACAATATCAATATTATCATCAACAACAGGATACACTCCGACGGAAGAAAAGCTGGTATGTCTGCGTGCCGCACTGTCAAAAGGAGATATACGAACCAAACGATGAACACCGCTTTCATTTTTCAACCACCCGTAAGCATTGTGACCGCTGATTTTAATTGTGGCCGACTTCAAACCGGCAACATCTCCCTCGGTTTCTTCAATATATTCCACCTTGTAATTATGATTTTCTGCCCATCTGACATACATTCTCAAAAGCATTTGCGCCCAATCCATAGCCTCGGTTCCGCCGCTTCCGGCATGCACTTCCAGATATGTATCGTTAGCATCAGCCTCACCGCTTAACAGCGATTCCAACTCGGCATGTTTGGTATTTTGTTGCAACACATTCAAACTGTCTTGCAGTTCTTTTAACATAGCTTCGTCATTTTCACTCTCGGCAAATTCCACCATTTCCGTATAATCTGCCAATGTTTTTTCATAATTTTCATATTGTTCAAGCTTTGCTTCCAGCGTGTTTTTTTCGCTCATCAGCTTTTGCGCTTTTTCCTGATTGTCCCACAAATTGGGATCTGCCGCTAAGGAATTCAGTTCCTCTCGGCGCATAACCGCATTATCGTAGTCAAAGAAACCTCCTCAGCAATAACAAAGATTGCTTAATTTCTTCAATTTGATTAAAAAATTCTGCTCTCATCAGTATTCAGCTCCTATTTGCACACCGCCGTTATCTTGTTCCGGTCCGGCGATATTATCATCTTCATCACCGATAACCCGTTGGCGATTATTAAATTCAAAATCAGGTTTGAGCGCTTCAATAATAACCGTAGAATCACTCGGTGAAGAAGGTTTTCCCGTATTCGGATTCACTCTGACCAGTTTAATTCCCTCCGGAATACGAAAAGCCGTATCCGGAACATCTTTCAGCGCATCTTGCATAAAGTCATAAAACACCGGAAGTGCGGCCTGCGCACCGGTTTCTACTCTGCCGAGGCTGCGCGGTTCATCAAAACCCAAATATACGCCGGCAACCAAATCCGGTGAAAATCCGACAAACCACGCATCTTTTGTTTCATTAGTCGTTCCGGTCTTTCCCGCCAAATGACGATGCAATCCGTTTAATCTGGCTCCGGTTCCTCTGGTTGCCACACCTTCCAAAATGGATGTCATTTGATATGCTGACAACGGATCAACTACTTGTTCGCGAATTGCCTTAAAATCAGGCGCTTCTTGATTGGTCCAACTGTCTGCAACACAAGTATCACAAGGAGTCTGTTCATGTTTATAAATAGTTTTTCCTTTACGGTCTTGAATACGTTCAATCAAATACGGCGGGACTTTTTTTCCTCCGTTAACAATAACACTATATGCTCCGACCATATCAATCAAGCGAGTATCGGCAGCACCCAACGAAGATGACAAATATGGCGGAAGATGATTGTTAACCCCTACTCTTTTAGCCATATCAACAATTTTTTCCATACCTATATCCTGTGCCAAACGCACGGTCATCAGGTTTTTAGACAGTTCAACACCGCGGCGCAAGGTCATTAACCCGTAAAACTTTTTGGAATAATTCACCGGTTTCCATTTCGGCATACCGACACCCTGATCAAGAACAAAAGGAGCATCCAAAATTAAATCTGTCGGAGAATATCCGAGTTCCAATGCGGTTAAATAAACAAAAGGCTTAAATGTTGAACCTGTTTGACGAAAAGCCTGAGTTGCCCGATTGAATTGCGATTTTGCAAACGAAAAACCACCGACAAGTGCCAAAACCTTACCTGTGTGCGGGTCCATTACCGCCATGGCTCCTTCCACATCAGGAACTTGACGGAGCAAATACTCGTTATCCGTTTTTTTATCTTTACTTACTGCTTTTTCAACATAAACAACATCACCTTTTTTCAAAACCTGTTCAACCGATTTCGGCTCCGGTCCCATATTTTTTCCGCGTTCGGACCACCTCGCCCATTTTAAGGACGAAAGTAAAATTTTGCCGTTATTTTCAGCTTCCGTTTCTATTTCCGCTTCATTTGGCAAAACTTTCAAAACTACGGCTTTTTCCCATTCCGGTTCAGCACCGGCAACAAGCTTTGTGTTTTTCAATTTTTCTTTATAATCTCCGGATAATTCTATATTTGCCGTTGCTCCGCGCCAACCATGCCGTGAATCGTAAGCCAGCAAACCTTTGCGAAATGCCTTTGTCGCCATTTCCTGAATTTTCGGATCTATGGTTGTGCGCACGATTAATCCGCCTTGATACAAGGCTTCATCACCAAAGTTATGACTGATTGAGCGTCTGACCTCTTCGCTGTAATACTCCGTTCCTTTCAAAAAACCGCTTTTACGCTCAACAACTTTCAAAGGTTTTTCCTGAGCTTCTTTTGCTTCTTCGGCTGTAATATAACCGTCTTCGGCCATACGTGTCAAAACCCAGTTGCGGCGTGCAACGGCGGCCTCATATTTTGTTTTCGGATTATAATTGTTAGGTCCTTTCGGCAATGCCGCCAAGTATGCAACCTCCTCAATAGATAATTCATCAAGTGATTTATCAAAATAATTCATGGCGGCGGCAGCCACACCATAGGCTCTGTTTCCGAGATAAATTTCATTCAAATACAATTCCAAAACATGTTCTTTGGAAAAAGCTTTACTTATGCGACGAGCCAAAATAGCTTCCTTTATTTTTCTGGTATAGGACAATTCAGATGAAAGCAAAAAGTTTTTAGCCACCTGTTGCGTTATGGTTGAAGCGCCGGCCGGACGCCTGCCGCTCCCGTAATTTTTCAGATTGCCTATTATCGCACGTATAATTCCCAAATAATCAACACCTTTATGATAATAAAAATGTTTATCTTCTGCGGCAATAAATGCTTTTTTAACCTTATCTGGAATCATTTCAACCGGCACAAAAAGACGTTTTTCGGCAGCATATTCCATCATCAGTTGTCCATCTCCGGCAAACAAACGAGTCGTAACCGGAGGTTCATAATCGGCTAACTGGCGATAATCCGGAATAGATACATTAATTTGTGCCAAACCATAAGTAACGGCTATTGCCGCAACAACAATAAACAACAAGGCCGTGCTGACCAAAAATGATAAAAATCTAAGCATTAGTTTAAAGTTCCAAACTTATTATACAATTAATCCAAATCTATATAATTTTTCAGAAAATGCAAATACTTTTCTGACTTATATAACAGGTATTTGTTACAAGATAAAAATGCCGTCAGTTTGAGGCAATTTCCGGATCTTTAAAATATTGGTCAATCGCATTAGCGGCTGCATTTGCCAGTTTCAGGCGATATGCAGGCTTACGCAAGTTAGCTTCTTCGGTGCGGTTAGATAAATATCCCATTTCCAATAAAGATGACGGAATATCCGGTGCTTTCAACACTGCAAATCCGGCAAAGCGATGTGTATTTTTCACTAATTTTACACATTTTGCCATTTCTTTAACCAAATATGTGGCATATTTTGATGACTTGTTACGAGTATCTGTTTGTGACAAAGAAATCAAAATATCATTTACTTCTTTACTGTTACCGCCCAAATCAACTCCGCCGATAATATCGGCTTTGTTTTCGCGTTCAGCCAGTGCAGCTGCTTCTTTATCCGAAGCCGTATCGGAAAGTGTATAAACCGAAAGTCCGGTGGCCTGACGATTTTGTGCGCTGTCGGCATGAATTGACATAAACAAATCGGCTTTATATTTTTGTGCAATTTTAATACGCTGACGAAGCGGAATAAAAATATCCGTGTTACGTGTCAAATAAACCGTATAGCCTCTTTTTTGCAAAATAGCCTGCAATTCTTTACCCATAGACAGAGTAATATTTTTTTCATAAGTTCCGCTGCCGCCGATTGCTCCCGGATCTTTTCCGCCGTGTCCGGGGTCAAGCACTATAATTTTTTTGCGGATTGACATATTGGTAGACTCTCCGGATTTAGAAAAAGAAAACCAACTGCCGCTGCTATTTTCCTGTTCTTTCGGAGAAAACTTACTGTCATTTGTAATAGAATGTTTCGGTCCGGATTTAGATGTAAATTCTTTATCTCCGGCAAAACTGAGATCTACAACAAAACGCCATGGCATACCGCTTTGGGGATTGAGCAAAAATGCTTTTTTTACAACCGCCGCACGTTTCAAATCCAAAACCACACGTTTGTTATTTCCGTCCAATTTACCGATACGAGTTTTTTCCACCAACTGATTTTTGCTGCCGGCGAGCGCATTGGTTAAATTTGCATCATCCAAATCAATCACGATACGTTTCGGACCGTCAAGAGAAAAAACACGATATTTTACGCTTTTATCCATATCAAAAACAACCCGAACACCGTCTGCCTGATTGCCGATACGCAAGTCTTTGACATTTACGGCAGCAACGGCGGTATTGATACAAAAAAACATCATGCAAAAAACGCACAAAAACAAAGCACTTAACTTTTGATTCACAAAACGCAGCATTATCTTTACTCATATTCGTATACATTATTTTTTTCGGATTATAATCCTCTACTTCTTACTAATCTCTTAAAATTTTTCTGCATAAATATTTTTTTTATTGTATTTTTAATTTTATTCTTTATTGTATTGGGTGATTACCGGTCGTTTTTTTCTTCAAAAGGTAAATAAAATGTTGGTTAAGAAATAGCGACAAACAACGGTAGCAGAGGGTTTAGACTTGGATAATTATTTGCCTTTGCCGAATAAACAAGAAGAAGAAAGGGCAACGGCAAATATGTTTCACTGAGGCAAAATCTGTTTTCGTTTGAATACGAAAAGATTTATGCCGCTGACAGTTTTGTAATTGGTTCTGCGATTAGAAAAAGGGCAGAACGGTTTTGTTTGATTTGTGAATTATCCGAGCCTGTGTTGAAACGCCTTGATTAAAGGCTTTATTAGAGGTTTTGATATGGTTAAAAGAATGCTTATTGATGACACGCAACCGGAAGAAACTCGTGTTGTGATTGTCAATGGTAACAAGGTTGAAGACGTTGAGTTTGAGTCTTCTTCCCGTAAACAAATAAATGGTAATATTTATTGTGCAAAGGTTATAAGAATAGAACCTTCACTGCAGGCTGCTTTTGTGGATTACGGCGGCAATAAACACGGATTTCTGGCATTTAACGAGATTCATCCGGATTATTACAATGTATCAGATGAAGTAATGAAAGAAGTTGAAGCCGAAGTTGATGAAATTATCAACAAAAAAATTCAATACTTAAAAGACAGAGATGAACAACGCGCTCGTTACCGTGCCGAAAAAGAAGCAAAAGAAGCACAAAAACGCCTTGAGTTGCAACAAGCTTTGGAATTGGAAGAATCGCAACTTGATCCGGTGGAAACTCTGGCTGATGAAAACGATACGGATGCTCCGATTGAATTTGTTCCTGAGGTGAGTCAATCAGAAACCGATAACAAGAAACGGCAAATCACCATTCAAGGTGAATTATCTGAAGAAACAACAGAGTTTACAATTCCGCAAGCAAGCACAGGCATTACCGTTGCCGCCGATATGGAATATGAAAACAATGAAGAAGATTCTCCTCGCAAAAAAAGACGTCCTTATCGTCGCAGAAGCAACAAAAATACGACGATGGCAAACTCTGACGGATTGAACGACGATTATCTGGAAGAAGATACCGAATCTGATTTGGATTTAGATGACGAAGATGATGATGAAGATGATGACGGCAAAAAATACAATTTTGACACTCAGCGCAAATTGCTCAAATTGCGTAAACTGTTTCATCACTCCGCAATTCAAGACGTCATAAAAGAAGGACAAACAATTTTAATTCAAATTGTTAAAGAAGAACGCGGAAACAAAGGCGCTGCTTGCACAACATATATTTCTCTGGCCGGAAGATATTGCGTGTTAATGCCTAACCGCATAAAAAGCGGCGGTGTATCACGCAAGATAACCAATTCAGGCGACAGAAAAAGATTAAAAGCAATAATTCGTGATTTACCGATTAATCCGGATATGTCTTTAATTGTTCGCACTGCCGGTGAAGACAAAACAAAAGCAGATATTGTGCGTGACTACAATTATTTGATTCGCACATGGAATGCCATTCGCTACAGTGCCTTAAAAAATACACCGCCGGCTATGGTATATGAAGAAGGAAATTTAATTAAGCGAGCACTGCGTGATATGTATTCAAAAGACATTTCCGAAGTTATTATAGACGGTGATGAAGCCTATAAAACAGCCCGCGAGTTTGTGAAAGTTTTGTCTCCGCATAACGTAAAAAACATTAAATGCCGTAAATCCGGAGAAATTCCGGTATTTCAGCGTTTTCAGATAGAATCTCAGCTGGATAAATTGCACAATCCGATTGTTCAGTTGGAATCCGGCGGATATTTGGTAATCAATCCGACTGAAGCGCTTGTTTCCATTGATGTTAACTCAGGTCGTGCCACAAAAGAAAAAGACATTGAAGAAACTGCACTTAAAACAAACTTGGAAGCAGCCGTTGAAATTGCAAAACAATTAAAAATGCGCGATTTGGCCGGTTTGATTGTTGTTGATTTTATTGATATGTATGAGCCGCAAAACAATATCGCGGTTGAAAAGAAGATGAAAGAAGCAATGAAAGATGACAGGGCTCGTATTCAAATAGCCAAGATGAGTATTTTCGGTCTTTTGGAAATATCACGCCAAAGAATGCACTCGTCATTTATGGAAAGCAATTATGAAACATGCCCTTATTGCCAGGGACACGGTGTGATTCGCACTATTGAATCCGGTGCCTCACTTATTTTGCGGGCATTGGAAACGGAATGTGTCCGCAACCGTAATTGCCGTTTGCATATTTCTGCTCCGGTGGATACTGCCGCATATTTACTCAATCAAAAACGCAAAAATATTTCGGCATTGGAAGAAGTCTACAACCTTAATATCGTTGTTTCCGGTGACTTCAACATGAAAAGTGTATCCGATTATAAGATTGAAAAAGAAAAATTGGAAACAGGAAAACCAAAGGCAAAAGACGCCGCAACAACCTGTTATGAGGCCGATAACATTGACGAAAGTCAAGATGACGAAGATTTTTCCACTGAAGAAGAAAACGATAATTCGGAAAGCCATACAAGATTTCGCCGCAATCGCCGCAATCGTTTCAGACGTGATAAAAATTATCACAACGAACAGGAACAAGTTTCCGTTGCCGATACACCTAAACAGGAAAAGAAATCATGGTGGAAAAAATTAATCGGATAATATTAAGCTTTGTATTTTTTATAAGCGTGGCGGTATTTTCCGCCCGCTTATCTTATGCAAACGGGTTAATGCTGATTAATGACACACAAACTCAAAAATATTTGGCTCATGTTGTGAAACCGCTGTTTAATGCGGCAAAAATAAATTTTAATGAAAACAAAATTATGATTGTCGGAGACGATTCTCTCAATGCCTTTGTCAGTGAGGGAAATTATTTGTTTGTTAATACGGGAACTTTAATCAGTATAGACAACACTAACGAATTATCCGGAATTTTGGCGCACGAAACAGGTCACATTATGGGCGGGCATATCGTCAGACAAAAATTGAAAATGCAAAAAATTCAGTATGCTATGATAGGTTCAATGTTGGCAGCCGGTGCCGCAGCCGTCACAACCGGCAGAGGAGATGCTGCCATGGCCGTAATTTTAGGCTCGCAAAGTTCTGCGCTGAACAGTATGCTGCATCATCAGGTAGAAGAAGAACGCAGTGCAGACGAAAGCGCCGTCAAATTATTGAATGCCACCAAGCAATCCGCCAAAGGGTTGCAAAGGTTTATGGAGAAAATCCGCAAGCATAATACCCTCAGCGGCATAGAAGAAGACGCTTATTTTACGACACACCCGATGACATTTGAGCGAATCAGCCATTTCAAAGAAGTAGCAAAAAGCAATAATTTTTCACAACATAATCCGCTTGATAGTGAATTAAAGATGGTTAAAGCAAAAATATCGGCCTTTTTGGGTAATCGTGAGCGAGTATGGCGAGTATATCCGAAATCGGCAACAACGGATGATGCCGTTTATGCTCATGCTGTTTTATATTTTAGAGACGGAGATATCGGAAAAGCAATGCAAAGCATTGATATTTTGTTAAAAAAACATCCTCAAAATCCGTATTTTCATGAACTGAAAGGACAATTTCTGTTTGAAACCGGTAAAGTTAAGGCAAGCATTCAATCATACAGAGAATCATTAAAACTCCTTGATGCACCGCTCACAAAGCTATCTTTAGCTCATGCCGTTTTAGAAAGTTCTCCCGATAAAGCATCACTAAATGAAGCAATTACCTTATTAAAGCAGGCGCAAGTTACCTACCCTACTCCGTTTGGTTGGGAATTGCTCTCCCGAGCCTACGGAGAAGCAGATAAAACAGCCGAATCTTATTATGCAGCAGCAGAATATAATTATTCCGTTGATAATTTGAAAAGCGCAAAACAACAACTGATTTATGCCCAAAAGAGCAATCCGGACAAAACCTTATCGCTAAAAATTTCCGACTTAAAAATGCGAATCAAAGAAGAAGAAAACTAACTGTTGCAGATAGGAAAAGTTTGTGTTTTAATATCCGTAAAGGAGAAAAACAATGGTTGCGGCAACTTGTATTCACAATGCTACGGTTTTAAACGGTTATTCAATGATGCGCAACTGCGCGGTTTTAATCAGGCAAAACAAAATTGTAGATGTTTTTAACGAAGAACGTTTTTCACAGAAAAAATTTAAGGATGATACATTTTTCATTGATGCCAAAGGAGCTTATGTTGTTCCGGGATTTATAGATACGCATATTCACGGTTTCGGGGGATACGGAACGGAAGATTGTCAGGCAAAATCAATTTTAAAAATGTCGGAAGGATTACTTAAATACGGCGTAACTTCTTTTATTCCGACCATTTATACCGCATCACAAGAAAAAATGTTCGGAGGAATTAAAGCCATAGTCAAAGCTATGGGGAAAGAAAAAGGTGCTCGTATTTTGGGAATTCATCTGGAAGGACCGTTTATTTCGCCGCAAAGATTAGGTGTGCAGGATGAAAGTGCCGTTAAAAATGTTGATTTGGATTTAATGGAAAAAATGTGGGAACTTTCGGAAGGCCGTATTATCAATATGACAGTGGCTCCGGAACTCAAACACATGAGAGAACTGGCTCTTTATTGCCTATCCAAAGGAATTGTTTTGCAAGCAGGCCACACAAACGCAACCTACAAGCAAATGATTGAAGGTATGCAGGCACGTATTTTTCATGTCACTCATTTATTTAATGCCATGAGCAGAATGCATCATCGCGATCCGGGAGCCGTCGGTGCCGTATTTATCCATCCGGAGCTTTCGTGCGAAATTATTGCCGACGGAATACATATTAATCCGGAAATTATCAAATTTTTGCTTACATGTAAACCGATTGACAAGATTGTTTTGGTAACAGATGCACTAAAGCCGACAAAACAAAAGAAAAAACCTTTAATCGCTAACGGTGATGAAGTATATTTGGATAAATGCTTTTATCGCAAGGAAGACAATGCCATTGCCGGTTCGGCGTTAACTATGGTAGACAGCGTTCGCAATATCGTCTCTTACGGCATAAGTCTTGAAAATGCCGTCCACATGGCCTCCACCAATCCGGCTCGTATAATGAAACAAGACCACCTTGGTGTAATTGCTCCCGGTTATGATGCCGATTTGGTTATTTTATCACCAAAACTCAATGTGTTACACACGATTATTCAAGGAAAAGTTTATAGTAAAGGAAAAGAAATATGCGGGTAATTATAAAAGATAATAAAGACATTGTTTCCGAATGGGCTGCTCAGTATGTGGCATACAAAATCAATCAGTTTCGCCCAAGTGCGACCAAGCCGTTTGTTTTGGGTTTGCCTACAGGTTCAACCCCGCTCGGAATGTATAAAAAGTTGATAGAGCTGAATAAGTCAGGTAAGGTTTCTTTCGCTCACGTTGTCACTTTTAATATGGATGAATATATCGGTTTGGATGAATCTCATCCGCAAAGCTATCACTATTTTATGTATGAGAATTTTTTCAACCATATTGATATCAAAAAGAAAAACATCCACATTTTAGACGGCATGACTAAAAATTATGCCAAAGAATGCGGAGATTATGAATTAGCCATGCACAATTTGGGTGGTGTTAATTTGTTTATCGGCGGTGTCGGAGAAGACGGACATATTGCTTTTAATGAACCTTTTTCATCACTCACCTCTCGCACAAGAGTAAAAACATTAACCGAAAGCACAATAAAAGCAAATTCACGTTTTTTTGATAATGATTTAAGTAAAGTTCCGACACAAGCTTTAACCGTTGGCATAGGAACAATAATGGACGCTGACGAAGTTTTGATTTTGGCTACCGGAAAAAATAAAGCCAATGCTCTGCATCACGGAATAGAAGAAGGAATCAGTCATGTTTGGACCGTTTCTGCCTTGCAACAACACCCGCACGGAATTATCTTATGTGATAAAGATGCGGCTTCCGCACTGCATAAAGACACAGTTGACTACTTTATGGATATTGAAAAGGACAAATTTTAGAGGTTTAAAGAATGAAAAAATTATCGTTTTTCAAAAAATTGTTGCAAACCATCTCCGCCCCTGCCGATAAGTCTCAAAATTCCAATTTATCGGCAAAAGATGCGGCTTCCTTGCAACAAAACTATATAGAAAATTTAAATAAGAAATCTGATTTACTTACTCCTCCTTATGTGGAAATTGCAAAACAACTGAGCAATCCGAAGGACGAAATTTTCAGAGCTGCCGTATATTATTTGGTGCAAATAGCCTGCAACGAGCCGCGCTACGTTTCATCAATTAACAGTATTCTGCAACAATGCCGAAAGAAGAATAAGCTTTCTGCCGAAAATAAATTGTTCTTGGATGAGCAATTAAAAAATCTGTCAGTTAAGTAAAAGACCACTTGCTTTGGCACGTGGTCTTTTACAATGAATCAAGTGTTTTTTCTTATCTTTAATGATTATTTTTTCATAATCACAACACCCGGAAGTTCTTTACCTTCCATCCATTCCAAAAATGCTCCGCCTGCCGTTGAAATATATGTAAATTTATCGGCAACACCAGCACTTTCTAACGCGGAAACAGTATCTCCTCCGCCGGCTACAGTTGACAATTTTCCGGCTTTAGTCAATTCGGCGGCATGTTGCGCTACCAAATTTGTTGCGTTATCAAAAGGTTTTAACTCAAAAGCACCCAATGGACCGTTCCATACAAGAGTTTTGCATTCATCCATTTTTGCATTAATAAGAGATACGGTTTTTTCTCCTACATCAAGCAATGTTCCGTCAGAAGGAACATTATTTACATCATAGGTTGCGTGAGGTGCATTCGCGGCAAATTCTTTAGCCGAAACCAAATCAAGCGGAAGAATAATTTCGCAATTATTAGCCTTTGCCGTTGCCAAAATTTCTTTTGCCGTATCAAGCATATCCGGTTGAACAAGAGAATTTTGCTCATTAATGGCTTCAACACCCTGCACTTTCAAAAATGTATGCGCCATACCACCGGCAATCACCAATTTATCAACTTTTTTCACTAAATTATTTAACAAATCAAGCTTTGTAGAAACTTTTGAACCACCGACTATAGCCATTAACGGACGTTCAGGATTATTCAACCCCGTGGTTAAGGCATTAACTTCTTCAGCCATCAGCAATCCCATGGCAGAAGGAAGATGTTTTGCGGCGGCAACCATTGAAGCATGTGCGCGGTGAGCCGTTGAAAATGCGTCAGAAACATAAACATCTGCCGGTTTAATCAACTCTTTAGCCCAGTCCTCATTACCTTTTTTCTCTTCATCATAAAAACGTAAGTTTTCAAGGAGCAAAACCTCATCCGTTTTCATATTTTTAACGGCATCAGCAACTTTTTCGCCGATGCAGTCATCAACAAACACAACTTTTGAACCCAAAGCTTTTTGCAATTCCGGCGCAACGTGGGACAAAGAATTTTTCATATCACCTTTTCCTTCAGGTCTTCCGAAGTGTGAAATAACCACAACTTTAGCGCCTTTTTTCATCAACAATTTAATTGTCGGAACCGTGCGATCAATACGTGCAGTGTTAGTAACCTTAAAATTTTCATCCATCGGCACATTCAAATCGGCACGAAGCATAACAACTTTACCGTTCAAATCACCCAAATCTTCAATAGTCTTATATTCTTGCATTATTTTTCCTTATTTTTATTACAAATCCCCACCGATTTTGCTCGGTGGGGACTGATTAAAGCATATTATCCGTTAACTTTAGCCATGTGGGCAATCAAATCCAATACTTTGTTGGAATAACCCCATTCATTATCATACCAGCTGATAACTTTAACAAAAGTATCGGTTAATTGAATACCGGCCTTGGCATCAAAAATGGAAGTATGAGCATCACCCAAGAAATCAGATGAAACAACAGCATCTTCGGTATAACCCAAAATACCTTTCAATTCGCCTTCCGAAGCCTTTTTCATAGCAGCGCAAATTTGTTCATAAGTAGCAGGCTTTGCCAAGTTTGCAGTCAAGTCAACAACAGAAACATCCAATGTCGGAACGCGCATAGACATACCGGTCAATTTGCCGTTCAAAGCAGGAATAACCTTGCCCACAGCTTTGGCCGCACCGGTAGAAGACGGAATAATGTTTCCGCTGGCAGCACGACCGCCGCGCCAATCTTTAACAGACGGACCGTCAACAGTTTTTTGAGTAGCTGTTGTAGAGTGAACGGTTGTCATCAAACCTTCTTTAATACCGAATACATCATTTAATACTTTAGCAATCGGAGCCAAGCAGTTTGTAGTGCATGATGCGTTAGAAACAAACTGAGTGCCTTTTACATAAGAGTCGGTATTAACACCGCAAACAAACATCGGAGTATCATCTTTGGAAGGAGCCGACATAACAACATATTTTGCACCGGCATCAATATGACCTTGAGCCTTTTCTTTGGTCAAGAACAAGCCGGTTGATTCAACAACATAATCAGCACCTACTTCATTCCATTTCAAATCAGCCGGATTTTTTTCGGCAGTAACGCGGATTGCTTTTCCGTTTACAACCAATTTACCGTCTTTAACTTCAACCGTGCCGTTGAAACGACCGTGCATTGTGTCGTATTTAAGCATATAAGCCATATAATCAACATCAATCAAATCATTAATGCCGACAATTTCAATATCATTTCTTGCCTGAGCAGCGCGGAAAACCAAACGACCGATACGTCCGAAACCGTTAATACCTACGCGAACTACCATATTATTATCTCCTATAAACATTGTGCGGACAGCCCCGCACGGGCATAAATTGTTTAAAAACTGCCGCTAATTTAGCATTAAAGATAAATTTTTCAAGTAAAATCTGAAAAATTAAACACTTTTAAAATATTCTTGCAGCCGATAACCTGAACCATATTTATTTTAAGGCATCAATTAAAGAGCAAACTTTGGCTAAAACTTCTTTAATACCCAATGATGACGTATCAATTATCACCGCATCATCAGCAGGTTTGAGAGGTGCTGCGGAACGTTTAGAATCTCTCTCATCACGTTCTTTCATGTCAGACAAAACTTTTTCATACGTTGTATTAATTCCCTTTGCCGAAAACTCATCAAAACGACGTTTGGCTCTGACTTCGGAACTTGCCGTTATAAAAATTTTCAAATCTGCATCAGGGCAAACAACCGTTCCGGTATCTCTGCCGTCGTAAACGGCACCGTTTGCCTTTGTTCCGTCGGCAAAAACCGGATTTAAGGCAAAATTCTGCTGCATTGTCAACAATGCACTTCGCACATCCGGAATCGCCGAAACAATAGAAGCAGCCTGTCCTCCTATATCTGAACGGAAGTCTTTATGGGCGGATAATTTCATCATCTCCGGAAATGTCAATTTTTTTGCAAATTCGGTTGCTTTCGTTTGGTCTTGCAAATCAGCACCGGACAAAACCATTTGCAAACCCACGGCACGATATACCATACCGGTGTCAAAATATGCCAATTTATATTTTTCGGCCAAGGCTCCGGCCAGTGTCCCTTTACCGGCAGCCGCCGGTCCGTCTATTGTTATAATCATCCGTTTTTATCCCTTTTTGTTAAACGTTATACTTTCTTTAACACATCAGATGTTACAATACCACACACAAAGTTGATTTATGCAATGTTTTTTGGAAGGAAGGGCAATGATTGTCCGAATGTTTTTGAATTGCAGCCTGCAACAAGGCATTAAAGCGGATTTAGATTCCGGACAAGTTAATTATTTGGCCAACGTTCTCAGAATGAAAAACGGTGATAAACTCGCAGTTTTTGACGGCAGAAGCGGAGAATATGAAGCTATAACAGAAAATCTTTCCCGTAAATCAGGCTCCTTAAGAATCGGCCGTAAAATTCGCGATTTCTCACCTTCTCCGGATATATGGCTGTTGTTTGCACCTTTGAAAAAAGATTGCACCGATATGGTAATCCAAAAAGCAACAGAACTTGGTGCGGCAAAAATAATACCGGTTATCACCAAATATACCAACAATGCAAACATCCGTATTGAAAGGTATGCGGCGCAAGCAATAGAGGCAGCCGAGCAATGCCGGCGTTTAGATGTTCCGCAAATAGAAAAACCGCAGACATTGGATGTTATGCTGAAAAATTTTCCTGCTGACCGCACGTTGTTCTTCCTAAACGAAAAAGGCTCCAAACAAGATATTTTGGAAACAATCAAAAATCACACCGGAAAAGCGGCACTGCTTATCGGTCCGGAAGGAGGTTTTTCCGAGGACGAAATAAAAAAAATTTTGGCATATCCGAAAGTTTGTGATATATTCTTAGGAAACAGAATCTTACGTGCCGAAACAGCGGCTCTTGCAGGTTTGGTATGTTGGCAGGCCGTTAACGGAGATTGGAAGGATTAAATATGAAATTTTTAATTGCCGATGACCACGAATTATTTCTTCAGGGATTAGAATTTATCCTGAAAAAAGAGTATCCGAACGCACAAATTAAACTGGCAAACAGTTACAGCGGAATTATGGATATTTTAAAAACAGACACAGACTTTGACTTGATTATTACCGATTTGGCAATGCCGGGAGGAAACTGGTTGTCATCTTTGCAAAAAATGCACGAAATATGCTCGGAAACACCGATAATTATTATTTCGGCGGTATTTGACAAAGAAGTTTTGCAAAAAACTTATGATATCGGCGTTTCGGGATATATTTCAAAATCTTTTTCCAATGCAATTATCATCAGTGCCATTAACCTTGTGCTGGCCGGCGGAATGTATATTCCTCCGGACTTATTGAAGATGAGTGAAAGTATGCCGCAACAATCGGTAAAAAACCTGCTGAAAAAGATGGAAAAAGAGGAAACTGAAAACGAAGAAGAAACGGTTACATTGACACCAAGACAAACGGAAGTATTAAATTGTATTGCGGAGGGATTATCCAACAAACAAATTGCCGGAAAACTCGGTTTAAGCGAAGGAACGGTAAAAATCCATATCACTTTGCTTATGCGCTCACTAAACGTAACCAATCGCATTGCCGCAATACGAGCCGGCGAAAAATTGGGATTAATTTCTTATAATACGACAAAATCGGAGAATAACCATGCCTAAAAATACATCTTTGCCTCCTTATATGCAAAGTTTATACAACAAAATTTACTCCAATTCGTTTTGGAGCGGCATAATGGATGACTGCAGGATAGCTAATATAGTTACTCTCGGTGCCGACAAAAGACTGACCGCAGATGTTGTAAAAGAAATTGCCCGCAATGCCCACGTCTTACAAATAGGACTCACATTCGGAGATGAAATTGAACAAGTTTACCGTAAGATTTGCAAACAAGGAAAATTTGATATTTTTGACATATCCGAGCTGCAACTCTCTCGGGCTACACAAAAATTCGGTCACTACAACATCAACCTGATAAAAAAAGACGCCACTGAATCATGGCAAGAAAAATATGATGTCATAATTTGTTATAATCTTTTGAGTGAAATTCCGGCGCAAAGCCGAAATAAAATTATGACCAATGCCCTAAACAGCCTGAGCAACGGCGGTAAAGCTTTATTTATTGATTGCTGTAAACCTGAAAAATATAATCTGCTTCGTTTTCCGCTGAAATTATTCAATTTGCTATACAAACCTTTTTCTTTGGATTTATGGAATAAACCGATTGAAAATATGACAGATATAAAAAATAATTTCAGATGGCATCACACATACTACTACGGAAAAATGTTCCAAAAAGTTATTGCCATACGCAAGATTTTAAGTTCTGAAGATGTGCGAAAACTGACCAGAATGTTTAAAAACGGAAAATAGCATATTTTACCTAACTGGTATTTTCAGTTTTCGGGCGCGCAGAACTTCCTGTTCCACACTAACACGCGAAGGAGATGCAATGTTATCCGTTTTAAGAGTGTTCCAGTCTTTTTTCTTTGTTAACTTATCAGCCTCATTTTGTTCTTGATATTCTAACTCTTTAACCTGACTCTTAAATTGCAAATAGGCTTCTTCGGCACCGCCAATTCCCAGAGATGCGGCCTGAAACAGGAAATTTTCCGTTAAAATATTATCACACGGATTTGATTTGTGGTAAAAAGAGAGAAAATTTTTCAATCCGCTTTGAGCTCCGGGATGTATACCTTTAAAATTTGCGCCGCCGTTAATAGCACTTTCCACAAACAAAGCCACATCAGCCCATCCGTTTGCCTTAATGGCCCAGCCTTTTTCTTTAACTTCCTCAGGCGTAACTTTGCGCACACCGTTGCCTGTAGAGGCATTAATTTTTGCAGCAGCTCCGGCATCGGCATTTTCGGCAGGACGATTACGTAACCCCGACAGCATATAAAAATTCAAGACATATCTTTCTTGCATTTCCGCAATATCGCGCACCAATTTGTCATATTCATTTTGTTTATTCAAATCATCAAACTTACGTTCTCCGGTGCAACTGCGCAACAAATCACAAAACTCTTGTGAAAAACAGTTATACTTTCCATATTTTCGGGAAATACCCTTAACCGGAATTTTATTCATATACCCCAAAACAGACATCCTTTTCTTTACACCGTTTTCCCCTTTTATCATTTTATTATTTTCGTATATCGTATTGATAACGGAATCTCTGATTTGTCTGTTTAATTCATTATCTTCAATAAAATGCTCGGCAAATTTGCGCATATTTTCGTTATTGGAACAATAAGCAGAGCGCAAACACTGTTTCCATTCGTTTACTCCACCCTGAAAAAATCCCAAACGAACAACAATGGTAGTTCGGCCTTTAGCCCCGCCGAAAGTCTTTTTTCTGGGATTATAATAATCTTTTACTACTTCACCGAGAGAATGTTTAGAACTTTTTGCCCAATCCAAATATTCCTGCCGGCTGAACCCTCGTCCTCCGTATGCCTGACAAACATTTTCTTCATTAAGCAAAACTTTTGCATTGTGAGTACATTCCCTGCGAAAAACGGCACTTAAGGCATCTCCGGCGGCAACATAACGGCAATCAGTTCTGAATACCTCTAAATTACCTTGCTCGTTAAAATGCCCGACATACATTTTATGATTTGTCAATATGGCCTGTCTGACACTCATAACCGGCAAAAGACTTGCTGACGTTTCAACATGCGGAACCATAAACGGATCATATTTTTGATGCGAAGAATAATCATCAGCCTTGACTTCGGTTGTATCGGATTCTGCCAATATTTTCGTATTCTGTCCTCCGACATGAGCAGAACCGGTCACCATCAGCATAAATAAAGCAATTTTCTTTGCATGTTTTTCAAGCCAATTTCCAAATTCTTTTTTATTCATCACACTCATATCCTTTTTTTTGTTTATTTTGTCATATTATAGTTCAATTATATGAAATAATCCAGCACTTTTTTATTGAAAAATTATTGCTCCGCGTTTATAGTTACAGAAAAATTAATTTATGATAGGATATGAAAATGGCTAATGAAAATAATATTCACAGAGAATCGCGTTTGGCAAAATTAAACACTTTAAAAGAAAAAGGTTATAACCCTTATCCGTATAAGTTTTCACCTACTGCTTATTCTTCCGAATTGCAGGAAAAGTATAAGGATTTGCCGGCCGGAACGGACACCGAAGACAGAGTAACGGTTGCCGGAAGAGCCATGGCTGTTCGTAACAGCGGTATGTTTGTGGATATTAAAGATAAAGAAGGAAAAATTCAGGCTTTCTGCTACAAAAAAATTCTTTCCGAAAATGATATGGAAATATTGAAATGCGTTGATGTCGGAGATATTGTCGGTGTTACCGGATTTGTGCGCAGAACACCGCGCGGAGAACTGACAATCGCCGCCGAAAAGTTTGATATTATATCAAAGTCGTTACAACCGTTGCCGGAAAAATTTCACGGTTTAACCGACACAGATGCCAGATATCGCCAACGCTATGTTGATTTTATTATGAATGAGGACAGTAAAGAAATTTTCAAAAAACGCTGCCAAATTACCTCAGCCGTGCGTCGTTATTTTGAAAAAAATCAATTTTTGGAAGTGGAAACCCCTATGCTTCACCCGATTATGGGCGGTGCCAATGCCAAACCTTTCATAACACATCACAATGCCTTAGATATGGATTTGTATTTACGTATTGCTCCTGAACTGTATTTGAAAAAGTTGGTTGTCGGCGGATTTGATCGTGTTTTTGAAATCGGACGTAATTTCCGTAATGAAGGTATTGATAAAAATCATAATCCGGAATTTACCGGACTTGAAGCTTATCAAGCCTATGCCGATTACAATGATATGGCCGATTTGATTGAAGATTTGGTGCGTTTTGTTGCAAAAGAAGTTTTAGGTTCCGCCATGCTCAAAATAGGTGAACATGAGGTTGATTTGAGTAAACCTTTTACCAAAAAATCTATTGTTGATTTAATTAAAGAAAAAACCGGAATAGATTTGCTGCAGGCTCAAACTTTGGAAGAAGCAAAAGCTATGGCTCAATCCGTCGGAGTTGATGCTTCGGCATGCGCATGTTGGGGAAAAGTTGTGCAGGAAGTGTTTGATGAAAAAGTAGAGTCCTCACTGATTGAGCCTACTTTTGTAATGGATATGCCGCGAGATATTTCTCCGCTTGCCAAAACTCACCGCAATAATCCGCGTTTGGTAGAGCATTTTGATGCTTATCTGGGCGGAATGGAAATCGGATGCGCATATTCCGAACTTTCCAATCCGTTAGAACAAAGAGAACGTTTTGAAGACGAAGTTGCCGCCAGAGAAAATGGTGATGACGAAGCACAAATGCTTGATGAAGACTTTATTTGCGCTTTGGAAAACGGCTTTCCTCCTTCCGGAGGTATGGGCATGGGCATTGACCGCTTGGCCATTTTAATGACCGGTGCCGACACAATTCGTGATGTAATCGCCTTCCCTACTTTGAGAAAGAAAGATTAACGTTTAGGTTAGGAAATTCAAATGAAAATATCTAAAGCTATGTGGTTTACTCTTTTTCTGTTGGCCTTTGCGCTGATAGAATTTTTTATTTTGCTGTATGACTTAACTCATCCGTTTCGCAACGAATTTAAGCTGGCAAATTATGAAACCACAATTTCACAAAGAGCCGTGACGGCATTTCCGTTTTCTTTTGAAACCAGCTTTTTATATTTTATGAATTACGAAACGGATAATGTGGCTAAAGGGATTCTTTACGGCGCAGTTCCGAATATTTATGCCGAAAATCGCAAACTTATGCTTGCAAATACCGAAACCGCAAAACAGCTTGCCGCTATTGAACAAGACGAAAATATTGCCGCCATAGACACTGCTGATGCCAGAATTGCCATAGTAATTGATGATATGGGTATTAGCTCTAAACACACTAACGAGATTTTGAGTTTAAGGCTGCCTCTTACATTGTCTTATCTGCCGTATGGCAACGTTAACAAAGAGATGGTAGCCTCGGCAATCAGTCAGGGATATGAAACTATGGCACATATTCCGATGATGCCGCACTCTAAGCAGGACTTGGCTCCGATAACCTTAAGTCCGGATATGAGCGAAGAAGAAATTACCGAAAAGCTCACAACAATGCTGGAGCGGTTTGATGGTGTTGATATTAAAGGAATAAATAACCACATGGGCAGCCTGTTCACGGAAGATGAAAAGGCCATGACCGCGGTAATGAAAGTATTGAAAGATAAAAACTTATACTTTTTAGATTCCCGAACAACAAAAAATTCTGTCGGTAAATGGATGGCTGAGGATAATGGTATAAAAAGTATCGCCAGAGATGTTTTCTTAGATAATGAAGACGATTACGAATACATTATGAAACAACTCAATGAAGCCCAGAAAATAGCTGTAAAGAAAGGATTTGCCGTAGCTATCGGACACCCGAAGACTCACACTTATGAAGCCATTCGCGACTGGGCGGCAACTCTTGACAGAGCGCACACTCAGTTGGTATTCTTGTCAGAGCTGGTTAAATAGCTGTTTTAAGCTTAGCTTGAGTTCGTTAATATGATTTTGAGGTATGTAAAATCTCTTCAATCATGTCTTTAACCTGCCATGGAGCAAATACTCGGCGAAAAGCCACTTTAGAAGTGCCGGTTCCGGAAAACCAAATATCACCATAATTCAAAAGTCTTCCGAAGAAAGATTGTCTGACTTCAACCCCTTCTATCCGACGATTGTCTAATTCCTCGTGCTGAATATTAAAAAAACCGACCTCCAAAATAACTCTGTGATTTGTAACAATCATTTCCACGGAATAACAGCGCAACCAAATATAAAAAATGCGCAACAGCACAATAATCCCGACAACCGCCTCTGCATGCCAAAAAAATCTTTGAAAAACAACCATATTATCTACAAGCGGCCTGATTAAAAAACAAAAAACGGCAAAAATAACGGATAAAACCAAATATGAATCCATATAAACACTCCAATGAATCCGCGGTTCCAACAACACTTCTTCATTAATTTGCATATTTCGTTCCAAATTACTTTTCATATTCCCTCCGAAAAATATCGTTATCACGCTTGTAAAAGTAAAAGATGACAACCGGCTTGTCAAATAAAAAAAATCGGATGGTCGGCAGAGAAAACTAACTTATGTTTGCTGTTATGCAGTGCGTAACAATAAACTCCGTTTATGAAACAGGATATCTTTGTTCAAAGAGATTGCGACGGTCGTTTCACTCCCTCGCAATGACACTCTATACCTTATGGTCGTTTCACTCCCTCGCAATGACGTTTCCTACCTTACGGTCATTCCGAGGAGCGTAGCGACGTGGGAATCCCTCAAGATGACGGCGGATATTTTTTACTCAAAAATCCACTCAATCATATTTTCATTATCATCAGATGTTGCCGCATCCGCTTCCGGTATGGTGTAGCGTAGTTTAATTACTTTGCAATATCCTTTATTCGTCGGATAATATCCTTCAAAACAGCCACTTACACAACCAACGCCGCTTTGTATATATTCACCTTCACAACTTCCGCAATTTCCGATTGGTGAGCAATCTGGTAAGCTAGACTGTGAAAAAGGAGTACCATTTATTACAACACTACTGTTAATCCCCACATATTGCAATCCACTTGCTCTATAAAATGCAAGGTTATTTATTTCTTGAATGTTTGGTAAATCAACACTCTTTAATTTTTTATCACCGTAAAAAGCCCTATCTCCCAGATAAGTAATATTTTCAAGTCCGATTACTGTTTCAAGATTTTCTAATCTTTTAAATGCACGTGAACCGATACCGGTTACTCCATTTTCAATCACCACTGTTGTTATATCTTTATTTATCCATGGTGTTGTAGCTAAATTACCTTCCTCAACATTATCATAATCCCCCATTTTTCCTTCACCGGAAACTGTTAATGTTTTACTTGCCTCATCATAAGTGCATTGAACACTGTCACTGTATACCCCGTAAGTTGCCGGTCCGCAGTTCCATGTTTCGGCAAAACTTTCACAAGTAAAACATATTACACTTCCCAACATCAACACAATTTTTTTCATCACTTTTCTCCATTTAAAAGCCGTTTAAAATCAAAAATACCCGCTTTAAGAAGGCGGGCGGATGTTCGAAAACCGTGTAAAGATTAAAAGACGGCTCGGCGCTTTCGTGCTAAAGCCTTATTATGACACCGACATCCGTCCGTTAACAAAATGAACGAAATATCGGTATAAACCAATAAATCGCAACAAATGCGAGTAATCTTTACAAAGGGTTTCGACGCCCTAAAGTGTATTTTTACCACACTTCAAGATAAGTGTATAACAATGTATTTTGATTGTAAAGAATAAAAAAGCAAACCGCACACCGCCTATATTATGAGAGAAAATGGGAAACACGTAAAAAAAACACCGATCCATTCCCGTGGCTGCATTTTGCACAAAAAAATGGGCTGAAAAATTTTCCAGCCCACCACAAAATAAACGATATTCTCTTTTGTGAGATTAACGCTTTGAGAATTGGTAAGAACGACGAGCTTTTGCTTTACCGTATTTCTTACGTTCAACAACACGGTCATCACGTGTCAAGAAACCGGCCTGTTTCAAAACAGTGCGCAATTCCGGTTCATATTCGTTCAAAGCCTTAGAAATACCATGTTTAATGGCACCGGCCTGTCCGGATAAACCACCGCCTTTTACCGTGCAAACAACATCAAATTCGTTTTCACGATTTGTAACAACAAACGGTTGGTTAATAACCATCTTCAAAACCGGACGAGCAAAATATTCATCCAAACTTTTTTCATTAACGGTAATATTTCCTTTACCCGGTTTAATCCAAACGCGGGCAACGGCATCTTTTCTTTTACCGGTAGCATAAGAGCGACCCATTTTGTCTTTAACAGACTTGCGAGGTGCTTTAACTTCAGATGTTTCTGCAGAAACGGAAGCAGACTTCAACTCTTGCAATGATTCAATTTTTTTAGCCATTATAAAGCACTCCTTTTATTCTTTTCATTTTGAGATGCAATATCCCATACAACCGGATTCTGTGCTGTATGCGGATGATTTTCTCCGGCATACACCTTCAATTTTGTCATCATCTGACGACCGAGCGGATTACGAGAAATCATTCTTTCAACAGCTTTAATGATAACTCTTTCCGGAAAACGACTGTTCAAAATTTTTCCGGCAGTGGTGTCTTTAACGCTTCCGACATAACCGGTGTGTTGATAATAGTGTTTGTCTGTCAATTTTTTACCGGTAAGTTTTACTTTATCGGCATTAATAACAACAACGTAATCACCGCAATCCAAACTAGGTGAAAAATAAGGCTTATTTTTTCCGCGCAAAATTTTTGCAATTTCAGCGGACAATCTGCCCAAAATAACGCCGCTGGCATCTACTACATACCATTTTCTTTCAATGTCTGCAGGCTTTGTTACATGTGTAGAAATCATATTAATCTCTTTCTTTGTTAAAATGTTATCAAATCGGTGTCAATATACATTTTTTTTGTTACTTGTCAACACAAAAAATCAACATTTTTCAATATTTTATTTGCACGGTATCATAATACCGTAAATTTAACTTTTTGTTTTTACTGCCATATCCGGTTTTACAATAAGATTTAATCAAACATTACAAACTTGATTTTTTTATTAATCCGTGTAAAATGTTTTGCAAAATAAACAATTATGAACTTAAAACTATTGAATTATGAAAAAGTCTCTTACTGAATTATTAAAAACATTCGACAGTTTGTCGTTGCAATCAATGTCCCGAGAAGATTTATTGTTACTGTATGATGATTTTGCCAATTATCAATTTTCGGCGGAAGATTTTTGTGACGTAATTGATCTTCTTCGTTTCGGCAAAGCAATGGCTGATATTGAAGAGCGTCTCAACGAACAAACTCTGACATGTCCGTATTTGGAAGAACAGCTCATTGAAAATCCGGCCATTGTGGAATGTGTTTTGTTACTGCGCTCCTTAAATGATGTTTTAAGGGCAGAAAAGGAATGTGCAAAAATCAAGTCCGCTTCTTTACGAAAGCAATTCAAAAACATGATTGAACGCCGACTTGAATCCATTTGCGAACAAACCATGCTTGCTAATTAAAAGAGAGAATTTTCATTCTCTCTTTTTTTCAGGCCTTAAAATTCAAATTCCAATCAACATAACGTGCCGGATCATTTACCCAATTTTCTCGCACTTTTACATATAAAAACAGGTGGATTCTGTCTTCTAACAACTCTTCCAATTCTTCTCTGGCGCTCTGCCCTATCTTTTTAATCATGGAACCGTTTTTTCCCAGAACAATGGTTTTTTGCCCTTCTCTCGCCACATATATCGTCATTTCCGCACGAACGGAGTTATCTGCTCTTCTCTCCCATAATTCAGGTTCTACCGTCAGGGCGTATGGCAATTCCTGTTTTAAATTCAAAAACAATTTTTCTCTGACGATTTCGGCTGCCAATAATTTGAGCGGCATATCCGACATCTGGTCTTCAGGATAATACCACGGACTCTCCGGCAGATTATCTGCCAAATACTGATAAAAATCCGTGATATGGTCACCGCTGGAAGCCGAAAAAGCAAAAACATCATCAAACGAAAAAATATTTTCAAATTCTTCTTTCAATTCTTCCAAACGTTCCGGTTCAACCAAATCAGATTTATTAAAAGCCAAAACGGCATGTGCCTTACGGCGTTCCAATTCGGAA
This sequence comes from Alphaproteobacteria bacterium, assembly GCA_017484225.1. Lineage (GTDB taxonomy): Bacteria > Pseudomonadota > Alphaproteobacteria > RF32 > CAG-239 > RUG410. Next base: position 42,316 of record JAFUTN010000022.1, read on the forward strand.
ATAATTGCCGAGGTTTCCTCATTCATACCTCGTTTGGCATCAACAACCAAAACGTTTATGTCGGCATCATAAAATCCGTTCCATGCCGAGTCTACCATGGCTCTGTCAAGACGGCGTTTCGGAGCAAATATTCCCGGAGTATCCAAAAAAATTATTTGAGTATTGTCGTATATTCCGATGCCTTTAACCGTTGTTCTGGTTGTTTGAGCTTTAGGAGAAACAATGGAAACTTTGGAGCCGACAAAATTATTGGTAATTGTAGACTTTCCGGCATTCGGAGCTCCGATAAGTGCAACAAATCCGCATCTTGTTTTTTTATCCATTCTAATTCTCCGTTTTTGAATCCTGCTCCAGCATTTTTAAGATTTTGGCGGCTGCATCCTGTTCTCCGGACTTTTTACTGTGTCCTTCACCGATAGCTTCCATTCCGTCGGCACATACAACCTTTACAACAAATGTAGGTTCGTGTTGAGTTCCGCGTCTTTCAATAACCTCATAAAGCGGAAGTTCAAATTTCATGGCATGCATTTTTTCCTGCAAAGCGGTTTTACTGTCTTTTTGCGAACCGCGGGCATTTTCTATAAATTCTTTCCAATTTCGCTCCACAAAAAGTTTAACCGTGCTGAAATCAGAATCTAAAAATATTGCACCGATAATAGCCTCTCCGACATCACACATAACATTAACAGTCTCCGCTGTTTTAACATCTTGAGTGCGAATATATTGGTCTAATCCCAGCTTTTTCACAATACCTGCAACCGTTTCGGCACAAACGAGTTTCACATGACGCTGAGAAAGTTCTCCTTCCTTTTCGTCAGTATAGGTTTTTACCAATAACTCGGCAATTATCATACCTAAAACCCTGTCACCCAAAAACTCCAAACGTTCATAATTTTTGCGTTCGTTTGTAGTAATACTGCTGTGCGTAAGGGCTTGAATTAACAAATTATGATTTTGAAATCTGTATTGTAAAATTCTTTCAACTTTTCCGACTTTGTCAAGTTTATCTGTTTTATCCATAATTAATGTATTCCTTTAAATATACGATTCCAACGAATAGATTTTTTCCATGTCCAAGGAGTATAAATTTCCCCTTTATCATTATGAGAGAAGAACAAAAAACGAGCCTTTCCGACCAAATTTTCTTTAGGAACAAATCCCACGCTCAACCTGCTGTCATCAGAACGATCACGATTATCTCCCATCACAAAAAACGAATTTTCAGGCACTTCAAACTCTTCTGTATTATCTACAATGCGCTCGGCATCAGATATTTCTATTATATTGTGCTTAAAACCGTTTGGAAGAGTTTCTTCATACTGATTATAAAATTCAGGCATCCGAACATATTCATCAATAATATATTTTTCGCCCTCTTCACGCTCCACCTTTTGTCCGTTAATATACAAGCGTCCTTTTTTCACCTGAACTTTGTCTCCCGGCAACCCGATAACCCGCTTAATATAGTCGGTATGAACATTTTTCGGAAAACGGAAAACGACAACATCTCCTCTTTGCGGTTCACTATACCAAATACGCCCCTTAAACAGTGGAAATCCGCCGGGAAATGAAAATCTGGAATATCCGTATGAATACTTGCTTACAAATAAATAATCCCCCACTTTCAGTGTAGGATACATAGAGCCTGACGGAATACGAAACGGCTCAAACAAAAAACTGCGTATCAGTAACGCAATCAGCACTGCCCAAAAAACAGTTTTCAAATTATCCCAAAGCTGTGCCTTAAAAGAAGGCTTATCTCTTTCGGTTTCAGATATTTTATCCGTGTTTTTTTTATTATCGCGAGTCACTTTTTATTCCTCTTCACCATCCATGGAAATTTCGCTGTTGTCAGCCTCTATAAAATCTGTTTTTTTGCGACGGGCTCTTTGCTTCGGAGACTGTGAACGTCTTTGCATGGCACTGATAACGTATTGACCGCTGACCTTATATAAATCGGCCAAATGATTATTATACATGTGATCACCGTCTTCTATCATGGCAAAATCAATATCCACGTTGCGTTGTTGATTCAAACGACGAGCAAGATTCTCTACCATGGAAGGATTATCAATTTCATCAACCCCTCCCTGCACAATCAAACCGGATGCCGGACAAGGAGCCAAAAATGAAAAATCCTTTTCGTTAGCCGGAGGAGAAACGGCAATAAAGTTATTAATATCCGGACGACGCATCAAAAGCTGCATAGCTATCCAAGCTCCGAAAGAATATCCGGCAACCCAACATTGTTTGGCATCCGGATTCATTGCCTGCAACCAATCAAGTGCTATTGTTGCATCCGAAAGTTCACCCGGACCGTCTTCAAATGAACCCTGTGAACGTCCTACTCCTCTGAAATTAAAGCGCAAAACGGAAAATCCCAAATCCTTGAAGCAACTGAACATACTGTATACAACTTTGTTATTCATTGTTCCGCCGTATTGCGGATGCGGGTGTAAAATCAATGCCACCGGAGCATTCGGACGCCCGCTTTTATAATATCTGCCTTCCAATCTTCCGGCATGTCCGTTAAATAAAACTTCTACCATTAATTACCTCGTTTTTATTATCATTATTTTAACACATCAAACGTAAAATAGTTAAAAAAATTCACCAACTTTGCAGGAATATAGCACACAATGAATTCAAAATACAAGATTTTTTTGCAAGACTTAGATGCAGTAATGCAACGCGACCCTGCTGCACGCAGTAAATTAGAAACAATAATATGTTCTTCCGGCTTGCATGCTATTTTGTTCTATCGTTTGGCACACATTTTATGGAAACAAAAATTTTTTCTCTCCGCCCGCATACTATCCCAATTCGCTCGTTTTTTAACCGGAATTGAAATTCATCCGGCGGCAAAAATCGGTTCCGGTTTTATGATTGATCACGGAATGGGTGTTGTTATCGGTGAAACAACCGAAATCGGCAACAATGTCACATTGTATCATGATGTTACACTCGGCGGACGGAAAATGTATGATGAAAACGGCAAAAAATTGGCAAAACGCCATCCGACAATCGGCAATAACGTAACAATCGGTTCGGGGGCTCAAATTTTAGGACCTATCGTGTTGGGCAACAACGTAAAAATAGGGTCAAATGCCATTGTAATAAAAGATATACCGGCAAACTGCACCGTTGTTAATACTCCGGCATATATTATCAAAAAATCGGATGACAAAGGTAAAACGTTCTGTCCTTACGGTATTGAACAGGAAAACGCACAACCGGCAAAAGCTAAAAAAAACAAGACTAAATAACTGTTTTATCCAGATTAATTAACTCATCAATATTTTTGTCTTGTGCAAAATCTTCAACGATTATGTCGTTATCGGTATTGCCGATTTCGGAATTATCGTCGTGCATAATATCTAAACTGCTTAAGGTATCTGCCAATTCATCATTAAAAATCGTTTCCAGATTTTTTTGCACTTCATCTTTTGTTTCTTCAGCTATGTAATCTTTAACACCATTCGGTAAAGTTACGGAAGTAAGGTCAACCGGCTCATCCAAGACAACCGGCTCATCCAAGACAACCGGTTCATCCGAAACAACCGGCTCATCCAAGACAACCGGCTCATCCAAGACAACCGGCTCATCCAATACAACCGGTTCATCCGAAACAACCGGCTCATCCAAGACAACCGGATCATCCGAAACAGGCTTATCAAATTCAAATGGTTCATTTTGCGTTGTAAAATCTTGCACAAATTCTGTCTGTTCGCCGCTTTTTTCAATATTATCATCAGGTGCAACATCATTATCCGTATAGTGATTAAAATAATCTCCTGAACTGAAATCGTCTGCACTTGCATTAGTATAAGGTGTCGGCATTTCATTTACTTTTTCAAAGTCAGTTTCTTTTTTGTGATGAGGAATCTGCGAAAAAAGCTGAACAGATGTGCTGGAAAACTGTTTGAAATACTCACTGACATCTTTATTGTATTTGTTTATTGAAGATTGCAAAGTATTTACTGTTTCCTGCAAACATCCGATACCGAAATTCAGCCCGCCGACATTTTCCTGAACATTTTTCTGCATTTCGTCTACGGATTTGGCAACCGCAGTTACATTTGAATATAGACTTTCAAGCTTCAGTGCCGTGTTTGCCACTTCTTCCGACTTCATAACCACTGATTTCATCATACTTTTCATTTTTTTATCATCAGACAAATTTTCGGTATAAACACACAGCAAAGCCGAAAAGCCCAATGAAACAATAAAAATCAGCAAAAGAAGCCAATTCAAAACTCTGAGATTTATTTCTTGGGCATCATTAATCGAAGCAACATACACAAGCAGACCTAAACTAACCGCAACCAATATAACGGCTACAATTCTGGAAACAATAACGGCATATTTCATAATATCATCCCGACAAAATTCTTGTTACTATCACGTAAGAGGATAATATCAGTTTTTTAAGAAATCAAAGGTTTTATGCCACTTGTTCACGAGTTTTATGCAAAACAATATGCGGAAAGTCCTCATTTACCTTACCGATATGCCAAGCGTTGCGCGCCAAAAACACCTTTTCACCGTCATAATCTTGGGCAATATTCATTTGATTCGTTGTCAAAAACTTTTCCATTTGTGCTTTATCATCCGAACTTATCCAACGCGCCGTATAATATTGAGTCGGCTCAAAAATAACCTCAATATTAAACTCCGTCCGAATACGGTCGGCCATAACTTCAAATTGCAACGCCCCGACAACTCCGACAATATATTCCGAACCGACAATCGGGCGAAATACGCTGGCTCCGCCCTCTTCGGCTATTTGCTGCAAAGCATTTGCCAAGTGTTTTGATTTTAAAGGGTCTTTCGGACGAACAGACTTAAGCAGTTCCGGAGCAAAGCTCGGAATACCGGTATAATGAATTTTTTCGCCTTCCGTCAAGGTATCTCCGATTCTGAGTTGTCCGTGATTCGGAATACCTATAATATCGCCGGCATACGCATCTTCCGCCAATTCTCGTTCCTGAGCCAAAAACATTACCGGTGTCGGAACTTTGATTTCTTTGTTTGTTCTTACTTGCAAAAGACTCATACCTCGCTTAAAGTGTCCGGAGCAGATTCGCATAAAAGCAATACGGTCACGGTGTTTCGGGTCCATATTTGCCTGAATCTTAAAAATAAATCCGGTAACTTTATTTTCCGATGGTTCCACCGTTCTTTCGGCACTCGGTTGCGGTTGCGGCTGCGGAGCAAATTTGCACAATCCGCTCAAAACTTCTCTGACGCCGAAATTGTTAACGGCACTCCCGAAAAACACAGGCGTAAGCGCACCGGCAAGATACAATTCCAAATCAAAAGCAGGACAAAGTTCACGCACCATTTCCACATCTTCACGCAGTTTTTTTACCGCATGAGGCGGCAATAAAGCATCCAACTTCGGATCATCAAGTCCTTTACAAGTTTCAATCGTGTCATTTATCTGTGATTTATCACCGATTTTGTTCATTAAAATAAGCTGATCATTGATTAAATCATAACAGCCCAAAAAATCCTTTCCGCTGCCAATCGGCCAACTTGCCGGAATAACATCAAGTGCTAAAGTTTTTTCAATATCATCAAGCAATTCAAACGGATCTAAACCTTCGCGGTCAAGTTTGTTAATAAAAGTAATAATCGGAATATTACGCAAGCGGCAAACTTCAAACAATTTTTTGGTTTGTGTTTCAATACCTTTAGCCGAGTCCAAAACCATCACCGCTGAATCAACGGCAGTCAGAACACGATATGTATCTTCGGAAAAGTCTTCGTGTCCGGGAGTATCCAAAAGATTAAACGTTATGCCGTCATATTCAAAATTCATTACGGATGAAGCAACTGAAATTCCTCTCTCCTGCTCAACCTTCATCCAGTCGGAATGAGCTTTACGGTTTTCCCCTCTGGCTTTAACGGCACCGGCCTGCGCAATGGCGCCGCCGAACAATAACAATTTTTCGGTTAATGTTGTTTTACCGGCATCAGGGTGTGAAATAATCGCAAAAGTTTTGCGTGGATTTATTTTATTTTCAGACATAGCTTCATTCTTTCGTTAACTGGTTTTGAGCCTGTTATAAACAAATTTATCCGATTTGCAAGATTTTTTGTGGCAATATATGTAATTTTGCTTGATTTATCAGAAAAAATGTGATGTATTCAGCTAAACGCAAAGAAGCCGCATGCGGGTGTGGTGAAATTGGTAGACACGCCAGACTTAGGATCTGGTGCCGCAAGGTTTAAGAGTTCGAGTCTCTTCACCCGCACCAGTATTGATTTGTCGGCTTTTTTGAATTGTCATAAACTGTTTGATAGAGAATGAATACAATGAAAGTAAAAGAAGAAAAATCTAAAGGTTTGATTAAAAAATACACCGTTACGATTGAAGCAAAAGATTTTGCTCAAGCCGTAGATAAAAAACTCAGTGAAGTAACTAAAAACATTAAACTTCCGGGATTTAGAGCAGGTAAAGCACCTAAATCCATGATTGAGCAAAAATATCGTCCGTCCGTTTTGGGAGAAGTTCTTGACGACATGATTAAAGATGCTGCCAATACCGTTATCGGCGAAAACAAACTGCGCCCTGCCACAACTCCGGATATCAATTTGGAAAAATTTGAAGACGGCAAGGATATTGTTTTCACTTTAGAAACAGAAGTTTTACCGGAAATCAAACTGGGTGATTTTTCTAAAATCAGTCTCAATAAATACACGGCAAAAGTTCCGACTGAAGAAATTGAAAAAGCTGTTAAATATATGGCAGATTCCCGCCGCGACAGCGTAAAAGTTGAAACAAAACGCGCCCTGAAAAAAGGTGATATTGCCGTAATTGACTTCACCGGTTCCATTGACGGAGTTGAATTTGCCGGCGGTAAAGGTTCGGCTTATCCGTTGGAACTCGGTTCAAACTCTTTTATTCCGGGTTATGAAGACCAGCTTATCGGTCATAAAGCAGGTGATACGGTTGATGTTAAAACAACATTCCCTGCTGATTATCACGCTAAAGATTTGGCCGGCAAAGAAGCTGTTTTTGTTACTACTATCAAAGAAATCAGAGAATTTAAGGCAACCGAAGTTAATGATGATTTTGCAAAATCTGTCGGTGCTAAAGACGTTGCAGATTTGAAAACTCAAATTGAAGCCAGAATTTTGGAAGATTACAATACAACTTCCCGCATTAAATTAAAGCGTGACTTGTTAGATGCTTTGGACAAGGAATACAGCTTTGAAGTTCCGCAAAAATTGATTGATGCCGAATATCAGGCTATTGAAAAGCAGTATCAAGATGCCAAGTCTAAAAATCAGTTAGATGAATCCGAGAAAAAACGTGATGAAAAAGATGTTTTGGCTGAATACAAAGAAATCGCTTTGCGCCGTGTTAAATTAGGTTTGTTGCTTTCTGAAATCGGCAATGAAGAAAAAATTACTCTCACTGCCGATGATGTTAACAAAGCTATCATGAACGAGGCTAAAAGATATCCGGGACAAGAAAAAGCCGTTATGGATTTTTACTTAAAAAACAAGCAAGCTGTTGAAGCAATCAAAGCTCCTGCCTATGAGGAAAAAATCGTTGACTTTGTTTTAAGCAAAGCAAAATTAACGGAAAAAGATGTTTCGGTTGAAGAATTGTATGATTTCAGCGAGGCTTCCGAAAAAAAGGCTAAAAAAAGCACTAAAAAAGCAAGCTGATAGGCTGTTTCGGAATTAGCGCAAAAAATCCTTTGCTCTGCCGGCAGAGGATTTTTTTTTGAAATAAGTATTGTTTTTTGTCAAAAAAAATAGTAAAATACAGACAAAAGGAGTAGCAAGATGATGCAACAAGACAAAATAGAAATCTTTTTAAAAGATATTGAACCAATATTAAAAGAGTTTTCTCCGGAAGAACAAGAAAGCTTTAAGCAATATGTACGCAATCCGCAAACAAAAATAGAAAAAGATAAAATTGATTTAACTATAAAGTCAGTAAACAGTGCCCTTGATTTAGAAAATAAAGTTTATGCCGACGGTGAAGTAACAGAGACAGAAAAATATTATCTGAAAACAACAAGAGAACTTATTTCCGGACAAATTGCTTCAACCTTAAGAGATGCTGTGCGTAAATATGCTGTAAAAAGCAACAAAACAGAAGAAAAAACCGAACCTAAACAAGGTGTTATGCATAAAATCAAATCGTTTTTGCAAAAAATAGGTCTTCCGATGGCTATTGCTGCGATTCCAATGGCTGCCGAAGCACATGATACGTCGCCTGACGGAAACAAACCCAAAGTATCATTAAGTGTTGTCAGGGAAAATAATGACATGGTTAAAAACCGTGTGCATAAAGGTATTAAACAGGCCAGAGAGAACAGATTAGAAAGTCAAACCAAAACTCAACCCCGACAAACTACGATTGATTTTGGTAAAATAGATAAATCTAATACAAAATAAAATCAAAAATTTTCAGAGCGGATAATTTTTCCACTCTTTTTTGTTTTAAACACCTGTCCGAACAGACTTATTGACTTTTCCGGCAACATACCGCAATATGCAAAATGATTTTAAGGAGAAAAAGATGTATAATATTCGTAAAGTGACTGAAGATTTGTATTGGATTGGTTCCAGTGACCGCCGTCTGGCTTTGTTTGAAAATGTTTATCCGATTCCGCAAGGAGTTGCTTACAACTCTTATGTTTTGACCGATAAAAAAACCGTATTGTTTGACACCGTAGATAGTGCCGTCGCCGCCAGATTCTTTGAAAATTTACGGCAAATTTTGAGTGGTAAACCGCTTGACTACATGGTTATCAATCACATGGAGCCTGATCATTGTTCCCAAATTGCCAACATCATGAGAGAATATCCGAGTGTAAAAATCGTTTGCAACACCAAAACCAAACAAATGATTGAACAATTTTTTCCGCAAACATACGCCGAAGACACATTTCTTTTGATAAAAGAAGGAGATACACTTTCAACCGGAAATCATGAATTAACATTTATCTTTGCCCCGATGGTGCATTGGCCTGAAGTAATGCTGACTTTTGATAAAACAACCGGAACATTGTTTTCCGCTGATGCTTTCGGCACTTTCGGAGCCTTAAACGGCAATATTTTTGCCGACGAAGTTGATTTTGAAAAAGATTATCTTGATGAAGCCAGACGTTATTATACCAATATTGTCGGAAAATACGGTCAACAAGTTCAAATGTTACTTAAAAAAGCATCCGCACTGAATATTGAAATGATTTGCCCGCTTCATGGTTTTATCTGGCGACAAAACCTGCAATTCATCTTAGAAAAATACAACAAATGGTCGGCCTACGAGCCTGAAGAAAAAGGAGTTGTAATTGCCTACGGTTCAATTTACGGCAACACGGAAAATGCTGCCGAAATATTGGCATCAAAACTTGCCGAGCAAGGTGTAAAAAACATCAAGATGTATGATGTTTCCGTAACTCACCCGTCTTACATAATTTCCGAATGTTTCAAATATTCTGACTTAATATTTGCCGCTTCCACATATAATGCCGGAATTTTTGTAAATATGGAAAATCTGCTTCACGACATTATTGCGCACAATTTGCAAAACCGAAAAATATTCCTGATTGACAACGGAAGCTGGGCTCCGATTGCCGGCAAGCAAATGCGAGAATTGTTGCAAGGACTTAAAAACTGTAACGTTTCAGAAAACACAATTTCAATAAAATCCGCACTGCAAGAAAATCAAATTTCTGCATTAGAACAAATGGCAAAAGAAATTGCTTTACCTTAAAGCAATTCTTTTCATTGGCCTGACATAAAACAAGGTTATTTTCTGATGTTTTTTATGGCCACTGTCGGCGTTGCACTGCAATAACCGACAGTGGTTGCGAATTCATTCAAAAATCCACTCAATCATATTTTCATTATCATCAGATGTAGCCTCATTTGCTTCCTGCAAAGTATAGCGCAATTTCACTACTTCCAGACATTCATCCTGATAAATCATATTTTTACTGTTTGGACAAAGAATTGAAGCTATTTCATTATCTTTAGCATAATTATTACAATCAGCAATACTTTGGCATACTTCTTTTTTGTTAGCCATATCAATCAACAACAAGCATCCTTCCTTAGTTGCACATAACGCACCGCCAGCCATATTTTCTGCCTTTTGGTCCTGATATTGTGCAGCCGCACTGATACATTCCTGAGAAACGGAATTTCCGCTTCCGCAAGCTTGATTTTGTAACATATCATCAGGCGAAGCATAGTAATTATCGCCGATTTTATACACACCGTTTGAGTCTTTGGTATATGTTACCACATTTGAATCAACATAAGAATAACAAGGTGTAGTTTCGGCACAATAAAGTGTGCTTCCGCTATTATTCCTGTCAAATGGTCCTTTTTCATTATCATCTACATTCGTATGTATAAATGTTTCAATATCCGTAACCGACTCAGAAATAAAAACTTTTGCTAAATTAGTATTATTGAAAAATGCAGCCCAATCAATACCGGTTACCGAATCCGGAATAATCACTGAAGTTAATTTGGTGTTATGGTCAAAAGCACGATTCCCTATATATTTTACGGTATCTCCGATATTTACACTTGTTAGTGATGTATCTTCAAAAGCTTCCGCTCCGATATTTTTAACTCCTTGCACTGAAACCGAAGTATAATCTACTCCCCAAGGTGTTTTGGTGTGATCATACCAACGCCCGGAATAATCGCGCATTTCTCCGGTTCCGGTAATACTTAAGGCTTTATTTGCCGTGTCTAAACGCGCTGTGCATAAATCATTTTCTGTTTTCCCGCAATCCCAACAGTTTTGTTCGCCTGCTTCACAATCTGATTGCGCATGGCTTACTGATATGTTGAGAGATATAAAAAAAGCCAATATATTCAAAGCACTGAATAATACTTTGAACGTTTCCGCTGCCGTAAACGGCGCACCGACACTGCTTTTACTCAAGCATTGATTCTGTTGTTCTTTTCTGCTGTTTATTGTCTTATCGCCCGTTTTTGCGTGATGTATCATATCAAATTCCTTTCTAAAAAGTTTTCGCTATAAAAAAATCGCCTCGAGAATCAAAAGGCGATCGGGGAGTTGACAAATCATGTTGACAGTAATGACTATTGTGACCTTTAGCTTAAAAAAATTAAGCTTGAACATACGCCACAATCTCCCCGAACATACGCGGGGATTTAAAGATACAAAAAAACAGTATCCGAGGGACACTGATTCATGTACCTCTGTCAACAAAGAGCCTGTCACAGCCCCGAACCTCTCGGTTCTTCAGATGAAAAACTTTTCATCTGTGTTTAAGGGTATCATAGAGTATTTATTTTGTAAAGGAGAATTAGAAATTGTGCGTTAAAGATGTGATATGGATAATTTTAAATACCACCGCACAACCTCATTTTTTCAAGATAGACAACATTTAAGGCATAGCAATAGCTTTGTGAAAGTGGTATGCCAACAGATACAATCGCCGAGCATGAACACATCTCCAAACGAACGATTTATAAATACTTAAACCTCGCTTACCTCTCACCAAAACTCGTCAACCAACTCCTTGATGGAGCTATCAATATCCCGCTACAGAAGTTGTTCAAAATGGCTTCTAAGAAACAGGAATTTTTTGCTCAGGATTATCATTTTGAGAAATTAAATCATATGATAAACTAGCCAAAGATAAATAATGTAAAGCTAAATTTTTATCTAAATCGTGTGCCAACATATGAGCTTTTTCATTACGAAGAAATTGAACCGCAAGATGTAAATAACCAACGCCACGAAAAAAATCATATTTTGGACTGTCAATCGAAGCATCTTCTCCAAAGAGTTTTTGATAATATTTCCTGTTTTCAGCATTAAGGTTAAAAACTTCAGATGCCCTTTCTTTAGTTGTGATTTCTTTTAATTTACATCTAACGATTTTATAAGCTTCCTCTATGGCATGAAAATAGTCTTCATTGTCTAGATATCGTTTAATATGAGTATATATTTCATCTCTGATTTTAATTTTAAGTTCATTACAATAGGTGGATGTTTGTATTTTATATTCTGCTTTTGAAGTATTTTTATTATCCAGTAATTTTGAACCAATTTTTTCTACCTGCTGAATTAAAATTCTTTGTTGATCAAAAAAATTTTTTCCAGCTGTTGTCATCCAAACTGCTTTAACGCCACTTGATTGAGATAAATTATCTGCCATCATTTTATTAGCCAATTCTACCAACACTTTTCCAACAGTGGTGTTATCTTCAATATTCCAAAAAGTTCTAAGTCTATTTGCTTTGGAAGTTCCTTCTTCACAATATTTTTTATCATTAATATTTATTCCAAAAGTAGCAAAAAAATCTGAAAAAGTGTTATCTGAAAAATTTAAAACGTATCCAGTATGCATATTAAAAGCATTTTCAAGAATTGTTTTATCAGAATAAGATAAATCGCTCATTGTTTTCCTTTCTCAAGTGACTCGTCAAAATTCCCTAAAGTATGTAACTGCGGGAAATTTTGCGTTTTTGTTGTTAACTGGAGCTTACCATAGTCACTTTGCAAGAGTCAACCCCTGTAAAAGCCCCGAAACACCGCGTATACAAAAAAAGACACCACAATCAGATATCTTCCTCTATAATAGGCATTTGTTACAAAACTATTTCTTCTCAATCTCTGTCTTTTTGTCCTTCTTCGGCAGGTAGTTTTCATCGGTAACGACGGATTTGCCGGTTTCTTCTTCATATTTTTCTTTAGCAACTCGGGCAACATTACCACCACGACGAGCGGCCTTTTTATTTTCCGCCATTCCGGTTGCTCCCATATTTTCTGCCACCTGACGCGTTGAAAGTTCTGCCAAAGCAGTAAAGATAAGTTCTGCCTCGCTCATATGGTCACGCAAATTTTGCAATTTCAGACCTTTAAGCTGTTTATGCTCTTTAACTGACAATCCCGACCATTCCTGATGGATAATGTTTGTTAAAATCGCATATTCCTCATCTTTGGTAATTTCGTGATCTTTCCAATAATCCGTCAACTTATTACGAGTTTCTTGCCCCATCATACGTTGCTGGATCCATTTTTCGGAATGTCCGAGTTTTTGCCAATTCTCGCGAGCACGATCAATACTCATAGCCGGATCAACCGTTTCTTTCATCCGCTCGTAGCCGACTCGGGCAAGCCATTGTTTAATCGGTTCAGCTTTTGGACTCGGAACGGATTGAACAATACGCAACATTGTTTCAGCATCGGCAGCATCAGTTTCGCGCATTTTTCCGTCTGATGCCAACATTTTCAACCGTACGATTTTTTCGTACGGTTGATCAGAATTAGCTTCTTTATTCAGTTTTCGCTTCAAATCCGACCAATAACGTTTCGGCTCGTTGCTCTCGCTTAAAATTGCAATTACATCAATTACCGAAAAGTACCAAATATCCTTTTCTTCATCATATACCGAACGGATTTTGCTTTGTTCAAATAACTTAATATCATTTTTCATGCTTATTTCCTTAAGTTTTCTTTATTCAATTTTACAAGTTTTGCTATAAGAATCAAGGAAACCTTAGGACTCATAAACTAAAAAATCGCAATAACCGCTCAAATTCAGAGATAGCAAAATGCTATTTATTTCTTTCGGACTAATTTGCAGTAAACTTGTGACAACAATTCAGCATCAAGCAAAGCTCCATGAACATCTCTTTTGTTGGTATTAATGCCAAACCTTTCACATAACGCATCCAAATTACACCGCATGTTAGGAAACGCAGCTTTTGCCAGTTTCAGGGTATCTGTCATTTTATTTGTCAATTCAAAACCTAACTCGTGATTTAAGAAACTTAAATCAAAGGATATGTTATGTGCAATTAATTCTTTACCATCAATAAACTTTAGAAAATCATCCTTTATTTCATCAAAAGTCGGAAAATCTTTTAAGTAGTCCGTCGTTAAACCATGTATTTGCACAACCTCATCAGGTACAATTTGTTCCGGATTGATATAAGTATGAAAGACGGCTCCGGTCGGTTGATTATTTTCATCAATTTCAATAGCGCCTATTTCAACCAATTTACAATTTTTAGGATCAAATCCCGTGGTTTCGGTATCAAAAATGACTTTATTCATATATGCCTCCTATTAAATTATATTAATTATAAAAGACATATCCGACAGATTCGGTCGCAATAAAACAATATACACAGAAATTATTTCAAAGCATCCACGACTTTAATAAGTGTTGAAATTTGGTCATCTGATAATTTTTTAATACTGGAAATCAGTGCAGTTGCTTCAACTAAAATATTACAACGCTCTGCTAAAACTTCCTGCGTTATCTTTGCTTTTTGACGTATAGCTTTTATTTTTAACCCGATTTTATGCTTCATGTTTCGCTCCATTTATAGAAGTTAAACTTAAAGCTTTAGCTTGAAAATGAAGCAAAACTTTTATAATACTATTGTAAATACAAGTTTCACTTAATAAGATGCGACCGAATATGTCGCATCAGCATGTTAAATAGAAGTTAATATTCAATTTTAGGAGAAAATTTATGACCAGAGCTTTAGATGAAAAATTTTTCAAACAATTTATAAAAGACGGCGAATATTATAATATTACATGCCTTATTAGAGATGATAGCAATTTAATGATGTGTTTACGTGGCAGTTACGTTACAATTTATTACAAAAGCCTGCAAATTTTAAGAATTAACAAAAACGGAACATTTGAAGTTGATAAAAATTATGGTATCAATCCAAATGACTATAAAGGTAATTGGGGTTTATATTTTAAGGATGCAAAAAAAGCCATAGATAGCCACAGTCAAATTGAAAAGTTAGAAAAAGAAGTTCAACAAGCATTAGTTAAAGAAAACAATTGCAACTCTATTTGTAACGAAACAGATTATTTTATTTTAGACATTGAATACACTCAAAGTGAATTTGATGGACGTTTTGATGCATTAGCGGTTTATTGGCCCAAAAACAAACGAAAAAATGGCTCAAACCTCCGTTTAGCATTTGTTGAAGTAAAAGCTGGAGGAAAAGCCATTTCTGGAACAGCAGGCGTATCTGCACACTACGAATCTGTTATCAAATTTATGGGTAATCTGAAAAAAGATAATAATAAAGAAATTTTTTTCAAAGATTTGGAAGATGTTATAGATCAACAACGTCAACTCGGTTTATGGAAATATGAAAACCCACACAAAATAACTTTTTCGCGCACAGAAAAACCACAACTCATCTTTGTCTTGGTTAATTATAATCCGAATTCTAAACTCATAAATGATGAAATTAAAAACATTGGTGAGCTTGTTGAAAAATATAAAAATGAGATACCTTTTGAAACTCTTTTTGCAACATCATCGTTTATGGGATATGGCTTATATGACAGCTGTATGATGTCCTTAGAATATGTACAAAAAAGATTATGCAGAGGCAATCATGAAGGCTAGTATTAAAAGAGGGGCAAATCAAATCGGCGGATCGACCGTGGAATTAACCGCCAACTCCGGTGAGCGTTTGATTATTGATTTAGGACTACCTCTGGATGCCGAAGAAAACACCGCAGATTTATTACCCGATATTAAGGGACTAAAAAATAAAACCGATGATTTGCTGGGGATTCTTATTTCTCACCCTCATCAAGACCACTATGGCTTGGGTTTGCACATTGATAACAGCATCCCGATTTATATGAGCAAAGCAACGGCCGATATTATGGATGTATGCGTTAAGCACAATCTTCCCAATGCCTTTGCTTTCGGTAATATACATATTTTTGATGATAAATCTTCTTTTTCCATCGGTCCGTTTACCGTAACACCATATCCGGTTGACCATTCCGCATACGGAGCATACGCCTTTTTGATAGAGGCCGACGGTAAACGCTTGTTTTACAGCGGGGACTTTCGTGCCCATGGGCGCAAGGGCAAATTATTTGACGGTTTTATCAAAAATCATCCCAAAGATATTGATGTTTTGATGATGGAGGGATCTTGCCTTGGTCGTGAACAGTCAACAAAATATCCGTCTGAAACATCTCTTGAAACAGAATTTGAAAAGGTCTTTAAGGAAACCAAAGGTGTAGCCTTTATTCAAAGTTCCTCACAAAATATTGACCGTATCGTTACCATTTACAGGGCAGCAAAGAAAAGCGGCAGGACCTTAGTCATAAGCGGTTATACAGGGCACGTCTTAATGGTGCTAAATAACGAGCATTTACCGAGTTTCAAATGGCCGGACGTTAAAAAGTTTGCAACGGACACTACGGCACCGCATCATATAACCAAAGAGGTAATAGAACAAAATCCGTCTAAATATGTGATTGTGTTCGGCGGAATGATTTTCAATATCTTAAAAAGCAGTTCGCTTGTTAACGAAAATGCTTCCTTTATCTATTCTATGTGGGACGGCTACAAAGAGCTGTATCAAGAACGCTTAGATTTAATGAAAGAAAAAAATGTGCCGATGTATAATATTCATACTTCCGGCCACGCGGATATCCCGACATTGCAAAAATTTGCTTTGGCCATAAATCCTAAAAAAATTGTACCGATACATACTTTCTTTCCCGAGCAATTTAAGGAACTGTTCAACAACGTAGAATTGCATAATGATAACGAAACTTTTGAAATTTAGGATGTAATATGCCAGTAAATCATTCCGCCAGACTTGAAAAAGTAGAAAATATAATCAGGCTTATCAATCGTATGGCAGGTTCTACCGAAGGTGTAAGCATTAATGACATTATGGTAGAATATAAAGTCTGTCGCCGTACTGCCGAAAGAATGATGAATATTATCAGGGCGCTTTATCCAGCACAACTGGAAGAAGTCGATAACGGAGAAAACTATAAATCATATCGTTTGCAAGAGCTTTATCGCCAGGGACCGATAAAATTAGCGCCTGAAGAAATTTCCTGTCTATCTCAAGCAATAAAATTAGCTCATCGGGGAAAAAGAGAGGAATTAGCTGATGAATTACAGCACCTAGAATACCGCATAAAATCATTTTGCAAGGAAAAAGACAAGTATAACGTTGAAAATATAGCGGAAATGGAAGATATAAGCATGTCTGCCGGTCCAAAATATATAATCAATCAAGAAATTTTAGCAGACCTTCGCAATGCCATCACAAATTGAAATGAAGTAATTATAACCTATAAACTGCGCGCAAATGGCGAAACTAAGCACTTTCGGATACAACCTTATGGTATTTTATATGGCTCCAGACCTTATTTAGTAGCTTATTATGAGACAGATAAAGATTACCGTTATTTTTGTCTTTCTAATATTATTGCCATAGAGCTAACCGATATCAAATTCAGCCGCAATGAAAAATTTTCTCTGCAAAAATATGCAGAGCAGTCTTTCGGCAGTTTTCAGGAAAAACCTTACAATGTTATTTGGAAAGTCAACAAAAACCGAGCAGATGATGCGGAACATTATTTATTTCATCCGACTCAAACTATAGAAAAGCAAAAAGACGGCAGTTTAATTGTTCGTTTCACCGCCGGTGGCTTAAAAGAAATGTGCTGGCATCTCTTTACTTGGGAGGGAGATATTGAGATACTGGAGCCGCAAGTATTAAAGGAAATGATGTGCGATTTGCTAAACAAAGCAAAAAATATGCTATAATGAATTTAGTTTAGCGTAAAGTTGCACACACATGTCACACTCTTCTTCCTTAAAATTGAAAAAATCAGAATCTTTTAATTTAAACACATGCATCAGATGAGTAACATAATTTTCTCTTAAATTTGCTTTTTTATTTACCCAACTCTTCAAATCAATAAAATGATTAGACAGCGGTTGTTCCAACTCTCGTTCCAATACTGCTTGGGTAGATAGCGCATCATAACAAACAATTTCTTTATTGCCGATAAAAGCTAAAAAATCTTCCTTTATTTCGGATATCGTTCTTGATTCATTGATTTCATCTGCCGTGAGTCCATAAAATAATTCTATAGAATCAGGCAATTCCGCTTGCGGATTAATAGGCGTATAAAATCGTTTGCCGGTTAAGTGTCCTGGTTCATTAAATTCCGCCGCATGGAGAGATAAAATCTTACCTTGAGTAATATTTTTACCGGTTGTTTTAATAACTAATGCAATTTCACTCATGGTTATTTCTCCTTTATTGTTAATTCTTTATACATTTTTGCCATCATATGACATCTTGAAAGAGGTCTTAGGTGCCACATTGTATCAATACCTTTGATATCAAACCTATTTAACAAATCAAAAAAT
This sequence comes from Alphaproteobacteria bacterium, assembly GCA_017484225.1. Taxonomy (GTDB): domain Bacteria; phylum Pseudomonadota; class Alphaproteobacteria; order RF32; family CAG-239; genus RUG410. The sequence continues at coordinate 60,525 of JAFUTN010000022.1, forward strand.
GAAGGAGCTTTAACGTTTGGATTTTTATTTGCCAGCTCAGAAATAATCGTTGTTTCATTAGGTAAAGCAAATCCTAACGCCATATATATAAAATTAAGGCTTTGTGCTTCATCAAAAACAACGAGTTCTTTATTCTCTAAAAAGCAAAGGAAGTTGTTTTCTAATTTGGAGAAAGTCGGCTTATCTTTAACAGTGGCCTGCGTAATACCGGTAATTGTTGAAATTTGTCGCGGTATACGACATTGAGGATTAATCAACGAGCAAAACACATTTCCGGTAAGACGGCAATATTCATCTATTTCAATGGCCGAAAGTGATATGATTTTATCTTTTTCAAAATTTTTCCCTGTTGTTTCAATGTCTATAACAATCTTTCGCATAACTTCTCCTTTTTTGATATATATATCTGGCTATAAAGCAGTGCAATGACTGTTTTGGTCGCTAAACTTAAAAATATACATAAAAATATACATATAAGACTTAAAAACACGTCGAGAAAGGAGGTAATAACAGTAAAGTTCAGACAACAAAAAAGAGATAAAGAAACATAATTTTCTTATCTCCGAAGAAGTGCTAATATAGCACTCTGAACAAGCTAATGGGCGAGTATGCTAATCTGAAATCATTAAAAGCATACACAAACAATGCAAAAACGCATAATGAAAAACAGCTGCAAGCACTTGCCGCATCTATCAGACAATTTGGCTTTAACAATCCGGTCTTGATTGATGAAAATAATGAAATTATTGCCGAAGCAGAGGAAAATTGGACGATATATGATCCGATTATCGGTACAAACCGCAAAATCATACGTCATATAGGAGATTTACTACATCCGGTGCGAGAAAATAGAGAAACAGTCTTGGAATTGCAACAATCTCTCGGTGAATTCGCATTTGCCGGACAATATCAACAAAATCCGGCTCCAATCAGCGGTGGCATCGTAAAAAAAGAATGGTTACATTACTACAATGAAGTACCAAATTTGCAAAAGATCGTTCTTTCTTGGGATACTGCCGGAAAAGAAGGAAGCAACAATGCCTATTCGGCCTGTATTGTTGTGGGAACCGAATATGACAAAAGTATCCAGAATGCAAGGAACATCCCTTTTAATTGAACAAGGAAAATTGTTGTTTGCCTTTGCCTACGCATGGCGATATAAAAAACTTTACGAAAGCGGAATGCCAACCGATGACATTGCCAAACAGGAACATATCTCTAAGCGCACAATTTATAAATACTTAAATCTTGCCTACCTCTCACCCAAACTTGTTAACCAACTCCTTGATGGAACAATGAGTATTTCCCTGCAGAAATTGTTTGAGATGTCGGCTAAACGTGATCAGCTTTAAGGAAAAACATTACTTTTTTAAATTATTCTGGATTAAAAATAACTTAGTTCTAGCATCATTCACTAAATCTGCAAGTTCACTTTCTCCGACATTAACATTATTTTCACATAAAATTGGAAACAAAATTCCTTTAACTCTAGGATTCTTATTGTAAAATGTTTTTAGTCCTTGTAATGACTTAACAATACTATCTTTAGCATTTGTACTTGATATATATTTGGCCTCAATTAAAAAATTATTAAAAGATAAATCTGCTACTTTTTTATTTCCATCAATTACTATTATTGCATCTTGATCTTTTAAAATACTTATAGATGGTATCCAAGGTCTCAAAATGCAGTATATCAAATTTTGAAAATCGTACTCATTTTCAATCTTAATAGTACTTTCATTAAAATTTTTAGCTTTTCCTGCTGAGTGAAAAGTACTAAAAAAGGTTTTTTCAAATGGTACTTTGATTATTTTGGCGATTTTTTCTAAAATGGCCGTATTCTCTGCTCCCAATAAAGTATTTGGAATATCATAATCTGAACAGTACTTATCAATACATTTTAAATGATTTTTTATACTTGATATTTCGGGCATGGCAGACCCCAAAAATATCGCATCGTTATAAACCGCTATGTTCTTAAAATCATTAATATCTTTTGTAAACTTTTTAGACACACCATCCCAAAGAAGCACTGCTTGTAACTGTTTAACAATATTTTTTTTCCTAAAAATGCCATTAGGTCGAATATTAATATAACCTCCTGTTTTAATACTTTTGGCAAAAGAATTTATTGATTTTGTTTCAAAAATATCTAAAGGATTGTTGGTATCCTCAACATATTCAGCTTTAGTTGATAAAACTGTTGAAATTTCAGAAACAACAAGGATATCAATATCTGAGGAACGCGAATCTGTTTTAAATGCTCTAGAGCCAAATATATAAATTTTATTGATTTGAGGTGCAATTTTAATTATTTTATTTATTTCTTCTTCCAAATCAATAAGTTTAATATTGCCTAATTTATTGATAGTTCTATTCATAATATCGCTTTCCTCTCTCTATTGACTCGTCAAAATTCTCCAAAGTATGTAACTGCCGGAAATTTTGCGTTTTTGCTGTTAACAGGAGCTTACCATAGTCACTTTTGGCTTGTCAACCCCCGTAGAAGCCCCGAAACACCGCGTATACAAAAAAAGACACCACAATTTGGTGTCTTTTCAATTAAAATGGCGGTGAGATTGAGATAGGGATTGGCTACGCCGCCACTGCGCTCATCGCCTAAAGGCGACCGCGATACTCTCGTCTCGCTTTCGCTTGTGGTCAAACCCTATTTTCTAGGGTTCAAATTCCAACTCTCCACATCATCAACAAAAAAAACACCCTAACGGGCGTTTTTTTGTTGTTGGCGGTGAGATAGGGAAACACACCCAACAATATTTAGAATATATTGTTTTTACACAATAAAAATTTTAGTATTTTTAAACCATATTTTTCTTAAAATTACAATATTTTGCTACAAGCGGCAAGAATATTTTTTGAGTTTACCCGAAGATTTTTAAAATGATTTTTTTTTGAATCTTTTTGAATAAATATTTTTGTAATGAAAAAAAACTCTATGTGAAAAACTTTATGATTAAAAACTCTATTATCAAAAATTTTTAACTTAAAACCCTTGATATTATTATGTTGAAGTAGTTGATGATGACTGGGATTAACCATCATCAACTGTTAATCCCAAACAGTACTGTTATGTTTATGAGGCAGTTGAGGTGATTCCCCTGCTGATTAAACATTGAGATTAAATACTTAAAAAATACAAGCAGAATAGTTCTGCTATTCTTAATTATTACCAAAAGGATTTAGAAATGAAACTATTTATGACATTTAACCCACATATTGAAAATTACTCTATGAAGAAGTTATTGAATGATTTTAGATATGCTTTACAAAAGTATTACAGAAAAGAATTGGGAAGAAGATATTACAAGCATATCAATAATCAATATACGATAGCAATTTTTGAAGAAAATGGAAAGAAGTTCTTTGAAAAAATGGATGAAGCAACACATCTGATTAAGTACATTGAGAAAGATATTGAGTACAAGAGAGAACCACACCTCCACATTATTGCTGATATTCCCACACATACAGAAAAAGATTTTTTTAATTCTTTAAAAGATACTTTGAAAATCATTTATCCGTCATTAACTACCGATTACCAGTTGATTGGTAATGATGTAGATGAAAAAAATGTTTGGAACTACTGCTCAAAAGAAGATGGAAAAATTTTAAGCAAAAATGATTTATGCGAAAAAAGTGCTATCAACATTCCTGCTGATAGCACTTTTTCACCCAAATAAGTTGGACTACTTCTCATACTGATTGTAGTTGTAGTAACACAGCAACGGGAGCAGCATTATCAGCAATTGTCAATTTATTTTATTACAGCATCAGGATAACTAAAATGCTACCGATATTTTTTGTCGGTAGCGTGAGTATAAAATCAACATCACCAATAATTACTGGCATTATTATTTATCATAATTTCCAATCCATTATTAGATAAATACTTATAGAAACAAACTATAAGGAGTATGAAATTATGCTTAAAAAAAGAAAAATACCTCAAAACACCCGAAGAATAGATGAGTTAAATACAGCCATTGTATTAAGCGATATCAACACTATCAGAGAACTATTGATTAACAATATTGATGTGAATATGCCTGACCGTAATGGGGTTTATCCGATTATGTTTGCTGTTGAATATGGCAACGCCAATGCTTTGATATCACTTTTAAGGCATGGTGCTAATCCTAATGTTATTGATAAACGCAACGGATACACACCTTTGATGAAAGCATTATCAGGCAAATACATTCCGAATAGATATTTGATAGTTATGTTGTTGTTAAAAAACGGAGCTGATGTAAATATCATTTCCAACCATAACAAAACGGCTTTATATCTGGCGAAAACCAACCAACCTCGCTATGTCCGCTTGTTAAAAAGATTTGGAGCAGAGTTTTGAGAGTGATTTTAATCTTTCTTTTTTAATGCCACATATGCCTCGTATAAACGCCCTGCGGCATTTAGGATTCTTCGTCCTTGTTCCTTGTTTTCCTCAAATGAATACAGCATGTTCATTAATTTATCGTGTATTCTCTTAATAGAATCGGCATACTTCTGTAATTCTTCTTCAATAGTATTTTTATTCATTGTTAAATCCTTTAATATTGATATTTATCAGTTTTTTCACATCTTTCAGGTTATAAAAAATGTATTTTACTCCGATATTTTTCAGGCGTTTTATCCAATCTGAATTTTCATAACGCTCACGGCTTAAAAATGAAATCGGCAGACATCCGGCCTTAATTGCTCCTTTCATAGCCGTATAAGAATTATCTATAACAATCGCATTTTTCGGTAGTTCATTCATTTTTTGTAAGGCAAGCAAAAATATATCCGGAGAACCTTTACCCGAACCGGCCATATCAATGGTAAAGATATTTTGCTCGTTAAAAATATCGGTTAACCCGCATAATTTGATTTTCTCAAGAGTTTGTGCCAATGTGCCGTTGGTGGTTATACAGTGTTTCAAATCAGGCAGAGTTAAAATTTCACGCACACCATCGGTAAGTGGATAACCTTTTTCTGCCCAATCATCGGAAGTTTGTGCCAATACTCCGTCAAAATCCCATATTATAAAATTCAAAAACATATTTTATTTTACGATATTTTTAATGATATCTCCTGCTGTCGGAACAATATTCCAGCCTGCCGAATTCCATAAATATGTCGGTGTAATTCCTTTTGGTTCATCCATTACAAAGATGAAAGCATAATTCTTGTCCGCATATTTGAAATGACCTAAAAAAGTGGTAATAACAATCTTTTCATTATCTTTCGGAGTGGTCGCCGTGATGCCGTAAACTTCGGCATTTTCAACATTGGCTTTTCTTCCGGTGCTACCGGTTCCTCCGATAACATTTTCTCTCAACTTCTGATGTAATCCTTTGCCAGAAGTTTGAACAAGGTTAATATATTTATTCAGCAATTTTTCCGGTGAAGTTTTGTTTTCAAAGTTTATTTTGGGAAAATAGGTTTCATAAATAGTATTTTCATCAAATCCAACAGAGGTATTTTCAAGTGTTTCGCCTGTATTTATATCTTTAATGATATACATACCGCCATCGGCATAAAATTTTGTTATTCCTTTTTTAAATGACCGAATATTATTTTCACACACAGATTTTGCAAAATTACATTGTTGATTTGTTGTTTTATTCTCTCCGAACAGACAACATCCGGCAAGCATTATTGTGAGTGCTAGTGTAGATAAGTGTTTCATATATATACTTTCAGAAAATTTAAGAAGCAAAATGACAATATATCAGGTAACCTAATACAAAATAAACAATCCATTTTCCAATTGTCCAATACGCTTGGATATACCGATAAATTGTATCATAGCTGGCACCGCAATGCCGACAATATTGACAACCGTATTCATCCAGCGGAAGCGGTATGTCTCCTTTATGACATATCGGACACTTAATTGTTGTTATCGGCGGAATCTTATTTTCAGACATTTCTATAACTTATTAAACTTATTTGGTCATCTATAATGATTATTCTGAGAAAACTTATCTGCTTCATCTATAGCGAACTTACCAAATTTAAAAACCAGTTTTATTGTGCCCCAAATCATTGCAAATAAGAGCATAAACAGTCCGCGTCTAACTTCAGCGTTTTGCTCTTTACGCACCTGTTCATTCCCTCTTCTTTCTATTTCTGCCATCAACTCTGCTTGTTCTAATGCTGATTTACTAACCATTTTTATATTCCTTTCATTTAATTACATTTTATAGCCGTTTTTATAGACAATAGTCGCTTCAACTTCACCATTTTTATTATAGCGTTTCATAATTCCGTGTTCCTCTCCGTCCTTAAATGGTGTTTCCCATTCCAATTCTCCGGTTTCATAATATTCCTTTTGTACTCCTTCTCGTTTACCGTTTTTATAAAAAGTTTCTGTTTTAAGCTGCCCATTTTCATAATAAGCATGAAAAAATCCGTTATTCGGCTTAGTATCTAAAATATCTTCCCACTCTTTTTCAATTTGGCCGTTCGGATAATATTCCGCAGAATACCCCACTGTAGTTCCATTTTCACAATATCCTTTTTGCTTTAATATTCCTGTTTCATAATACGCTTTATAGTTACCATACATATTTCCATTGCGATAAAAGCACTCATATTTCAACTGCCCGTTTTCGTAATATTCACGGAAAAAACCATTATTATGTTTATCATCTAAAACATCTTCCCATTCTTTTTGCATTTGTCCGTTTGGATAATAATTTACGGCATATCCGGTTCTTTGTCCCTCAACATAATGTTCTTCTCCCTTTAATGTTCCATCCTCATAATATCCTTTGCACGAACCGTTATAAGGTTTTCCTTCTATACCTTCCTCTATATATTCTCTGATATTTCCGTTTTCATAATACAGCTTTGCTGTTCCGCATTGTATGCCTTTATGATAATCTCCTTCTATTTCTATATTTCCATTCGGATAATAAGTAATCATTTTCCCGTGAACCTCTCCGTTTTTATATGGAATCACAGATTTTATCTTATTTTTAAATACTCCGGAATCATAATAAGTTTTAACGATTTTAGTATCACTTTTCATCGCTATACATAAGAGGTACAAAATAAATAATACACCCCACCAGTACTGAGTTAAAAAATCTATTATTTCTTTTTCCATACTATATCCAGTAATTAATTATTTTTTTAATCTCTTAAAGCCGGCATACTCTCATGTTGACTACAAGAATTTCTGGCTTCCATTTTTATATGATAAAAAGCTTTTGGCTTTACACATTCGCCCTTCGTAGAATGACTTTCCGTTTCTACATATTTTTCTGCCATAATCAACCTGCGTGGGCCACACCAATAGGCACAGGTTAGACACCATTTGAAAGATTTTGGTAATTGAAATGTCATATTTTTCTCCTTAAAATAATTAAAAATCCCCGGTCGTGCTCTTTCCTTCAATAACTACATTGTAGCAATATTCAACTATTTTTTGATATACTTGCTTTGTAACAGCAAACCATTCCGTACCAACCGTTCTGACAATATAACGAGGCCGCGAATATCTTTCATCATACTCTTTTTTCTTATAATTATATTTCCCGATTTCCTCGCAGACAGATTGAATATTTACAATCGGAACATAATGTGTTCCTTCTTCGTCTATAAATAAAAGTGCATCTAATTTTTCCATGATTTCTACCCCCGTATAAATTTTGTTGTTACCAGTTTGTCCCGCTTTATACAAAGCGAAACATATTACAATCAATAAAATTACTCCCCATATAACCATTATTATGACTTCCCTTTTTACATACAATCTTCATTATAATAATTTTGACTGCCAAACATATCTTCCATAAATCCCATATTTTTTCCTTAATAAAAATTAACAATTATTTATATTTCTCTACCACATAGATGCTTTGTTATATTCATAAATCCATTCTTCTTCCGTGTCACAACACTTTTCTTCCTCATAAAGAAAACCTTTGATAGATAGCGGTTTATCCAAAATCAAACGCCATTGCTGTTTTCATTTGTTGCAAATTGCCCACAAGATGTTTCGGATGCTTTTATACGAGCATATTTATGTTCTTCGTATTTATACCTGCATCTTCCATAAAAGTGTGTATCTTTATCCTCCACTACAAACTCTGCAAAAACGGTTTCCGGTAATTCTTGGTGTTCTTGCTTATATTTCATAACTGCATTTGCATCACCTATTGGTTCCCAATATATACAATCTCTGCAAGACATAACCCTTATCCTTTATATTATAACAATTGTAATTTGAAAGATTCTTATCCATGGCTCTAATTGATCCATTATAATTCTTGCCATTCTTTTTTATCTTTAGGACGAATAAATAATCTTAAACTATCTATTTTATTACTTGACGGTATTACAAACCATACCATTGTTTCATTACCATTTTGCATAACGATCCAACTCAATGCCATCACTTTTTTAATACTCGGAAATTCTACCTCATATATATCATCAAAATTTCCAAAAGTTTTATTTTTATTATTATCAGGAAGTTTAGCATATTGCTGCAAAAAATTTTCTATTTTTATATATTTCATTTTTACTCCTTAATTATCATTAATAAAAATATAAAGTCAGCAGATAAGTTATCTGCTGACTTTTCAATTGTTATCTGGTAAACTTCAAGTTTCCGCGTTCATCATATACTTCAACTCTGCCAGCATTTTGAATGGAAACAGTAGTGCTTGTATAACCAACCAGAGTACCACCTTTAGTAAACATTAATGCCCCGCGTTCATCATATACTTCAACTCTGCTACCATTTTGCGTTGCTGTAGAAATCATAATAAAACTCCTTTTTATAAATAGTTCTACGCCTTGGCTACGGTGGCGCATTTACCGTCTATTGCTCACTATCAACCTTGCGAAAAAGCGAACGGTTTTTTACAATATTTTGGTGGATAATTTTATTAACAAGAGGAATGTGCCTGAAATTCAGTAACGACAATAATTTCCAACACATTTTTTAAATTCATTATTGACTCCGGAAACACAATTTTTTATATTGAATTAAATTGTTCCTTTTTTTTTCAATACTCATTTTTTACTATAAATTGTTGATTCTTTGATAAATATTTTAAAAAGGATTGACTATGATTTACGGATATATACGCACTTCCACCGATAAACAAAACAATGAAAATCAACGCTTTGAAATAGAGCAGTTTGCCAACAACAATAACCTTACAATTAACCAATGGATTGAAGAAACAATTTCCTCCCGCAAAAGTTTAGATGAAAGAAAACTCGGAAAATTACTCAAAAAAATCAAACAAGATGATATTATCATCGCAACGGAACTGTCACGGTTAGGTCGCAACCTTTTACAAGTGATGTCCATTCTTCATCACTGTATGAATATC
>JAFUTN010000023.1 GCA_017484225.1 Alphaproteobacteria bacterium
AATCATGGGACGGAGGGTGCCTAACCCCAACACGATACACTTTATTAAGTTATCTGGAGCTCGTCGGCACCCCTCCGATTTCTTATTCTATGACTTTTTTTATTTTTGAAAATGTTTTTTTAAAGACAATAACCCCAACCACATTCATAATTGGGGAAAGCGTGCCGAAAGACACTCAAACACAATGCAAAAAAACAGCATTGACACGAATAAAAGCCGTTCAAAGCTCCAAACCCCTTTTTCGGGTTCTTGGCAAAATTGCTCTTGCCATGAGTTAATCATAGCAGATTTAATCTGTTTTGCAAATAAATATTTTCAGTTCAGAAAATAAAAAACTACTCTATTCTTGAGCAATTCTTTTTTTTATAAAATCCAAGAGTTCGTCCGGTTTATCCCAAACAACAGCCACTTCCAACACTTTTATTTCGGACTGAAAAGAATTAGGAATTTTTACGTAATCTTTTCCGGTTGTATATATTTCCGCCTGTAATATTTTGGCTTGATTCACAATGTTCTGTAATTCCGTGCGGCTGTAAAAATGGTGGTCGGGAAAATCTATGGTTTTCACCACATTAAATCCCTGCTCTTTTAAGGTATGATAAAACTTTTGCGGATGTCCTATACCGGCAAAGGCAACCACATTTTTCCGGCTATCAATCGTTGTATGTGTAGCTTCCAAATGACCGAAGAACACCGGCAGTCCGCTCTTTGCCGCCAAATTGTGCTTATCCTTACCCAGAATTATGAGGGCATCAGCACGTTTTATACCGTCAGCAAACGTTTCTCGCAAAGGACCTGCCGGAATGATTTTTCCGTTTCCTATGCCGTAATGACCGTCAAAAACCAAAAACGATAAATCTTTATGAAGTGTCGGATTTTGAAAACCGTCGTCCATAATAATCAAATCGGCTCCCTCCTTAATGGCTGTTTTTGCTCCCTTATAACGATTGGCATTCACCACAACCGGTGCTTGAGAAGCCAACAACAAAGGTTCATCCCCAACATCTTTTGCCGAATGTTTTTTATGGTTTACCAAAACATTTTGCAATTTTCCGCCGTATCCGCGGGTTACAAAAAACGGATGATATATATCACTGACCAACATTTTCGCCAACGACATGGAAACCGGTGTTTTTCCGGTTCCGCCCGCAGTTATGTTGCCGACACAAATAACCGGAATTTCAACTTTCGGCGATTTATGCAATTTCAGCCTCAGCTGGGTTAAAGCCCCGTATATTTTGCCGATAGGACTTAATACTTTAGAAGTAAGAGAGTTTGATTGCCAATACTTAGGCGTCTTCATTTTCCATGTATCCTTGAATTTTTTCAACTATGCCGTCCAAGACTTTTGCCTCACCGGTTGCCCAGTTATAAGCAAGACTCTGTTTGGCCTCCAACAACTCTTTGTTTGATAATAATTGATCAACCATTGCAATTAAATCAATCACATCATTGACTTGAATCAAACCGTCTGCTTTTTTTGCACGTGAAACAGCATCCGTAAAATTATGCATGTGCGGTCCGACAATCACGGCATCTCGGCAACGAGAAGGCTCCATAAAATTCTGACCTCCGTGCGGAATTAACGAGCCTCCGACAAAAACAATCGGTGCAATTTCATACCAAATTCCCATTTCTCCGATGGTGTCGGCAACATACACATCCGTTTGCGCACCGATTTTCTCGTCTGCCGAACGCAAAGAAACATTTAATCCGTATTCTTCTTGCAGTTTCTTTTTGATTTCCGCTCCGCGTTGCGGATGGCGAGGTGCAATCAATGTCAGCAAATGCGGATGTTTTTCTTGAAGTTCTTTTAAGAATCTGCCGATTTTATATTCTTCGTCATCATGGGTTGAGCTGACAAGCCATAACGGTCTTGTGCCTATTTGGCTCAAAATTTCTTTTTTCTTGTTTTCATCAACCGGAATCGGAAGTCCGGCATATTTCAAATTGCCCAAGCACATAGCATCTTTTGCGCCCAACACACGCAAGCGATAAGCATCTTCCTCCGATTGCCCCAAGCAAGCATTAAAGCAACCGAGCAATTCTTTGATAATATATTCAAACTGCTGCCAGCGCTTGAAAGTTTTATTGGAAATCCGCCCGTTTATCAAAATCAACGGAATATTTTTGCGTTTAATGGTAGATAAAATGGCCGGCCAAAATTCAGATTCAAACCACAACGCAATAGTCGGTTGCCAATGGCGCACGAAACGGGTGGTAAAAACAGGATTATCTATCGGTAAATACTGATGAAATGCTCTTTCAGGCAAACGTTTTGCCATCACTTCGGCCGAAGTCGTAGTGCCGGTTGTAACCATCACATGTATATCCGGATATATTTCCAACAGTTTATTAATCAACGGCAACATGGAAATTGATTCTCCGACTGAAGCACCGTGCAGCCACACCAAACGTCCTTCGGGACGTTTCATTGTCGGACGACCTACACGCTCATTAAAGCGTTTAACATCCTCTTTGCCCATTTTTTTGCGTTTTTCAATATAGCGCTTTATCAGCACCGGATATAAAAATCTGACTAAATTGTTGTAAATTCCTATAAACATTTTACCTCTCCGTTGCTACCCGATTTCTTTTCGGCTTTTTTTGCTGTTACCTTTTGGTATGTAAGGAATACCCATTTTTTTATCCATTTCCCATGTTACATTATTCAGTTCATCTTCCAATTTCCGGCGATAATTTTCCAATTCTTCTGCCGTAGCATCTTTCGGAATTATAAGCGGTTTTGTTATGGTATACATTCCCTTTCTGAAAGGAAACGGCACCAACATGTGGTCCCAGCTTTTTTTGACCACATAAGAACCGGCGATACTATATGAGATACCCATAATCGGCTTACCGGACTTTTGGGCATAAAAAAGCGGACTCATTCCCAATGTCATACTCGGACCGCGCGGCCCGTCCGGTATGATCGCTATACTGTTTCCTTGGCGCAAATTATTCATTAAGGACAGTGCCGCTTTGGCAGAATCCCTATCGGTTGAGCCGTCAATATTTCCTATCCCGAATTTGCGTAAAATATTAACAATCAAACGTCCGTCGCGATGCGGCGAAACCAACGCATTCAGCTTGCTTTTTTTATTCCAGAAATAAGGCATTTCCAAAGTGCGGCCGTGCCATCCGATAACAATCATGCTTCCGTATTTATCAAGCGCTTCATACGTTTCTTTTACACCGCTGACTTCCCAGCGCGTTGTCATGCCGACAAATTTGAGATACCAAAAAGCAACAGAGCCGATTATTCCCTCAACAAAACGTGACCGTAATATATTTTTACTGATATTTTTTAACATTTTTACGCATTCTTACTTCAACTTGCCCTCATCATAACAGCATTTTTGCGAAATACAATCCGAAAAACAAAAATATTAGGTATTTTTTTAGTATTTTTTCTGTTACTATGGCTTAAAAACTTTTAAAGAGAGGCTTTTATGAAAAATTCATACTTAAATCCGGCACAATTTAATGCAGAAACGGAAAAGTGCCTGCAATGCAAAACAAAACCATGTGAACAGGCGTGTCCCGCACATTGTTCACCGCATGATTTTATCGCTGCGGCTAAAAACAAAAATTTTGATGAGGCGGCAAATATGATACTGCAGCAAAATCCGCTTGCCGAAACCTGCGGTTTGATATGTCCGGATAAATTTTGCATGAATGCCTGTCTGCGGGCAAAAATTGACAATCCTATTAATATTCCGAAAGTTCAGGCAACAATTTTACAAAAATATCGCGAAAAATTTGCTCCCCAAAAACAAAATATTAATCCTAACGGTAAAAAAATTGCCGTTATCGGAGCCGGACCGGCGGGAATCGGTGCGGCAGCCACTCTCTTAAAGTTAGGATATGCCGTCAGTATTTATGAAAAAAGCCCTTCCGCCGGCGGTGCATTAAATATGATTCCCGAATCGCGTTTACCCAAAAATATTATTACGGCAGAATGGAAATATTTGTCACAATACCCAAATTTTGAAATCAATTTGGGTTCAGATATTTCAAATCCTCAAATGTTATTGCAACAAGGCTACGACGGCGTGATTTGCGCAACCGGAGAAAATCAATTCCGTAAACTTGGTGTTGAAGGTGAACAATATTCACTCAATTATGACGAATATCTGCTCCACCCGCAAAAATATGTTACCTCCGGCAATGTTGCCGTTATCGGAGGCGGAGCCGTTGCCGTTGATTGTGCAATAACAGCTCGTGAAACCGGAGCAAAAAATGTAGAAATGTTTGTGCGCCGCCGTTTATGCGATATGCGCATCACTGCTCATGAACGCGCATCACTGTTGCAGAACATGATTGACATCACAACCATGACAAGAATCTCAAAAATAGAAAAAAACAATAACACTCTGACGGCTTACACCGTTAAAACAAGATTTAACGATGACGGGAAATTGGAAGATATTCCAAACACACAAACGGCCCGTCCTGATTTTGCAATTATAGTTATGGCTTTGGGAACACAATCATCAACGCCAAAACAACCGGCAGACAACATTATTTATGCCGGTGACTGCCTGTCAGGTTCTTCCACTGCCGTTCAGGCCGTGGCCTCCGGCAAAAATGCCGCCCGACAATTACATGAAGTGCTCTTTAAAAATTAGTCCATCGGGCCGTTTTCGCGCAATTTTTGACTGACCTCACCGAGTTTCCAGCGTAAAGGTGTTTTAACCCATTTGCGCAAGTAATAAAAGTACCCGCAGGCAACAAAAGTTCCGGCGGCAATCCATGCTACCGGACCGGCATAAAAAATACCGACGTAACCGAATTGCTCAGATAAAATTATGGCGGCAAAAGCACGCGAGCATAATTCTAAAACAGAAGAAATCAGCGGAATAATCGGCTTTCCTGTTCCTTGAATTGTATTGCGGAAAACAAAAATTGTTCCCAAAAACAAATAAAACGGAGTGCTTATCAGTAAATATTGCTTACCGATTGAGACAATTTTTTCGTTTTCGCCGTCTAAAAATACTGAAATGGCATATTGACCGTAATATCTTACCAAAACAAATCCGACAGCACTTAAAAGAAAAATTATCAGCATACCGTAACGCACACCTGTTCGGATACGGCGGAGCAAATTCGCGCCCCAATTTTGTGCCGAGAATGTAGCCATTGCCAAACCAACGGCAATCAGAGGTTGAGTAGCAAACTGTTCAATTCTTGTTGCGGTGGCAAATGCGGCAATAACATCTGCGCCGTAAGAATTACAAACACCCTGCACTATTGCGATACTGAAGGACAAAATTGAAAATTGCAATGCCATCGGGAAAGCCATTTTGAGGTGCATTTTCATTACATCAGAATCATAATGCCAAGCTTTTTGATTATACCACAAAACAGGAAATTTGTGCCATATATAGCAATAGCACAATATCACAACAATAAAGTTAGACACCAGAGTTCCGAGTGCCGAACCGACAACGCCCAAATGCAAACCGGCAATAAACATAAAGTTGAGCAAAATATTAATCACTGATGAAAATATTAAAAAATACAGCGGCGTTTTGCTGTCGCCAAGCGCCCGAATAAGTGAAGACAAGAGATTATAAAACACGATTAAAGGCATACTGAATGTTAAAACCAGCATAAATTTATAAGCATCGGCAAAAATCTGTTCCGGCACATTCATTATACGCATAAACGGAGTCAAAAAAACACCTAAAATTGTGGCAACGGTAACACTTAAGACCAGCGCCGCCAAATGACAATGATATGAAGATTGCCTAATTCCGTCTTCATCTTTGGCTCCAAATCTTTGTGCCGTTATAATAGTCAACCCGCCGGTAAAACCAAAAGTAACCATCAAAACAACCAAATACAGAGGTGCAGTGGAACCGACGGCTGCCAACGCTTCAACACCAATCAATCTGCCGACAATAATCATGTCGGAAAGTTGAAAAATCTGCATCACCAAATTGCCTAGCAGCAAAGGTAAGGCAAATTTAACAATCAATTTCAGCGGATTTCCGACGGTCAGATTCTGTATCATTTGTTAATTATTTCCTTTTTTCCGGTAAATAATCGTATATGTAAATATATGAAAAATTGTCGCCGATATCTATTTTTTTGCTTGGCTGTAAATCATTGATTTTAAATCTGTTCACAAAAAACACGGTTTTATCGCTGATATCTTTTTTGCATTTATTGAATAAATCCTGCATAGTTTTAGGTAGCAGAAAGCATATAATAAAATTAAATTTTCCGAAGTCGGTTGTAAATAAGTCCTGCCGCAAAATTTGCAAATTTTTATACCCGTAAGCACGTATTTTGGCAATCAAATACGGAATAATTCCGATTTCCACGCCGACAAAATTATGCTGCGGAAATTTTTTTGCCAACGGTAGCAAGAGAGTAGCAATCCCGCAACCGGCATCAATAATGTTAAACGGTGTTTTCATATCTGATTTTTTTTCGCATTCTTCTATTTTAGCAATCATTTCCGGAATCATCACCTTATACGTTGCGCCGGTGGTAATAATAAACGGTGAACGTTTCATAAAACCGCTGAAAACCGTAGAATATATAAAAAACACACTGACAAGAATGACTGCAACAACCAGCAATCCGAGTAAAACAAGCAAACAAAATTCGGCAAATTCAATCATTTTTCCCTCGTCTCAAATAAAGTAAAAGGGAGATTAACACCTATTTTTTTTGCTGTCAATTATGGATTGTTTTATGCTTTTCCAAAGCATGATTTTCCGCTCGCTGAATCAGTTTTTCCTGTTTTTCGGCTTCATGGTGATAATGGTCAACAACATGGTCAAGTTTAGTCCAAAAACTGTGTTCAAATGCCACTAATGTTCCCCACACCGCCATAAAAAACATTATGATGGTGACAATGCTTTCCGCCAATTCCAACTTTTCTTTAAATGTGTAATGTGTTATCTTCATACCGGCATATATAATCAGCCGGCGAAAAAAAACAAGCAACCGGATGCAAAAATTATGCACACCCGCAAAATAAAAGTGTTTAATCCACGAGCAAATATGCTATTTTTTAGGAAAAGAGAAGGACCTAACATGAAAAATTTATATTCACTGCTTGCAGATTTTAAAAAACGCCTGAATTTTCAGGTTAACCTGTTCAACATTGCGGAATTTGTTATTTTAGCCACAATTTTTCCGATTGTTATGTATGCAAATCCGCAACTTTTTGTGGAAGACGGATGGGTGGAAAATTTGCAGTTAATAATTTTGATTGCCTGCTTTTATCCGGCATTGGGAGCAAAACAAGACAAGCCTCTGTTCAATTTAGCAGCCATGATTATTTTGTTGATGATTGCGCGTGAGCTGAACATGGGAAGATATTATGTTTGTGACTATTTAGGTATGAGCAGAAGCGATTGTTCTTGGAAGAATATTCCTCACGGATATATTGCCAACATTATTCGTGCCGGTTTTGCACTGTATGTTATTTTTTATGCCTTTAAAACCAAAATCCACAATTTTGTTATAAAATATTTGCAAACAGCTCCGATTTACGTATGGGATATATGTTTTGTTGCCGTCGGCGCCGTTTTGGCAACCTTGGCAGAAAAGCCGATAGATAACGAAATTTTGGAAGAAGCTGCCGAAACTTTGCTCTACTTTGCCATGTTCGGCATTATTTGGCGTTACAAAAACAATTTACAAAACACAAAATCGTGATATGCTTGTCCGTCAACAGAAATAAGGATACCCAATGTTCCGCAAGCTTATAAATAAAATCAAACAAACAAATTTTGTGTATGACTATGCGCAAATGATGCCTTATGTGCGTCCTTATTGGTGGCAGGCGATTGCGGCCGTTGCACTGACAATTCCGGTCGGGGCGCTTGATGCCGTTATTGCTTGGGCCTTAAAGCCTTATATGGATGTGGTTATGGTAGAAAAAAACTCCACGACATATTGGATACCTATTATCATAATTTTATTCAGCGCACTGCAAAGCGGATTAACATTTTTGGTTAATTACACAAACACTTGGGTTGGTTCCAAAATTGCCAATGACATGAAAATTCGCTTGTATGAAAAATTGATGAGTTATGATTGCGGATTTTTTGACACCAATACTTCAGGAAACGTGATTATGCGCTTTAATAATGACGTTGATGCGGCATGCAGCGGACTACTCACAAATTTAAAAATGTTTTTCACTCGTTTTTTTTCATCCGTTTCATTAATCATTGTGCTGTTTTATAATTCTTGGCAACTTGCCATTGTTGCCGTTGTGGTTTTGATGTTTGCGCTGTATCCGCTCAAAAATGTGCGCAAAAAAATAAAAGATGTGAACAGGCAAATGGTGGAAACAAACGCCGAAGTTATAACCCACTACAACGAAGCATTCAGCGGCAACAGAGTTGTTTCGTCATACAATTTGTATGATTATCAAGCCGCCCGCATCAAGGACACATTGCACCGCGTATTCCGTCTGGGTATGAAAATTATTCAGCGGACAGGAATGTTGTCGCCGTTTATGCATTTTGTAGTGTCTTTAGGTATTGCTTTAGTGATTTGGCTCGGAAGCTACTTAATTATTTCCGGACAAATCACTTCAGGAAATTTTGTTTCGTTTATTGCCGCATTGGTCTTACTGTATAATCCGATTAAAGGTATCGGCAATAACTTTAACAGTGTGCAGTTGGCATTAATGGCTATGGAAAGAGTGTTTGAACTGCTGCAAGCAACCCCGAAAATTACCGAAAAAGAAAATCCGAAAATCTTAAAAGGATTAAAAAAAGGCATTGAATATAAAGGAGTTTGTTTTGAATATTTGACCGGCAAACCGGTTTTAAAAGACATTAATCTGAAAGTAAGCAAAGGCGAAACTATTGCATTTGTGGGCAATTCCGGCGGAGGCAAAAGCACCATGGTCAGCCTGCTTGAGCGTTTTTATGACGTAACAAAGGGCAAAATAACCATAGACGGAACCGATTTACGCGATTTAAGCATAGAATCATTACACAATAACATGGCTATCGTTTTTCAAGACAACTTTTTATTTGATTCCACAATCAGAGAAAATATTTTGCTGGGCAAACTGGATGCGACGGAAGATGAAATTGCCGAGGCTGTGAAAAATGCCTGCTTAACCGATTTTATTAAAGAACTTCCTTTAGGGCTTGACACCCCTATCGGAGAACGCGGTTCCAAGCTTTCAGGCGGTCAGCGTCAACGAGTTGCCATAGCTCGCGCCTTTTTGAAAAATGCACCGATTGTAATTTTAGATGAAGCAACATCCGCACTGGACAACAAATCGGAGGCGATTGTGCAGCAGGCAATAGAAAATTTGATGAAAGACCGCACCGTATTTGTGATTGCCCACCGACTTTCCACAGTGCGGCACGCCGATAAGATTGTGGTAATAAATTACGGCGAAATCGTGGAACAAGGCTCTCACGAAGAATTGATCAACAAGCCGGGCAGCATCTATGCCTCACTTTATCAAGCGCAGTTACAATAAGAAACAAATTAAAGGCTTTACAAATATTTTCATTTTTGCTAATCTGAGTTCAGAATGTGAAATAAACGCATTTCAGGGCGTGACAACCCTTTAAATTCAATTATGTCGTCATTCGGCATTTGCTGATATTTCGTTCGTATGTGCGGATGTCAGCTGAATATGGCTAATGGCTTAATAAGCTGAGCCGTTTTTAATTGAATTTACGGTTTGTCAACATCCGCCCACCATTTTAGGTGGCTTTTTTATTAACTTTTTTAGATGAAGAGGATGTTTGAGATGAAACATTTAATATTTATCGGCTTTTTTACCTTAATGTTTGTAAATCCGGTGTTGGCGGAAACGGTAAGCTGCATAAACGGAGTAAGAGAAGACGGAATAACGGCTTGTGATAAATGCGGTGATAATTGCGATTGGAAAATTGAAAACGGAAAATTAAGTATTTCCGGCGGCGGAAATATGATAGATTATTATTTTGACGACGACAACGGAAGACACGCTAAAACCAGACCTTGGGACAACTATTTGAACAGTATATCTGAGGTGGATATAAAGGGTATCAGCCATGTTGGAGATTTGGCTTTTATGTCTATGGGATTGCAAAATGTTTCTTTTAGTGATTCCGTAAAATCAATAGGCGGAAGTTCTTTTTCAGGTAATCATATATCTGTTCTTCAATTACCTGATTCTATTGAAAGTGTTGGCGGATGGGCTTTTTCTTCTAACTCTTTAGATTCTGTAATTTTACCTGATTCGCTTAAAACTATAGGAGATGCTGCTTTTGAAAATAACAGCCTTTCTTCAGTAGTAATTCCCGATACGCTCTCAAATACCATATTAAGATCATTTGGAACAAATTTAGCTGTGTTGCAAAATTTAACAATAGAATGTAAGGGAAATAATACCTCTTGCGAAAAAATTAATAAGTTACTCAAAAATTACGCTTATGGTTATAAGAATAAACAGTTTATTTACATGGATTTATCAGATCGTTTATTTGCTCTTGAACAACAACATTGTGATTCCACGAATTTTTATTGGAACGGTGTAGAATGTGTGCGCGAACCGGATGTATCTAAGCGCACCTGCTGTCCGGTGTGTGTAGATTTAGACGGCTACTGCAGCCGTATCCGTTACACCCTGCCGGAAGCAGACGCGGCAACCAGCAACGACAATGAAAATATGATTGAGTGGATTTTTGAGTGAAAAATATCCGCCGTCATCTTGAGGGATTCCCACGTCGCTACGCTCCTCGGAATGACCGTAAGGTAGGAAACGTCATTGCGAGGGAGTGAAACGACCGTCGCAATCTCCTTGAACAAAGATCTCCTGTTTCAGGAACGGAGTTTATTGTTA
>JAFUTN010000024.1 GCA_017484225.1 Alphaproteobacteria bacterium
GGTTTACACCTCCTTTACTCATTAACAAAACTTCGCCGCTTGCGGTAAAAACAACCGGAGCAGCGGTTGTTTTTATCCTTGCGCCACCTTCAGGAGGGACATGCCAGTTAAAAATCTTACCTTCTCGCTCGGCGTGTTTCTTCTTGCTCCGTAAATTCTTGCTACACTTCGTTTGCAATCATTAACTTCGCTTCGGTCACTCGTTTTGTAAATTCGTCACAGTCGGTTTACACCTCCTTTACTCATTAACAAAACTTCGCCGCTTGCGGTAAAAACAACCGGAGCAGCGGTTGTTTTTATCCTCGCGCGCACTTTATCATCTCCCTTCGTTCGCCAAATATAATAATCTTGCGGATTTTTATCCATATCATCCGCAACAATACCGCTTATGCGCGGATTCGGTGAATTTTCGTTTACCACATCTATTTGATGTAATTCGTTATCATAACGCGGATCTAAGTAATACCATTCGCTTCGGCCTCGTTTTCTTTCTACTCTCCGCACCGGCTTAAATCCGTGCATTCTTTGATACAAATCTTCTCCTATTTCTCTTGTTTTACTCATTTTATTTCTCCTTTTACTTATTAATCACAAGAAAAATATCATAAATAAAAAGAAAAATCAAGAAAATTATAAGAAAAATATATGAAGTTGTTATATTTATCCTATTTTCTACATATTATAAACATCAGGCATGAAAAATTTGCATTTGCCGAATAACCGGTGTATGCTGTCTGCAATGCTAATTTTTTATGAGGAAATTTTATGTTTGAGGGAAAAAGTATTTTAACCGGTGTAAAACCAACCGGAAAACCGCATGTAGGCAACTATTTGGGAGCAATAAAGCCTGCCATAGAGCTTGCTCGTCAGGCCGGAAGATTCAGTCTTTTTATTGCTGATTATCATGCCATAAACGCAGTAAAGGATACCGAGCTTTTGCAAAAAGAAATAAAAGAAATTGCCTGCGTTTATTTGGCTGCCGGTCTGCAACCGGATAAAGATTATTTTTATCGTCAGGCGGATATTCCGGAAATTCATGAAATTACCACAATTTTGTATGCCTTTACACCGAAAGGATTTATGAATAAATCACATGCTTACAAAGCTTGCGTAGAAAAAAATCTGGCCGAAAATAAACCGGCAGACGACGGTGTGAATATGGGGTTGTTTACCTATCCGACATTGATGGCCGCAGATATTTTAGCAATGGACACCGACATTGTTCCGGTCGGCAAAGACCAAATTCAGCACGTGGAAATTGCTCGCGATATTGCCGGTGCGATAAATGCTTATTTCGGCAAAGAACTCCTAAAGCTTCCGCAGTATTATGCCAGAGAGAATATCGCCGTTATTCCGGGAATAGACGGGCGCAAAATGAGTAAATCTTATAACAACGTAATTCCTTTGTTTGAAGATGAAAAAACAACAAAAAAAGCTGTTTATGCAACAGTTACGGACAGCAAGTCCATTGAAGAACCTAAAAATCCGGATGATGTAATAGTTTATCAAATATATAAGTGTGTTGCCGATTCGCAAAAAGCCGAAGAAATGGCCGAAGGATTAAGAAACGGCAAGCTCGGATACGGACATATTAAAGGCATGCTGCTTAACGAGATTTTAGAAAAAACAAAAGAAGAAAAAGAAAAATACGATTACTATATGGCACACTACGACGAAGTTAAGGGCTTTTTGGCAGACGGCGCGGCTAAAGCCAGACCGTATGCGCAGGCAACCTTAAAGCGCTTAAAAGAAACTATTTTCGGGTAGCCTAAATTTCACAATATTGTAACTGTATTTTTCATTATTTTTATGTTATACTTGCTTATGATCAGCAGGAGGATGCAATGAATAAATTTATATTACCCCTTTTTGTTGTTGCTTTTTGCATTTTAGCAAACTTTGCAAATGCGGAAGGATTACCGGCTAATCCGTGGAAAGCACAGCCGCCGTCACCAAACAGCGGTGTCTTCGGAGATGCCCAAATTTCCACCGATACAACAACCGCTCCGGTTTATTCCGACAGTGCTATAACACCTGTTGACCCATGGGCGAGAGCTCGCGATAAAAGTAATATTCGCACGTGGCGGGGCAGCGGACAGCACGGAAAACTTAATTATATCGGAGAAGGAACTTATTTGGGTTCAAGTGATGCCGGCGAACCTGTGGCTCCGGAAGTTAACCGACACAATATGATTGTGATGTTAGATCATTTGCGTAATATGGGATACAAAATTCCGGAAAGCTATAATGAAAAAATTACGGATGTTCCGAAAAAATATCGTGCCGCTTGGGTGCAAAATTATAATGCAGTGAAAAACAGTGCCGACCCTATCAGTCGCTCATTCAAAAAAATGATGGGCGGTTTTGAGAGTGTTACCGGTCTTGATATCAGTAATTTAATAACCAATACCGTTGATATTTTGGGAACAGATTAGGAGAATTTTTATGCAGTTATTTGTCAGTATTTTCATAGTTCTTTTATTTGCGACAAGCTCCGGAGTTTGCCAAGAGATATCCCAATACAAAGAAATGGCCTCTACGGTTCCGCAAAATGAAGCATATATTGACACCTTATTTGAACAATATTCTGAAAATCAGATTCGTGATTTAGTAAGACGGCTTAATTTGTCTGATATCAGATATGCCAAAGAAAACGGATTGCCGACACCGGTTATTCTTTCCGAAAAAAGCCTTCAAAACAAAGAAGAATTACGTAAATATTTGCGCAATCATTTCGGATACACCTTATAAAAATGAACAAAGAATTTAAAATTGAAAGTCCTTTTCAACCATCGGGAGACCAACCGCAGGCCATAAAGGAATTGTGCGAAGGAATTGAACGCGGCGAGCGCAATCAGGTTCTGCTCGGAGTTACCGGTTCCGGCAAAACTTTTACGATGGCAAAAATCATTGAACAATGCAAACGTCCGGCCCTTATTATGGAACCGAACAAAATTTTGGCAGCACAGCTTTACGCGGAAATGAAAGAATTTTTTCCGAACAACTGCGTAGAATATTTTGTTTCTTACTATGATTATTATCAGCCGGAAGCATACATTCCCAAAACCGACACATATATTGAAAAAGATTCTGCCATCAATGAACAAATTGACCGTATGCGTCACGGAGCAACACGTAACGTCCTAGAGGAAAGGGATGTAATCATTGTTGCTTCGGTTTCATGTATATATGGTCTGGGGAGCATGGAATCATATTCATCCATGGTTTTTCAAATTAAAGTCGGTGATATTGTAGATATTCATGAAATAAATCGCCAATTAACCGCCCTGCTTTACGAGCGTTGCAGTGTGAATTTTGTGCGTTCAACTTTTCGCGTTAACGGTGACACATTAGATATTTTTCCCGCTCACTATGAAGACCGCGCATGGCGTGTTTCTTTTTTTGGAGATGAAGTGGAAGAAATTTATGAATTTGATGTTTTGACCGGCAAAAAAACTCGCCAACTTGATGAAATTACCGTATATCCGGCAAATCACTACGTCACACCGCGTCCGGCGCTTTCTCAAGCCATGACGCATATTAAAGAAGATTTAGCCTTACGTTTAGATGAATTTAAACGTGAAAACAAGTTGCTGGAGGCTCAACGTCTTGAGCAGCGGACACATTTTGACTTAGAGATGATGGACACTACCGGACACTGCAAGGGCATTGAGAATTATTCTCGTTATTTAACCGGACGCAATCCCGGAGAACCGCCGCCGACATTGTTTGAATATTTTCCGAAAAATGCTTTGCTGTTTATTGATGAAAGTCACATAGCGGTGCCGCAAATCGGAGCAATGTATCGCGGCGATTTCAACCGCAAGTCCACTCTGGCACAATATGGTTTTCGCTTGCCGTCTTGTTTAGATAATCGTCCGCTCAAGTTTGAGGAATGGGATAAAATGCGCCCGCAAACAATTTTTGTTTCGGCAACTCCGGGCGATTGGGAATTGGAACAAAGCAAGGGGGTATTTTCCGAACAGGTTATCCGCCCGACCGGACTAACCGACCCGTTATGTATTGTTCGTCCGGTAGAAAATCAAATTGACGATTTAATGGAAGAATGCCGTGCCACCGCCAAAAAGGGTGAGCGTGTTTTAGTGACCACTTTAACAAAAAAAATGGCCGAAGATTTAACCGATTATTTACATGACAACGGCGTTAAAGTTCGTTATATGCACTCTGACATTGATACCTTGGAGCGCATTGAAATAATACGAGATTTACGCTTAGGCATTTTTGATGTTTTGGTCGGCATTAATCTTTTGCGAGAGGGTTTAGATATTCCGGAATGTTCGCTGGTGGCTATTTTAGATGCCGATAAAGAAGGATTTTTGCGTTCAACCCGTTCGCTGATACAAACAATCGGCAGAGCTGCGCGCAATGCCGAAGGCCGTGTTATTCTTTATGCGGATAAAATAACCGATTCCATCAAAACCGCCTTAGATGAAACCAACCGCCGTCGCAAAAAACAAACAGAATACAACATTGCAAACGGAATAACCCCGCAAACCATAAAAAAGAGTATTTCATCAACTTTAAAAGCCATGACGGAAACAGATTTCGTAAAAGACGATACTCAAGACGTAGAAAAAATCAAAAACATTGATAAAAAAATTAAAGAATACACCAAATTGATGAAAGAAGCGGCTCAAAATCTGGAATTTGAGCAAGCTATGGTGTATCGCGATAAACTCAAAGAATTAGAAATTCTCGCGCTCAAAAACACTTAATTATCTCCTTTACAATCCGCCAAAACTTTGTTAAATTTAAACCGGAGTGCGGGATAAACGCACTTCAGGGCGTCAGAACCCTATATATCATCAGTCGCATAATATGCGGCTTTATCAGCGCTGGTGTTCGTATATTTTGTGCGGATGTCAGCCAAATAAGGCTATGCCAAATAGGCTGAGCCGTTTGATGATATACGGTTTCTGAACATCCGCCCGTCTTTTTAAACGGGTTTTTTTATTAACGATAACAAAGGATGTTAAAAATGAAACAACTGCTTAATCTTTTAATATTGACTTTTTGCTTTTCTAATCTTGCCAATGCCGAAATTGTCGGCACATGGACATGCGGTGATGATTGCACCGCAACTCTTGACGACAAAGGAAATTTTGTCATTTCAGGCAGCGGAAAAATGCGTGATTACACCAGAGAAGAACGAGATACCATTTTGCCTTGGAGAAATTACCGCAGCCAGATAAAATCTATTGAAGTTCAGGGAATTTCGTATATAGGTTCCGACTCTTTATCTATGACCGGAGCAACAGAAATTAAAATAGATAACACCGTAACGGGTATTGGGCGTGCCGCACTGGAATTTAATCATTCTCTTACCTCTATTGAATTACCGGAATCTTTGACCAAACTAAATTATTCCGCTTATGCGTGGAATGAAAATCTCACCAAAATCATAATTCCCGACTCAATCACGAGTGTAGAATCTTTAAGCGTTGGAAGTTGGCCGGAAAAATTGCAAATAATATGCAAGGGAAGTAACTGCGATAACGTTAAAAAACTACTTAAAAACTATACCTATCTATCAAGCACTAACTCTGATACCATCCTCACTGCCGACTTGAGCAACAAAGTAATACTTGCCGAAGAACCCCAATGCACCGGAACAAAATATTACTGGACAGGAAAAAATTGCAACAACCGTCCGACAAACGGTGAAGGCATAGAATGTGCGGAAGGATACTATGTCGCATACCGCAATTACAATGAAGTATGCGAAAAAATAAAGCTTCGCTACACCATGCAAGAAGCGGATGAGGCTACTTCAGATGACTTTGAAAACCGTATTGAGTGGATTTTTGAATAATTTAAACAACCTCAACAATCGCACGAGTATTGCCGACACGGCCAATTTGCACAACATGAAGTTTACGGCGCATTTCGTCTAAAGTTTGCTCCGTATTTACGGCACCATTGGTAGAAACCATAATACGCTTAATAAATTGCAAATAGGCTTCCTGCGAACTTTCGGCGTGAATGGTGGCAAAACAGTTATCGTGACCGGAACCCATGAGCTGCCAAATACCGCTGGCATTACTGGTAGAAATTTCGCCGCCGATAATGGCATCAGGTGTAAAACGCACAACCAAGTCAATGATGTCGGCATAAGTAACATCATTGGTTTGGCTTGTTCTGGACATTACCAAATGCACTCTGTTCGGGTGCGGAACAATCAATTCGCGCGTATCTTCCACCGTTATGATGCGTTTATGAATATCCAAAATTTTCAAAAGGTTATTCAAAAACGTTGTTTTACCGGTAGATGTTGCACCGCTTACCAAAATATGTTCACCGCGTTTAATATAAAGCAGCAAGCGTTCATAAGCATCATCAGGAACTTTAATATCTTTCAGCGGATTAAGCTTTTTCAAGGCTTGACCTTGTTTCATACCGTAATCTTCCAAGCCGAACGCAACCTCGTCGGCGTGGATTCTGATAGTCAGTGCAATACCGCCTGTCAAATCGTCATTATCATACATCACATTTTTACCGCAAACCGCCGAAAAACGGTGCCCTCCCGGTAATGTTGCATAAACAAACGGTGAACCTCCGAGCGGATCAAAATTCATCTCATACGTGTTGGCAATAATGTAAAGCATATCCGTCAAATACTCTTTTGACAGTTTTTCATCTTTATACATCACCCAAGGATGTGCTCTTTTTCCACGCATACGCAGCCAAATTTGCCCTGAGCGATTTATGGCAACTTCTTCCAAATTATCTTGGGTATACCAATAAGATAATGGTCTTAAAACAGATTCTAATACCGAAAAATCACTCATTTTAACCTCCTGCTACAACAAATCCGGAACAGCACTTGTTTCTTGGTTTGAACGATTAACCGGTGCCGTTTGTCTTACGGTAGAAGCCGGAGCTGTTCCCGTCGGTGCCTGCTGACGCCGTCTGTTGGCATTAGGATTTCCTTCAGTCAAAGAAGTTGCCGGCGCAACACTCTCATCCATTGTGCCATCGTATGTCACGGCACCACCGCCGGAAGTCCCTCCGCTGTTAGGATTCTTTTCCGTTAAACCGTTGTTACCGCCGCCACCGTCTTCATCATCTTTGCCCGAAGACGACTTTTTCTTTGAGCGTTCTATACTGTTAAGCCACAAATCTTCGTTCGGAAAGATAATAATTCTCGTTCCGGCAGGAATATATGTAACAGCACGAATATTTGCTTTTTCACGAACAATATCTTCAAAAATCTGCCCCATTTGATTCAAAAAGTTTTCACGAGCATCATCAGCAGCCTTACTTTTTGAACTGGTTGTGGTTGTTCCGTCTGTGGTAGATGAACCTTTTCCGGCGGCAATAAAATATGATGTAGCACTCTCAAGCATTGTTGTCATCAAAGGAGTAGAATACTTTTTCAACAACTGCTCGTCTAAATATCCGATAGCTCCGGCACGACCTTGAGCATCTGCCGTTTGGGCATTACTAAACAAAAATTGCGAACCGTCCGGACGAATTAAACGCCGCCATGTTATACCAATTTTAACAGCTCCTCCGGTGTTACCTCCGGTTGAATTTGTTCCGGCCAAGGCTCCGATTGCCCTACTGCCCGCCGGTATGATAATATTACGTCCGTCTTCTGCATATATATTGCGCTCTACAATAGCCGTAATCGGTATATTTTCGCCCATATTATCCGAAGCATAAACCGAACGCGCTAATACCGCAGGTATAGGCTTATCCTGTAATATCATTTCGCTCATATCCACACGCCAGCTTGAAATATTTTTATTAGGCCACCAACCGTCTTCTTCATAACCGGTAAAGCTTGCCATATCTTTCATATCCACCTTGCCCAAAGAACCCACGGCAAAACCGCTACGGCGACGTTGTTGCAACTGCGAAAGAACCTGAACCCGCTCCGGAGAATATCTTTCACCTTGTCCGTAACCGCCTCCGGGTCCCAAATTTGAAGGATGAGAACCTATACCGTAGGCATTACCGTTACCGAAAGCTCCGGCCGGAATAAACATTGTGTCGGCAGATGTTTTTTTGATTTCCTCAATTCCGATAGGATTGTAATCCATATCTACGATAACACCGTCGGGAGTGCGGTATCCGACTTGTTTTCCGGAAGAATCCAACACCGTATTATCTTCATAAATATCACCCAAAATATCACCGTCCGGACTCAATGCAATACCGATAATTCGGCGGCTCATATCACTGATTTTTTCTGTTATTGTTTGTTCCTGCTTTTTTGGCTTATCCGTTGTTATTACTTCTTCCTGAACACCGACTTTACGTCTGTCTGCCCAGTCTTCTTCTTGAACTGTTTGCTTAATTGTCGGTGTGTAATATTGCAGCAAATATGCTTGAGCAACAGCATCTCCGGCAGAATTTTTTATTACACCGTTTTCGGCCAGATAACCTACATTTTTACCCTCATAATCAACAACATTACCGTCAAGCGCCAATTCGCCCAAAGTATTCAAACTGGCATCTCTGATTGTGTAATCACGATTCCCGCGTGCTACAACTTCACCGTTTCGGTTAACCACAAAACCATGTTCAATTTCTCCCAATTTACTGCCGACACTGCTCAAAACAACGCCATCCTTGGTCAAATAACCGTATACGGTAAAATTATTGTCATACACATAAAAATCATACAACGCATAACCTATGGTTTCTCCTTTGTCTACAACACTACCGTCAAAATTAACCCAACCGGCAACTTCGCCGTTTTGCCCCATAACGGCACCGGAATTTTGCACCATACCGATAAAGCGGTTTTCGTTATTAAAAGCAACTTTATAGCGCATTGCTTGTCCCAAAGTTTTTTTAGATTTTGACACCACATTGCCGTTTGGTTGAACATAACCGATAATTTTACTTTTTGCGTTAGCAACAGTTCCATCCGCCAAAATCTGACCAATTATCTGATTTTCGGAATCTATTACCGGAGTCTGACGAATGACACCGTATTTCCAATGTTTATCACCATCAACAATCACACCTTGTCTGTTGATACAGCCGATATTTCGTCCTTCATAGTCCATACCGCTGCCGTTCACAACAA
Source organism: Alphaproteobacteria bacterium (assembly GCA_017484225.1). Lineage (GTDB taxonomy): Bacteria > Pseudomonadota > Alphaproteobacteria > RF32 > CAG-239 > RUG410. The sequence continues at coordinate 9,062 of JAFUTN010000024.1, forward strand.
CACCGGAATAATTACCGTCAAAATCTATTAAGCCTTTTTCCCAAACCGTATAACCGGTGTAGCTTCCGACATCTGATATTACCTGACCGTTTGTAATCATACGCCCGATAATAATTTCACGGCCGTTAACAACATCACCGTTACCGTTAACCACGCCTATAACATTGCATTTGTCATTAATCACACTGACAAACGGTAACAAACGTCCGGTTACCGAATTTGAATTATCTGCGACATAGCCGTCATTAATCACTTTTCCATACACATTGCGATTTAAATCAGTTACATTTCCCTGATTATCGGCATATCCCAATAAATCACCGCCGATACTTACGGCAACCACATCATTTCCGGAATATCCGACAACCGGCATAACACTTTGATCTTCATCATTAACATACGGAACAACATAATTCTGCGGAATAACTTTATATGTTTTATCTCCTTTGTCGTTTAAGATAATATTATCTGCCGTTTCAAATCCCAAAGGAGCCGAAAAACCGACATCAAAGTAAGAAGCGACAGTGCTGCCGGCATAACCGTTTTTATTCATTAAAATTCCGTTCATGGTTAATTTAACGTTTTCCAAACCACGATACAAATTTCCATCAGGAGCAATATACGAATATAGACTGCCGGCCAAACTGTATGTCGGCTGAATATTCATGCACTGACCGGAAATCTTCCCGTCCGAATTATAAATATATCCATACGGAGAAACACTGTTTTTTTCTGCTCCGTTACTAATCGTTCCGCTCACACCGACAACACCGAGCGGTGTATTTGTGCTGCTGAATGCAATTTTGTTTTGATTCAAACTGCCAAGCATCAATCCGTTAGTGTCAAAAGCATACGAACCTATCATATAACCGATATTGCTCCCGCCTAATGATACCACGGTGCCGTTACTCAGGCTTTCTCCTTTTAATTTGCCCAATGCGTTATAAACAGGTCCGAGAGAAACAATATTTCCTATTTGTTCTCCCTTGTCATTATATACATTTCCTCTGGCTCCTATTTTACCGACAATATCGCTGCCTTTAACCACATTTCCCGTCGGTAAAACACGACCGAGATATTTTCCGGCCTTATCATTTGCGGTTGCAGCGGCACTGACTACCGTGCCGATAACTTTACCTTCCGAATCAACAATATTTCCATCCGCACGGTAATGACCTATCTCTTTGTCCCCATCCATAACTGCTCCGTTGTAGGATACAAAGCCAAGGTATTTGCCGTTCAAATCAAAAGCAAACCCCGAAGCCACGATACGTCCGATTACCTTACCTTCTGCCGAATAAACAAATCCGTTGGCATGAATATTACCGAGTTCCTTACCTTCAAAATCAATCACCTTACCGGAAGGGGCAATACTTCCCATAAACCTTCCGTCAAGCGAAACAACCATTTTGGATGACATTAAGCGTCCGTCAATCACAAAATCCGTTCCTTCACGGCGGTAAGCATATCCGTTTGCCGAGACAAATCCGAGTTCTCGTCCGTCCAAATCAGTATATGAACCGGAGCCGGTCATTCGCCCGACAATAGAGCCTTCATCAGAATAAATCAACCCCGGAAACAAAATCGTTCCGATAATATCAAAATTACCGTTAACAACCAAACCGTTCGGCAATGCCTTACCTAAATCTTTTCCGGTAAAGCTGCGCACAACACCGTCGCCGTAAATTTTGCCCAAAAGTTTATTATCATTACCAATCACAATACCTTGAGGGATAACACCGCCGATTATTTCACCGGAACTGTTTATCACAAAACTATCTGCCGTAATTGAACCGATATTTTCACCGCTTGGCCCGATAACCATACCGGTAGAAATTACTTGTCCCAACACTTTGCCATAAAAATCAACGGCCGTTATTTCGGCTGCACCTGCATTTTGCGAAACTCCGATAATTGCCAATAAACCAAAAAATTTTGCTATTTTTGTAATTTTATTCATTCTTTAGTTCCTCCGATTCTTGGCAACTTCAGGTAAAATATATCCTGCAACATTCTTATCACCATCAATAAATGAACCGTTACTTTTAACATAACCAATCTCGTTATTTTGCGCATCCAAAACTTTTCCGGTAGAAGTCAAACGCCCGATATATTCTCCTTTGTTTGAAAGAATTGTATTGCCGATATCAAAAGCATGTCCCAACACATTGTTATTATTGTCAACCGCCAAATCATCTGTCAGCATTTTTCCGACTTGCGAACCGTTTTGCATAACTTTTCCTTCGTAGTCAACAAAACCTTTTACCTTATCGTCATTACCTATAACAATATCACCGCTGATTGTTTCTCCAAGCAACTTACCGTCATTATTAATAACTTTTCCGTCCGGCAACACATAGCCGCCTATTTCATTATTTCTGGCCAAAAATTGACCGTTAGGCAGCACAATACCGATTATTGAACCGGCATAATCAATAACGGCTCCGCGCGGAACAACGCTTACATTGCTGTTGTTAACATCACCCGGTAAAAAGTTTGTTACCCACTGCCCTTTTTTATCCAAAATCTCTCCGAATTGGTTTGAATAGCCGGCATATTTACCGAATAAATCAATCACTACAGCCGAAGGAACCATTTCTCCGATGAGACTGCCGCTGCGAACAATATGTCCGTCAGGGACATAATTACCGGTTATTTCGCCGCGATTAATTACGTTATCCTGCCCGTTTTTAACATTTTGAGTTTCTATCACGTTTCCGTCTGCCGTAATATATCCCAAAAATACACCGTTATAACCTCTTGCGCCGCCTTGTTTCACAATTCCGCCCGTTTGTCTGTTTTTGGCATCAAACATCTGCCCTTTTCCGTTCACTTTGCCGACAACAATACCCTTTGTATTGATTACCGACATATCATAGTTCACAAAACCGACAACATTACCGTCCATATCAACAACTTGTTTTAGCGGCACACTGATACCAATCTCATCATTATAAATTCCGAAACCGTCACCGCTGATTATGCCGACAGATGCACCGTCTTTATCATAAACACGCCCGTTCGGGAACAAATTTCCGACAATTTTACCTTCGGAGTTTGTTATCACATTAATACTCGGAGATGCAAAGCCGATAATATTATTATCTCCATCCGCTATCAAATTATTTACAAATAAATGCGGTCTGTTTACTCCTTTTATTTTAAGGTTTCCGGCAATATCAAAAACTCCGAGCATATTGCCTTTTAAATCAAACGCATACTTTACGTCAGGAACAAATCCCAAATAAGACCTGTCTTTATCAAACACTTCATTATTAGAGTTCATACATCCGACAGGGTTATTTTTATTATCACGCAATATCCCTCTGTTATCAAGTCTGCCGATTTCGGTATAATTATGAGAAACAACATTTTTATTTGTTACCGTATGCCCAATAACTCTGGCATCCTCCAAATCCAAAACTTTACCGTCCGGATTAATGCATCCGATAGGTTTGCGGTTTGCATCACGAACAATACCGTCTGCGGCAGCCGCTCCCAAATAATTACATTCATCATCATAAACGTTGCCGGTAATCATTGTCCTTCCGGCAAATGTTCCATCCGGACGCCATACCGTTCCGTCGGCATATATACGATAATCAACTTCGGATCCGGCATAACGAACAACACCGTCTTTGCCTAATTTTCCCTCAAAATCACAACCCCAACCGGCAATAAATCCCGGTAATATACCGACTGCGACAACTTTTTCACCTTTCTTATCATACACCAATCCGTTCGGACGCATACGGCCGACAACTTTTTTGTCTTTCACTACTTCACCACGATTATTTACCGTTCCGAGAACCATTCCTTCCGGATTTATCGGTATCAATTCCTTATTAAGAAGAGAACCTATTTTGGTTGTGCCGAGAGAATAAAGTTTTCCGTTGCCGGTAGAATACCCGATAATATTACCGTTGATATCTCGCAATATCCCGTCTTCATCCACATACCCGATAATATTACCGTTTTCATCTAAAGCTAAATTAACAATTTTACCGGCTTTACCGATTACATTACCGTCGGCATCTATAATATTACCGTTTTCATCCACTTGTCCGATAAGATTACCGTTAAAATCATATACATTTCCATCAGAATCTATGTATCCGATAACGTTGCCGTTTTCATCATAAGCCAATCGCACCAAATCTCCTTTATATCCGAGGAAATCACCTGAATTTTCGTCATCTAAAGGAACAAACATATCATTTTTCTGATATCCTATATGCAATTCTCTCCGACCTATTTTAGAAGCTAAATCAACATAATTGCCTCTTAAACCTATTTCTTCTCCGGTTTCATTAAAAACATTACCGTTTTCACGAACATAACCCATTATTGCATTATCGGCATCATATACAACATAACTTTTTTGTGTATACGCAATCACTTTACCTTCGTCATTTTTCAAAAGCTGTTCGGTATCAACCACCTGAGCAACCATATTGCTGTTATTTTTAACGGTGGAGCCTTCTATTGTTCCCAATAATTTTCCGCTGAAATCAAAAGCTTTATCTTCATAAACATATCCGACAACTTGTCTTTGCAAAGAAACAATTAATGGGTATTCTCCCATTGATACACCTTTTTCCGCACCGGAAAAATCGCGTAAAACTCCGTTACCGTCAACATATCCGGCAACCTCTTTATTAAGACCGATGGCAACTTTTTCTGTTCCGATATATCCGATTGTTTTATCTTCCTTGTCTTTGGCTAACGAACCATATCCGCTGATAACACCCAAAACATTACCGTTATCATCAACAACTTCCTTATTTTCGTTTGTCTGCCCGATTAAATTATCAAAAAAGTTATAAACTTTTCCGTCGGTAGTCATAATGCCTATCAGGTTGCCGTTTTCATCATACACATTTTTATTTTCATCAACATAACCGACAACATTGCCTTTGGAATCTAAAACCAAATCAACCCACTTATCCGGATGACCATTGACAGTGCCGATAATATTGCCGTTTTCATCCACAATATTACCGTTTTCATCCACATGACCAATAATATTGCCGTTGAAATCACGGACAACCCCGTTTTCATCTATGTAACCGATTACATTGCCGTCTTTATCATACGCCAAACGTGCCGAATTACCTTTTTTCTGCACATCATATCGGGAGCCGGATAATGCATTACCGATAATATTACCGTTTTCATCCACATAACCGATAATTTTTCCGTTGGCATCACGAACCAGCCCTTTTTCATCTATATATCCGATAATATTGCCGTCTTTATCAAGAGCTAAATCCCGCCACATATCACTGGCTTTACCGATAATATTACCGTTTTCATCCACAATATTACCGTTTTCATCCACATGACCGATAATATTGCCGTTGAAATCACGGACAACCCCGTTTTCATCTATGTAACCGATTACATTTCCGTCTTTGTCCACTGCCAGTTGAACGGAAGCACCTTTTTTCCCTATCAGATTCTTTTTGTAGGCATTACCGTCATCTCCCATATACCCGACAACATTGCCGTCCTCATCTAAAATAGAGCCGTCCGGAACCACAATACCTATGGCATTTCCTTCGTCATCAAAAACAACTTCTCCGGCTTTTGCCACGTGTCCGATAATGTTGCCGTCAAAATCAACGACATTACCGTTTTCATCCACTCGTCCGATAACATTTCCGTCTAAATCAACCACCGTTCCGTCTTCCAAAACACGACCGATAATATTACCGTCTTTATCATAAACGTAACCGGTTGCAATAGCCTTACCTACAGTCTTTCCGTTTTCATCAACCACCGTTCCGTCGGAAAGCACCGTTCCCATAATACTGCCGTCCAAATTATGAGCCACACCGTCAGCATCAACATAACCGATAACATTACCGTTTTCATCCATAATTAAGCGACCGTTTGATGCCACACCGATAATATTACCGTCTTTATCAACAATCCAGCCGTCGGAATTTACCTTTCCGATAACATTGCCGTTGAAATCGTGAACAATTCCGTCTTCATCAATATATCCGATGACACTACCGTCAGGACCTATAGCCAAACGCATATTTTTGCCGGCAGATTGTTCCGCAGCGGCAGACGTTCCGTTATCACAAAAATTACATTCATCTTTTTTTACGGCATTTCCGTAAACAGGAACTTCGTCATGCTTGGCATCTTTATCGGCAACATTTGTTTCGTGCCAAATAATTTTAAAATTATTTTGGAAATTAAAAGGCATACTCGGCAACCAATTCATTGTAACGGTGCAGGTAAGTCCCGCACGTAATTCTTTTCCGTTACAATGGTTTTCAAAGCTGAAACCTTCAGAAGCCGCATCTTCCAAGTCAACCGAAATAATTTTAATGGCTGATTTACTGTTTGTTCCGATTGTTAACACATTGTTCGCCGGTGTCCCGATAACAACCTGCCCCATGTTTATGGGATTCGGTTCCAGTGTTATCGGGCGTTCAATTTCTTCACCGTCATCCAGAATAATTTCATTACTGTTATCCTGATTTGCTCCCACATCAAAACTGGTTTCATCCGTAATGGAATTGCCCAAATCTACGTGTTTTTCTTCTTCAACATCTTCAGTAGACATCAAAGCCAAACCAAACAAAAACACCAACATACTGATAATACCTACCAGCAAAATAATTCTGTTGGTCTTACGAATATATCTGTCCGAATGTGTTAACGCTTCTTTACTCATATTACCTTCTTATTGTATTCTGACTACGCTGCAGAAAACTCCGGAGCGACCGAGTCTGCTACAGATTGAATCACCTCTGTCAAGGCTGTCAATCGGGCCTACACGCAAGTGGAACAACTCCTTTCCTTGTCCGTCTGCCGGAGCATCTACCGAATAAAACGGTTCATATCCACCCAGCTGATCCGCATATTTAACCGACAAATCCTTCCACAGATTCTCCAATTTTTTGACATCTCCGTCTGTTCCGAGTTCTATAGAAAGGCTTTCTTTGCCCTGTCCCTTAAATGCCGAACCGTATTTATACGAAGCATACGGATTTTTCATATCAGAATCAGTTGCGTGACTTAATGATGTCATTTTTGAATAATCCACATCTAAGCCTGATGCACGATTTGATGCACGATTGCCGGCATTTTTGCCCATACCTGCACCGCTTGAAGACATTCCGGAACCGGAACCTCCGGCACCGCCGCTTTCGGTATCGGCAAAATTAGGAACATGAATCATTCCGGCCGGAGCGTTACTGTCATCAGATCCGCCTTTTGAACCATACACATTATTATTTCCGGTAGGTTTGCCGTCATCTTTGGCTTTTGCCTTTTTACCGGCAGGAATTGTCGGCGGAACATCCCAATCATTGCCGTCATCGGCATAGCTGACATATTGTAATCCCTCTTCATCAGAACGGCGTAATTTCAAGCACACCATACGCTTACCGCTGCGCATAACCATATCTCCGATACCTTCTACGATAATCAGACGATTGTTCGGTCCTTTTGTTCTGAAACCGATTGGGGTTTCTACTCTTTCAACAATCAAGGTAACAATCGGACGTTGCACCATATTCAAAGCTTTCTCGCCCAAATCAATATAAGTGAAAATATCATCACGCCAAACTCTTTCCGGTGCAATTACCACATCATCCGGATTCGGAACATAAATTTCTATATCAAAACGGAACTTGCTCGGATCAAGCGGTATACTTTTCAGCCAATCCTCTCGTTGAATACGACGAGTATATCTGGCATCAAGCGACTTGCCGTCACCCGGCAGTGCATTAACATTGCTTACTCCGCGTCCGCCGCCGGAACCGCCTAACGAACCTGTCGCACTACTGGGACTTCCTCCATCTTCGCCAAGCACTTCAATATCAATAATGGCATTGGTCAAACGCTCTGTATTAATTCCTTCACTTTTAACATAAAATACATATTTGTTGCCGGAACGACCTTGAACAAACACGTTTGTATCCACTCCTACGGAAGTTGACCCCGGTGTCGGATAAAGCATCAGAGTATTAGGCCCGTATATTTGTCCGCTGAAATATTTTTTATCACCGACAAACACCTGATCCAATACTTCCCATTCCGGAAAATTAACAACCGTTATCATACCCTCGCGAATACGAATAGGCAGCACCAAATCCGGAGACCAATAATATTTGGAATAGGCCGGTTTGCTTTGTCCCTCACCCAAATTCTGCAACGGATCCAGCCATGCTTCCTGAATCATTCCCAAAGATGAATTAAAACCGGCATATCCCATATTCATAGGTTGATAATTACCTTGCGATTGCTCGGCATATTGATCCATTGTCTCGGTTAGTTGGGCAAAAGCCGCAGAACTTATTAACATTACAGTCGTTACAACTACTTGATACAAATGTTTTTTCATGTTCTTTTTTCCTATTCATTAATCTGCTTGGTTGTATAAGATATAACCTTAAATCCGACCGGATTTTTCAGTCTTTCCTTATATTTTACCACTCTTCTCTGGTATTGCACTCGCAAACCGGCTCTATATCGCATTTTTTTCGGATTCATCATGTTTGGCAACAAATATTGAACCTCGTATTCAACCTGCCACGCTCCGTTTTCCACTTCATTAACACTCAATAACTTAACATTGCTTGTTAATCCGTCATTTTTCATACGTTGCATTTGTTTTCTGCCGGTTTTGTTAATAAAATCACGATAAACCATATCCGAAGACATTTCTTGCAAATCGCCCCCGCTTTTCCAGCGTGATTCCATTTCCTCCAAGTCCGGTAGCAAGGTATTTCTCAGCAACACATATTGGCTGACAAATGTCTCGGTAATAACCTTTTGCGTATCCATATTGCGCACATAAGGGACAACGTTATAAACTTGATCTTCTTTGCTGGAAAGAGTTAAAAGATAAGGTTCTACACGATACAAAGGCAAAATATTTGAAACCGTGAGCAACAACACCAAATTACAGCACAAACTTATGGCTGCCACCACCGCAAAAGCACGTGCCGTCCACAAATATCTTCTTTCGCTGGCATTAACAACAATGCTGTCTTCGTTGTGATGAAAATGTTTTGCACGCTGCTTCGCGGCAGCACTGTTGCCGCTGCCGGTTAACAATCTTTGCTTTACATTATTTGCCCCAAGCTGTTCAGCCATTAGTCATTTCCTCTGTCTTATATTGTTTCCAAAAACCAATCCGGAACATTTTTGATTGTTTCTATCTGCATACAGGCACAAGGCGACAACTTAAGTTCATTAATATCTTTACCCGGACCGACAGCCTCAGGTTCATAATAAGAACCAAACAATCCACATGCCGACACAACAACGGACAAAACTAATATAAGAATTTTTTTACACATTTTGATTCCTCGTCTGTTTCTTCCGATTTTAAGCGGAAAAATTGTTATATTCAAGATATATCAATAAGTTATGAGCAGAGTAACCCACAAATAAAGATACACCTTTTTCATCATACTAAAATAAAAAGATTAAAATAGATTAAACAAAACAGGCTGTTTTCAAAAAGATATCCCATATAAAAAATATTCTTTTTTGCTGACTATTCTCTTATTTCATCCTGACTGTATTTTATCACGGTGAACCCCACCGGATTAATTAAACGCGGAGAAATAAAACGTCTGTTTTCAACAAAGCGAGGTGTTACGGTAGCTTTATACTTTTTCGTTTTCAGTGTTAATGCACCGTTACTGGCTCTGGAACGCGACAGATTATACGTAGTAAAATTTATAGCCCACGCCGGACCGTCTTCGGTGACTTTGCCGATAGAATCAATTCTTACCTCACTGGAATAGTCATTATCAAACATTTTTTCAACCGAAGCAGCATTCATTCCGACAAAATCACGATACACATCTCGCGCCGACAGATACGCAACAATTCCTCCCGGCCCCCATCTTGTTCGCATTTCCTGCTCATCATTCACCACAGTATTGCGCATTATCACGTATTGTTTCAAAAACATTTCCGTAAGCTGACGTTCGGAAGGCATATTTTTGCCCATAGGTTCATACCTGACAACCCCGTCAGAGTCGTGCTGTCCGATAATCAAAAGCGGTTCCACGACAATTTCCGGTGCCAGCCTGAAAACAACCAAAGACCAGCAAAGCAAAAATCCGAATGAAATTATCGCACAAAGTATTACCAAACGCGAAAGCCACAGAAAATAAACTTCCTTAGCAGACGTAGTAACAATCTCTTCATCTGTAATGTAATTTTGAGAATAAGTATCATCAACAGAACTTTGATCTGTTATATATACTTTTTTTATTCCTCCCTGAAGCTCCAACTGACATTCCTCTCTAGTAATACAATTTATATGATTGACAATAAGGCGGCCGCAAACCTTTGATACTTTCATCCAAAGTTTCGTTACGTTTATTGATGTATTTATCTTTTACTGCATTATCTGCTTTATAGTTCTTAATTTTTTCCTTCAATTCTTCTTCCGTTTCCTCTCCGGAGATATTAACGATTTCATCTTCATCAATTTCCAAAAGTTTTAATTCGGCCTTTGCCCGTTCAATCTTATTTTTTAAGCTGTCCGTAACAACGTTCTTAATTTTACCCAACTTTTCTTTTGCTTTATTCATATTTCTCGTTTTTTTATCTTCAAACGCCTTTTCCGTTTGCTGATACAAATCATCATCAGTCAAGTCAAATTCATCACGATGGTTAATAACCTCCGTGGTTCCGTCCGCCAATACATTATTTTCTATCTGACAAGGTTTAATAACAATATCATCATCTTCATCATCAGTAACAACTTCCGTGCTATAGTCTTCATTTATCTTGAGGGCATAACCGGATTTATTAACCGCATTACAAATTTCATTCACCAAAACCTTTGCTTCAGGATTACCGTATATCTGATTCTTTACATTTTCCATACCTTCACGAGCTTTATTTTCTAATGCAACATTATTCAAAAAGTCACCAAACACATTAGTATCAAGCATTGCTCTGCGATATAAATAGTATGGAGTATAATCCGAATTTTCATCCATGCCGGCATACTCGTTTATGATATACACGGCGTGTTGCAGTTCTTGCCGGAAAGTCAATCGTCCCGTTTTCTTTATAACAGGAATAGGTCCCGGCACAACTTCCGCTTTTTCAATGTAATCCAAAATTTGCCCGAGTTCACTGGCTCCTTTCAACTCGGCAGACATTGACGATTTTATTTGAATGTTCTGATTAGCCTCAAGATCCTTTTTACCGTCTATATACATACATTCATTAATTGCTTCCTTACCGCCGGAACTGTAAGCAGCCCACGGATAGCTATCGGTTGAAACAACATCCATGTTTGCACCGCCTGCCTTACAAGGATACATACCGGAGCGCAGGAAAGTTACACCTTCATTGTTTCCGCTGTTCAAAAACTTATGCAAATCAATTTGTTTTTCCTCAAATGATCTGTTTTTCAAAACATAATACCATATTTCCGGAAAATCCATTGTCGGTTCAATTTCCACGTCATCCTTGTGCTCATATTTATTCGTAACCGTAACATAATCATCAACCGACGACTGATAACTGTCTATAAATATTTGACCGACCAAAAGCACATTTTCATTGGTTTCCGGTATATCTTCTCCGGAATCAAAGTGTTTATCTATAGAATCATAATCTTCTATGTCAAAGTGGAATATTTCTCTCACCGGAGCAGAACTGAATTTTACCGGAGCTTTCGGAGCGGCAAAATCCTTTTTCTGCGGAATAATACCGACAAAATATTTGTCATCCGCACCCGAATTTTCGGCAACATCGCTGAACATTGATGCTAACAATCCGGACATTTCATCTTGACTGCCGGAATTACCGTTACCGGCAATTTTAGCAATAAACTCATCATGCAGTCCGACAACTGTTGGGTTGTTTTCCGCATAATAAATCTCTTTACTTTCTTTCATGGCATTTAATTTTTCAATCAATACTTCCAGCTCTTTCAGAGCGTTTTCTCTGATTTTTTCCATGTTTTCCTGTGCTATCGCCAACACCGGATATTCGCTGATTGCGGCAGCCACTGCTTTTTCGGCGGCGGATAATCTGTCCGCACTGATACCATCTATGTCAACATTATCTTTTTGTATTTGCTCATAGTATTTTACAACATATTTGCCACGCAATTCGTCAATCTTTTCCTCATCTGCATCTATTGCCGCTCTGATATTTTCACGTTCACTTTCATAAGATTTAATCTGTCCTGTCAAAGCGGCCTTTAAGGCTTCTGCCTTTTTTTTGCTTTCAGCCTGATTTTTGTTATCTTTATTGTATTCTTTGTATTGAGGATATTCTTCTACCGGCAAATCATGACGGACAAACTTTTCTTTTTCTGCCTTTTTATCTTTAGGTTTTTGCTTTTTTACATACTCTTCTCCTGCCGTATCTATCGGCATAGCCTCATCTGCCGTAGTAATATCATCATTCGCCTTACTCAAATCATCTCTGGCCTTATCCAGTTTGATGCTCACACTCTCCAGTTTGGCAAAAAGACTTTTTCTGTGTTCTTCAAGCGAACGTCTCTCAGACAAATAATTGTCTGTAATAGACTTTAATTTTGCTTCTTCCTGAGCTATCAATGCTGCAACCTTAGCTACCGCTTTTTCGGAACTGTCCTCCGTTAACCCGTTCAGCAATCCCTGCAGTTTATTTGTAACTTCCTGCCTTTTTGCCTCTTTACTTTTAACCACAATACCATCGGAATTAACATCATCCGTATATTCGTATGTTTTATTGACAACCAAACCGATATTAACCAAAATCTCATACAACGGCTCCGTCTTGATATATTCGCCTATGTTGTTGTATTTTTCGTCAATATACTGATTATAAAAATTCATCTGGTCAACCCACAAAGGAAACTTATCCTTAGCCTCCCCCAATTTAGGAGTTGCCGAAACAGTGTCCGCGGCAATCTGCTGATTCAGGCTGGCCCCCAAAGACCATGTGAGTAAATCTGCAGCTCTGGCCTCACGGTCCAACACATCTTCTAAAATTCCTTCTTCATTGATTTGCAATTTCAATTCGTTGTTTTCGCCTTCGTCTTCACCTGAAGAAGAATTTTCAATATTATCATTCATAGCCAAAGATGACTTTCCGCCGGCAGGAAAATCACCGTCTTGCGCACTCATGTGCAATATATTTTTCTGACCGGACTCTTCGGCTGCTTTGCTGTACCTTGCCGACGTCGGATTCAAATCTGCATTTATTTCCTTATACATATTTGCCAGCCATCCTCCGGTTCCTCCGACTTTATAGTAGTCACCCAAATCCATATAATAGCATTTTTCCGTTCCGCATTTTCCGTCAAACAAACCAAAACTCGGAGTATCATCATCCAACGATTTTTCCGGATTATATTTGCACTCAAAATATTGCTCGCCTAAAGAACAATTTCCGAGCCACACTGCTTCTTCGTTTTTATAACTGTCATCCATATATGAAAGAGCGCAGTAATGTGACTGTATCACGTGCTTCAATGTCTTCTCGTGTTCGGCTTTTACTTTATTATAGGTAACAAAAGAATCTTTCATACTCGGAAGCTGTTGTTTCAAGTTGTGCATTCTGCGCGCTTCATCTATAGCCGCCAAACTTTCCGCCAATATTGTCTGATTTTTCAAATCCTCTTCTTTTCCGGCTAATGATGATACTACTCCCGCCGTTTCAATTTCTTCCAGCTCAAAAGCATTCTCCATAATGCTTTCACCGGAAACAGAGACTATCTGCGTTTTTTGCGGCAATAACATATTATTAGAATGCTTATCCTTTTTATATTCTTTAGGAATAGCATAAAACCCGACATTGTCTGTAGCATTCATTTGTGCCAGCATTGCTGTCAAATATTCGTTATAGCGCATCAAGCGGTCATAAATACGAACAGCCGTAAGAGCATTTCGCCATAAACAAACCTTATCTTCGGTATCACCTGATTGACAGTTGTATTCCTGCAATTCTTCTTCCTCACATTTTTCACCGAGTACCAAACATTTTTCAATATTATCCAACTGAGCAAACATAACCTGCAACTCTTTATCCATTTCTGTTGCCGTAATATACATTTCAACAACCGTATCTTCTTTGAACTGCTCCAATTTATCATGATATGCCGCCATAATTGTCGGATCGTCGGAAGGATATTGCAAAAACAATTTTTTAAATGCCGCTTGAACACTTGTCGCATCATCCATATCGGCAATTTTGCATTTTTTAATTGTTCTGGAGTAAGAAATAACCTTTTCTCTTGCTGTTCCCCTTAAAGCTTCCGAATTAAACAATGAACGTCCGAGAGAAAGCCCGTAACTCTCCAATTTGCGTAAAATATCTTTCACACTGCTTAATTTTTTATATTCATCAGACATCTTCTTTGCCATTTCAATAGATGTTGTAACATCAGAAATAGCTGACGGAGTACATTGCCCGCAAAACTGCAGTGATGTTAACATCAAAGGTGTGTAGTCATAGAAAAGAGCTTCGGCTTTCATAGGCAGAAAACCAACCATTGCTAACATACATAAAATTAATTTTACTTTTTTCATAGCGTTACTCCTTAGAAACCGTGCCACATATCTTCAAATCCGGTAGACAAATTTCCCGTTCCTTTTTTAATGTTGTCAACAGACCGCTTAATATTTTGAATTGATGCACCAACCAGTTCATAATAATCTAAATCAAGTTCCGTCACATCATGGTCATAATCTACAAGTTTATATTTATTGTTCCAACCCCTCATTTTTGCTAAAGACTTGTAACGTAGCTCTCCCAGCAACATAGACATCAAATGTGCCGCACTTTTAGCCATTTGCACATCAACACCTATGTGCATTCCTTTAGCTCCGAACAAACCATCGGCATCCTTCATTGATTTATCCGTCATATCACTGGCTCTCAACTCTGTTTCAACGGTGCGAATATTATTATCCATCGTCGTTTTTAATATATTTTGAACGGCATAATAAAATTCTCTTTCCCGTTCCAAATTTACCTTTTTCATATTTTCACCGGTTCTTTCCTCGTCTTCTTTTAAGAATAAATCACCCAGTTTTTCTTCGTAAATGTTTTTTTCATCACCTTCATTAACCTTCTTGTCAAAAAGATTGTTAATCATCTCCTCGCCCTTACCGCGCATAACATCTAACTGCATTGCGGATTCTGCCTCACCGACAAGTTTAGATAATTCTATAATTTTTGACTTTTTGGCATGAAGTTCCGGATTATTTGAAACATAATCCGCATTATTTTCTATCCGCTGACCTTCTAAAATTGCTATTTGTTCTTCCAATTCTTTAATTTCGTCAGGGTCTTTTGTTGCCGCAAGTTTTGTTCTCAATTCTGTTATTTGTGCTATGATAGCCTGATTTTTAGAATTTTTTGCCTGTTGCAAAGACAAAATTAAATTATCATAATCCGACTGGGCATTTGCCAATTCAAGTTTATTGTTTGCCAACAATTCTTTATATTTTGCATCAACCATAGACATAGAAAAATTTCCGTTCAAAACGGCCATACCCAGCTCTTTTAATAACCCATTCATTTCTTTATTAACATATTCGTCACTGACCAAGGCCAGTTCGCGTCCTTCTCCCACTGAGGCCTGCTTTAAGATTTTACTCATATCTTGAAGACTTCCCTGTATTTTTTGATTGGCAATCGTTTCCAACTGCTCCAATCTGGAGCTCCAATCTGTCGGACCGATAAAGAAATCAAGTTTGCTGATAGCAAAAGTTTCCTTCGGGAAAGCAAAGATTACCGAAAGAACTGTAATAAAGATACTTTTCCATATTTTCGTCATATCGGTTCCTTTCATTGTCCTTGATTTTCCGTTGAATTATCGTCTTTTTCTTCGGCATTTTTAATTCTTACTTCTTGAATCAATGCATATCCGGATTGGCCATAATAGTTTGCTGTTGCATCAAGTATGGTTTTCCATCTGCTGTTTGCCCGCAAGGTAGTTTTTTTGTATTCTTCCATTATTTGCGGAAGATTTTCTGTCGGATCATTACTGTTTGCCAAAACCGCTGCTCTGGCTTCATCACTTTCTTTTTCCGCATCAGATATTTTTTTATCTTCTGCCATAATTTGCCGACGGCGAACAACCGCTTTAGCATACATGGCAGAAACATTTTGTATTTGCAATTCATTAACTATTTTTCGCAATTCTGCCATTTTTTCTATATCATTGGAGGTTCTGGCTTTCGGGGCCAACTGGTCTATAATCGCCTTTTCCAATGCCGGATTATTTGTTGTTCCTTTAACATAATCGCTGATACCTTTCACAGCCACCGGATTAAGATGCAGTTTTTGGTAATTTTTTTCCAACAGCGACAAGCCTCCCATTGCCGCGTAATACTCGGCTTCTTTACGCAATTTGTTTATCAACTCTCTGTTATCGGTAAACTCTTGCATCTGCATATTAATTTTTGCTTGAATTTCGGTTACCTTGTCCGAATAATATTCCACAGTTGAAAGCAAGTCTTCCATATTTGATAAAAAATCAAAATCCGCCTTTGCCGCACAAGGAAGCATCACTAAACATACCACCAAATATTTAAGTTTTTTAATCATGATACCTCTCCATTTGAACAACAGCCTACTTAATTCTACTGAGCATTGTCGCCTCCGGCATTACCGGTGCCGCCGGTTTTTCCGATATTAATCTTTATCAAATCATTCATATTAACCTGACCGGTTGAACTCCTTATTTTATTCAAATCAGACTCACTGATAGTGGACATACCGCTAGGCAGCTCCACCGGAACACCGGCTGTTTGGAATAATTTATTTAAATCAACGGATTTACCGTCCGAAGAGCCTGCTATTTTCAGCAAATCATCAATTCCAATATTGCCGTCTGCAGACATATTGACACCGACACCTGAAAGCAGTGAGCCTACATTTACCGACCCGTCTTCATTTAAGTAATTGTCAAAACCTAAACCGGATACAACGCTGGATATACTGATTGTTCCGTCCTCATTTGACAAGCCTTCAACACCGGCATCAGCCAATACGTTTTCTATATTAACGGAACCGTTCGGATTAACATAATCCCCCAAACCGAGATTGTTTAAGAAATCATACGTCGGACTGTTTTTAGGCGCATTTCCTTCTACCACAACATCCTCATCCAATGTTCCGGCACAACTGCCGCCGACACATTCAACAGAAACACCGGTTGCAGTTTTAAACTTTCCGTCCGGACACGGTTCCTCCGAGGTGTATCCGTCACCTTCACTATATTCTACCTTGCATTTTCCGTCACCAAGATATGCCACTACCTTACCGCCATCTGCCGTATCCGGTTTTTCATTTTCATCATACGGTCCCGTGCAGCTTCCTGCCGAACAAAGAACACTCTGTCCGTCGGATGTTTTGTGTTCTCCGTCCGGACATGCTTCAATATTGGTAACTTCTCCGGCCGGTCCGCTTCTGGTAACCGAACACTTGTTGGCTCCGGTATATTCAGTCTTTACAACCTCACCATCAACGTGCTTGTCTGCAACCAATGTGCATACTTCGTGTTCACAAACAATGCCTATACTTGCATCTTGCGGATCAAAATATGTTCCGTCCGGACACACTTTTGTTTCTTTTTGACAGCTATATGCGGAAATATCTTCTCCTTCACCGACACAAACTTTGCGCTCACATTGATTGTTTTCAACATACTTCCAATCTGTCACATAAGGAGAATCCGTTGTATACTTTGAGGTCACTTTTGTCATATCGGCATCACTGCCTTCAATATTTACCTCAGTCTTAGCTTTTTCTTCCTCTTCTGCTATCTTTTGCTTTTCTTCTTCCGTTAAATAATCTTCTATAACATCTTTGCTGATTGTAGAGATATTTGAAAGAGCCACATATTTCAGATTTTCGGCATACAAGTCACGCATACTGTTAATTAAGGCCATCAAGGTGGCATTTGTGTTTACTATTGCCGCATTATCATCATGTTCTGTCTGCTCATTATCATTTGCATCAGACAATCTTTTAATTATACCGTTTTCCGGATCTTCAAAATCAGCAATGGAAGCACCTTTACTAACCGCCAATGCCAACATTATTTTAAGCTCTTCCACTCTGATTGACTCAAGGTCTTTAACACCGTCATCACGTGTGGCAGCATTTTTATGCGTAGCTTTTATTATCAACTGATTCACACACTTATACAGTTTATTGTTATCTTTAACAGCATCTTCGGCATTCATTTTACACAATGTTGCCATCAAATTAGGGATAATTTGCTTATCTTTATAAACACCGGTGAACGTTTCTTCCGGATTTTCTTCACCTTCGGCGAATGCCGGACTGACCGAGAACAAAATCACGGCAAATAATACTGCTAACTTTCCAACAAAATTCATCATTTGCTTAGTCCTTTCCTTAATTTGTTCCCGAACCTTCAGGTGCAACATTTATTGTTCCCGACACAGGATTCTGCCTAGATTGATACCAATTATTTACCGAATCCTGTCTGGTTGCTTTAGTGCTTTCTACCGCCTCTTGCAGCGCAGCATCGGCCGCTGCATCCGCAGCAGCTTTTTCTTCTTGTTTTTTCTTTGCCTGTTCTCTGGCTTCTTTTTTCGCTTTTATTTTATTTTCAACCTTTGTCACATACTGTTGAGCAAACTCTTGACCGTTTTTGGTTATGGAGGCTAAAATAGCCTTTTTCATATCTCCGTAACGATTATAGTCATTCATAACATCATCAAGCATTTGCGAATACTTGCTCCACGAATCAAAACCGGTTCCGATTTCCGTGTTACGCGATAACTGCTGTTGATTGCTGATAACCTTATTTGAATTTATCATTAATTGATTTGCCGTTTTCATAAAAATCTGATAGATACGAGACGAATCAAATGTCGGCAAAGGAATCAAAGCATCTGCCCGCATCGGCACGGCCAACACGGAGACGCACAAGATTGCACAGCATAAAATTTTTTTAAAATTCATCATAAGTTCCTCCTCTACGTTGGCCTGCTTTCAGTTTATCATCTTATTGTCTGAAAACAAAACACTTTTTAAAAACTCAGGCAAAATTTAAATATTTTGTAACAAACCCGTCTTCCCCATATTCACGGATTAGTTGTTCCACCAACAAAACATTTTTACGACCGGAGTTATAAATACGCAAATACTTACCCAATCCGCCTAAATTAACATCCAATATAACCGATTCTTGTGTCATCGGACGAGAAAGCAAAATTGCATAAGGAAAATCACGATAACTCTTACCGAAAATAAAGTCCATTTCACTTTGCGTCAAATTCCAGTTTTCGTATTCTTCCGGCTGTGCCTGCGGATTTCTGAAAAAGATTACGGTTTGACATTGTCCGCGCACAACTTCTCCCACACCAAGTTTGTCCACAATATTCGGTTGTTGGAAAGCACACAAATATGCCTGACGTTTTTTACGTCCTTCTTGCAAACCCATAATAAATGAATCCCTAAACATCGGATGCTTAAGCATTGGCGCCGTTTCATCAATCATAATTAAGGAAGGAACGCCGGTTTCGCCGGTTTCGGTTTGAATACGGTGCATAATATAGCTGATAACGGCAGGAGCCAATGTTTCATCTTCAAAAATATGCGTAAAGTCAAATGCCATAAACCTACGGCTTTTCAAATCCAAACTATCCGTCTCACCGTTAAAAATAGCTCCGTATTGTTCAGGATTTACCCAACGATATAATTCGCGGCGCATATTTCCGGTAGGTGAAAAACAACTCTTGTAGAGGTTCTTCAATAATCTCTCTTCAGGACGCAAATAGTCAAAAGCCGTTGTCACCGCACGTGATACCTCACGGTCGGCCAAAGCATCATCCGTCATGGTAATAGCTTTCATCCAACGTTGCAAAAATGCCCTGTTTGCCGGAGTATTATTACAATCAAACGGATTAAGCGCCACATTTTTCTCATCACCGTCAAAACCGACATACGCCCCCTTAATGGCTCGTGTAAAAATTTCGGCACCCAAATATCTGTCAAAGAAAAATACTCTCAAATCACCATGGCGCATTGCTTGTCCGGCCAAAAACGTAAGCAATGTTGTTTTACCTTGTCCGGTAGGTCCGATAATACAACAGTGAGCCACCGCCGATTCTTCAGATGATACATGAAACTGAAAACGATAAGCCGAACCCGACATTGTGCGAAAAACCGTGATAGCTCCTTGTCCCCAGTCGCTTTTTCCAAAACCTTCGGCCGGTTTATCTAAAGTAATACCCATGGCAATAACACGCGACAAATAACGATATGTTCTCGGATACGTGTCATAGGTCGGAAATTGCGTAAAGAACACAGCCTGTGCCACCCATCCTTCACGAACCGGTGTCACACCGAACGCACGGCAAATACGCTGAACTTCAGATTCGGCAAAATTAATTTCTTCCATGTCCGCGCCTTTTAATACTATCGTCATGGAATATTCACAAAGCGATTGATAATTGTTATCGCTGTCATCAATAGAGGCCAATGCCTCGGCATATTGTTCCGCAACGTTGCCGGAAAAGCTGGTAACCATTGCCATTCTTTGTTGCTGAACAAGCATTAATCTGGCTTCGGAACGAAACAACGGACGAATATTGTGCAAAATAACCAACTCACAATCAATGGCATTAAGAGAGTATATCATACTTTCGTCCATAGCCTCACCGCTGATACGTATTCCCATTGCAACTTCATACAATTCTTTTTCACCGGAAAAAAATTTAATTATACCGTTTTCGCCGGTAAAATGAATATGATCCGATGTCAGCATTTCGCATAATCTGGCACCGTCCGTGTCCCGAACTTTAGGTTCCGGCTTCGTTATCGGGCTGCATAAGCGGGCAAACAAATAAAAAGGACTATCCTTCGGGTCGCTTTCCGGTGTTTCATACATCGGACGAACTCCGTATTCACCCAAAGTGGAAATCAAACTTTGTGACGCATAATTCAAATCTTTTAGGGCATCTTTTCGGTCTATCACGGAAAGAACAACATAGTGTTTGTTACTGTAAACCCTGTTCATATTTTGAAACCAGATATCGGAAATCGTTTCCAACAGCGGATTATTAAAATCTCTTTTTTCCGCTTCCAACGAAACACGTTCTCTGGTGGTTATGACTCGGCAGATAATCTGCATGTTTGCCATATCGTCAATCCACGATTTTCGGGCCTCAACCATAGAAAAAACCTTTTCATTGGTTGCCGAAGATAAATCAACACCATCCAGTTTGAAAACACGGGCATAAGCATTATTACGGCACTGAATTGTCACACCGTCGGAAAGCAATTTGGCAAACGGTAAAAAGTCGGAAACTCTGGATTCCCGCGGTTGCGGTAAAACGACATTACTGAATCTGGTTGAAAGCAAAACCGCAAATGATGCTGCCGCTACAATACCGATAAGAGCCACAACAACTTCTATATTGCTGAGGCCTCTGACAAATATACTAAAAAAATCCGACTCACTCATGGTGCAAACTTATTCCCCTTTTCAGCATAAAGATTTGTTGTTTTCATATAGGTTCGTCCGTATGCCTGCAACATTGTAGATAAGTGCGGTTCTTTTTGTCCGGCAAAAATCAAAAAGCCGTGAACGCCTAAAATACTTGCAATAAAACCGAGAGGGTTCATTTCGGCCAACCCGATACCCATAAACAACGCCGGAAACTGAACGCCTAAATTTATGATTGCCGGAACAAACGGTGCAAGCAAAAACTTAGGAGGCTGAGCAACTGCTTTGAGTATATATTCGCGCATTATCCTCTCCTCAAACTTTTTTTCAATGTCTTGACAACAGATGTGTCCCTTTTAGGCAATTCTATAACCATATTGGTTAATTGAACGTAAAAATTACCGTCTTTTCTTTGCACCAGTTTATTTTTATCGGATAAAGTTTTTTTTGTGTCCGCCAATGTTTTTTTCATAAACGCATACCGCTTACCTTCTTCCGTATCGGTAACAACCGCATGCTCCAGCTCCACCATACCCATGGTGTTTGCCAAATTAGGATTGCGCACTAACGCATTATTAATTGATTTAAGTTTTTTTACTTGCATATCTGTTTTACTGTGCAGCTGATAAAATGATGATGTCTGTTCAATAGACGTAGCCTTGGCATCACCCTCTTCCGCAACCTCCAGATAGGCATGGGCGGAAATCAAAGGAAAGAACATCAGTAAAAAAGTTGCGTATAATAATTTCATGTGCATATCCTTTTTGTTAAATTGTCACCTTTTTGTTTTAACCATATCCCCGCCGGGAACCTCGGCGGATGCACCGGCATTATACGCTCCGGATTCCTCAACTAATGTATTGTTTATATTAGATCCGGATTGCGTCCATGTAATAATCGCCGTAATCAGTGTCAGAAAAAACGTGCTCATCATAATGTATGCCAACGTTTTCCACGAAATTTTATTAAACATTGCCGCCACGGCAAAACCGATTAAGCCCAATCCGGCAATAATATATCCGGCATTTTTCAGTCCGCCGGCAACATTATCGGCTTTGTCGGCAATAGAAGAAAAAATAGATGCACCCTCTGCGGCATACACATTTGATGCTGTCAAAACAATCGCCACCAAAGTCAAGAAAAATATTTGCCGTATCTTAGTAAAGTTCATTTTTACCTCCATTCAAAACCTCATAATGTTCCCCAAAATCTTTCGTCAGCAAACATATCGGCTCCCTGCTCCGGCTTTTGTGCAGCGAAGGCAATAATGAAAACACCGATTAAAATAGCTGCCAGCCATTTCCAGTTAAAGTTACCGAACATACCGGCAATGCAAACACAGGCAACACCTATTCCCGCAGCCTTAAAAATAATTGCTGACAAACCGGTAAAAATTGTTTTGCCTGCTTCATTCAACGACTCAAACACCGCATAAGAATCTGATGTGTATAAAAATGAGAAAAGAAGCAAACACAGTGTGTATTTATTTGCCTTTAAAAAACTCCAAATTCTGTTTCTTATTTTTATAAACATCTTATTTCTCCCTGTCAGATTGAAGAAAAAGAGAGGGGAAACCGAGTTCCCCTCGTCTCTGCTTTATAATTACATAGCATAATCCAAACCGGTACCTTGTTCATTACCCAAAGTATCACTGAACTTACCACCGGTAGCAGCATCATTGTTAGCAGCGTAGTTAACAATGGCACCGGCTGCGGCAACAACTGCCAAGCCGAAAGCCAAAGCTGCAAACCACGGCCATTTTACTTTTCCGAAAATTGCTTGGAAAGCCAAAGCAATCAAACCGAAACCGCCGATTACGAATACAACCATTTTGGCGTTTTTGAACAATTCAACCAACTTATCGCGCGCTGTTCCAAACACTGAAGCATAAGCACCATCCATCATAACAACCGTAAACAACAAGGTCATTGTGATAATGCTTAAAATATTATTTTTAATAAATTTCATTGTTTTTCTCCTAAGAAAATTTTCTTTTACACTTATATAATAGCTCATTTTTTGCAAAACTTCCAGATTTTTTAACTTTGCATAACACATTGTTTATAAAGTAAAAAATGCTGTGTAACAAAAATTTCACATTTATAAAATGCCTTACACTGCCCGTTTTACTCCCTAAAAGTAAATATTTTGATAATTTTTTGGTTCGGATTCAGAAACGAAAAAACTGCAAAAACTTTAGTTATTCTATTAACTCTATTTTAACACACTTGGTTGTATGCTTGCCTTCAAAGAGGTGTATTGTGCGCGCCGCAAACGGCGTGTGCGAAAGACTTTATAACAGATAGGGGATTTAATGCCGAAATTTGGATTAAAATGTTTTATAGGCAGTTTTGCGGTTTCTTTAGTTGCCGTTTTTGCGGCTACTAAGGGATATTTCATGCTGTCCGGTGAAGATTCGGCATCATCTGAAAATGAATATTCCCTTGCCGAGCAAAGTTTCACGCCGCAAACCATTGAATTGTATTCGCAGTCAGAAGAAGATCCGATTTTGCAAAAATATGCGGCTTTGAGCAACAAAAATACCGTCAATGAAACAAAAGTTACCGAAGACACTGCTGTTTCGGCGGAAAAAAATTCTCTCACGACCGAGCAACCTGAACCGGTTCAAGATCCGCTTTATGACAACATTGATGACACATTGTCCGTAGATGTTTCGGAAAAGCCGGCAGATTCAGAGACAATTTTGTATCAGCCGGAAGAAGATGATGACGATAACGACAATTTGGAAGATACGCAAAAAACAAGCGAAGAAACGGTAATTGCGGAAAATACCGATATTCCGGAGGTTCCGGCGGAAGAAATTGCCGAAAACGACGAGGACACAGACGAAGAATTGCAGATAGCTGATGCCTCGCTGGCGCCGAAATTCATGATTCCGCTTGAACACGACTTCAGCAATGCCCGAGTTCAAGCTTCCGTATCATCTGCTGCCGGCGAAAATCAAGTAGCAATGGCTTCGCAGAATATTAAGATAGATAATCTCGGCACAACAAATACTGCTGCCGTCACTTCGGAAACACCTTCTTTGGAAAGTGCTTGGGATGTGGCAGAAGTTTCCAATCGTCATTTAAATAAGAACAGCTTTAATGAGTTTAACGAAGAACACAAACAAGAAACTTTGGCTCTGGATAAAGAAGCAAACAGCGAAGCTAAATCGGAAAACGAAACTAAAGTCGCTTATAAAATGGTTAAAAATATTTTGATTCCGATTCCCGATGAAATTGCCAATGATGAAAATTTGACTCCGCAACTTTCTTATTCGGAAGAAAACAAAAAATTAGATGCCAAACTTAAGCGCAAAAATGCAGGAAATACATTGGACAACGTCAGAAAAAACACCGAAAAAGCCGTTGCCGAACAAGCACCTAAAAAAACAGCGGAAGAAAATAAAACCTTAACTGAAAGCATTGTCGCCTATTTTTCCTCTGACAATAAAGATGAAAAGAATAAAAAAGAGGCTGAACAGGCAAAAAGCAACAATGTTAATGATGAAAACAAATCTTCCGTATTCAAAAAGCTTTTGGGAAAAGACGAAGCCAAAGGAAAAAGCAAAAATGATGACGTGGATATTATTCCGACCGAATTGAAATTGTCTTTTCAACCTAATCGTGCAGAAATTTCCGGACAAACTCTTGAATGGCTGCATGCCTTTTCCGAAAACGCCTTAAGCGACGAGGAAGTAAAAATAGAAATTCGTATAGACGGTTCTAATTCTTATGAACTGCAACAAAAGAGATTGAACCTTTTATACACAATTTTTGCGAATAATGGTGTTGATTATAACAAAATTAACATAATTTTTACCGCTAGGGAGCCAAACTCCTTTATTATTAGGAATGTAAAATATTTGCCGGACGGCACGGAAAAAATTGAAGTACCGGCGGTTGCCGACGAACAACCGAAAGGTGATAATCCGTGGTTCTGAGGGCAAATAAAAATTCAACATGTATTATAGGAAAATACGATGAGAGAAAACTTTGATATAGAAAAAACAAAAAACAACCTTGGCGTAATGGGTATGTTGTTTTGCGCGCTCAGCGTTTCGGCCTGCATCAGCAATGTAAGTATCGCTGATGAAGAGTGTGTAAACGGTATATGCACCAGCGATCAGGAATATACGGCTGTCTGCACAGAAACTCCTGACGGATACAGCGTATGCAGCGAACCCGGACCGAGAGAGGTTAATTACACCAGAACACAAGCTGATTTTCGCACTTACGGTGAAAGAACACCGCGAGATTACAGAATCACGCAATCAGGTGCCGGCAACAATATTTCTGCAGTTGTTCGTCCGAGCATAGATGACGAGGTTGTGGATTATGAAAGCAAAGTTGCCTCTGCTCAAGTTCAATCTCCTGCAGCACAAGGGCAAGCCGCAACTCAGCTTCCGAACGGACAACCGGTTGCCCAAACTCCGGCACAAATGGCTGCAGAGAGCTTAAATCCGAATCAAAATCCGGTTCCGCAAGAATATAAGGCGGCAAACAACGTAAACACAAATAATTCCACACCATCTTCGGAAGAAAGCGACAAAAATAAAGATTGGCTTGCCGAAGAAGGACAAAGCTTAAAAGATTTGTTGTCGGCATGGAGCGAAGAAGCCGGTTGGAGATTGATTTGGAAAACAAATCGTAATTACACTTTAAATGCCGGAGCAATGTTCAGAGGAAACTTTGCTGATGTTGCTTCAGCACTTGTAAGAGCATTCGCCAGAGCCCGCCCTGCTCCGATTGCAACATTTTATAAAGGAAACCGCGTTTTGGTAGTTGAAACAATGGAGGACGAAAATGCGTATGACTAATTGGTTAAAACTCAGTATTATAGGACTAATCGGCGTTTTGGTCGCATGTTCCGTTTCTCCGGAAATGGATGCGGAAATGGCGCAAGAAACAAAAAATGCTTTGGATTTAAAGAAAAAAGCATCCCTTCCGGGAGAGCCTATACCTGATGATGTGGTAAGAGTTAAAAATGATATTTGGCTCGGCGACACAAGTAAAATTGAATTTGAAGGAGAGGCTGTTCCTGCGTATTTGGAAAAAAGTGACGGTATTACTTTAATCAGCAATCGCCCGATTACTCTTTATGAAATCGGCAGCATGATAAGCAAAATCACATCTCTTGCCGTAAGATACGCACCGGAATTGGAAGAAACAGCAATTTCCAATGCCGACGGAAACCCTCCGGAAATGAAGGATATCGGTGCGCAATGGACCGATTCTACCAAGATGATTGTAAACTACAAAGGTCCGTTAAGCGGATTATTGGACGAAGTTTCCAACCGTTTCGGAATTTGGTGGAAATATGAGCATAATGAATTGTATTTTTACAAATACATCACCAAAACATTTATTTTGTATTCATTACCGACAAATCCTACTTTGAGTGTATCGGTTGGCGGTTCCGGCGGACAAGCCAGCATTTCGCAAAGCAGTTCCGTTGACGGTTTGGATATGTGGAGCAACATAGAAAGCACCATTAACTCTATGGTAACATCCGATTCTAATCTTGTTATTGATAAAGGAAACGGAACAATTACTTTAACCTCAACCCCTACGGATATTCGCCGCGTTGCCAAATTCATTAATGAACAAAACCAACGCTTGTCTAAACAAATAGCCATCAGTGTTAAGGTTATTCAAGTAAACATTAACAATTCCGACCAATACGGATTGGATTTGGCTGCCGTATTTAAGGCGAGAGGTTCTTTGAGTGACATCAGTGCTTCCACATCTGCAGCCGTTGAAAGCCCTATCAGCAGCTTAACCATGGGTATCAGTGCAAAACGTTGGAGTGTAGATGCGGCAATGAGTGCTTTGTCTCAAGAAGGACAAACTCACTTGGTAACCAGCGGAACCGTGACAACTATGAATAACAAACCGGCACCTATTCAAGTGGTTAAGACACAAAATTACGTTTCACAAATTACCAAAACAAACAGTGGTGACAGTGACTCTTATGATATTTCCGTTGATACGGAAGAGATTGAAACCGGTTTTACCATGAGTGTATTGCCGAGAATTTTGGATCATGGTCGTATCATAATGTTCTTTAACCTGACATTGTCAGATTTGCTCTCGCTTGATTCGGTTAACGTAAGCGGTTCAAAGAAGAAGAGTTCATCAGACAAGAAAGAAGACAGTGATGACGATGATGAAGGCGACGAAGGTGATAGTGAGTTCATTCAAAATCCGGTTGTGGAAAAACGCGGTTTCACGCAAGAAGTTGCTATGAAATCGGGTGAAACGTTAATTCTTGCCGGTTATGAAAGAGTTGAAAACACTATAGATAAAAAAGGTGTGGGAACACCGCAAAACAACTTGCTCGGCGGTTCATCTGTTGCCGGAAAAGACAGAACTGTTCTGGTTATTATGCTGACGCCTGTTGTTTTGGAATCGCCGTTATCACCGGAATCAAGAATGAACTAAGTCTATTGGGAGAAAAGAAGTGGCTGAAGAGCAAGTAGAAGAAAAGGCTTGGAAATCATCATTCACCGAAGGTGGCATAACTTATGCAGCCAGTTTGTTCTGGCAACCTTTATTGAATGCCGATAACCCTATGCCCGAAGTAAAAGAGGCAGCCGAAAACATTCTGGAAGGTGCCGACCTTTATGCCATTCGTAAAGGTAAGTCCACACAGTTTGGTTTGGCAGCTTCGTCGCAAGGCTTTACCCGCGGTCTGCCTGCCGGTGCCATTTCTTTGATTACCGGTTTAGGAAACATCACATCATTTTTAGCCGTATTCAAGGTTGATAACGGGTGGTGGTATGTATGTTTCAGAAACGACGTTATTCTCTCCGACGGTGATACGCTTTTTGCCAACGAAAAAGATGCAAAAGACCAATTCATATCAATGTTGGCCGTTCCTGACTGGGATGCAATGTATGCTCCGGCAGAATGGGGTATTGAAGATGCAAAATCGCCGCAATTAAATGCCATCTTAAGCAAAGGTTTAAGCGTTAAGCTTGATAAAATAGGGGCTTCAAACGATACGGTAATGCTTGCCGTTATTGTCGTTGGTTTTGCCATTATTCTGTGGTATGGATACACAAGCTTGCAAAGTATGTTCTTTTCCGAGCCGGAAGCACCTGTTGTTGCTCCGGTGGAACAGGCAGATGCACCGGCAGAACTTCCTCCTGAAGCTAAACCTTGGGAGGAACTTGTTAACCCGATTGACATGATGAATAACTGCTACGAAGCAACAAAATCTGCCGTTGAGCTTGTTGCTCCCGGATGGGATATAGAAGGTATAACCTGCAACAGCGGAGGATTGGTTACATCTTGGCGTCGTCGTGATGAAGGAAGAATCCCGATGATGGATCAAGCACTCAACGTATCCGGAATTAACTTTTTGTCACGCACACTTTCCAGTGACGGTAATACTTTTATGGTAACAATACCGGTAAAGGAAATGTCAACCTTAAACTCTCCTCCGGAATACAATAATACAGACTTAACAAATATTATTAATGACTTAAACCATTCCTTGAGAATAAACATTGCCACCGAATCCAAAACATGGACTTCACCGCGCGGAAGTGTTTATAACATTATGGGATTTTCTATTCAGTCAAATACAGATCCGTTAATGTGGAGAGATTTATTAATGCAATTTTCAGGCTTGACAATTAATGAAATAACTTATGATATTAATAACAAGTCTTGGGTATATAAGGGAGAAATCTATGAGTTATAATCTTAAAAACAAAAGTGTAGTATTGTTTGCTGTTACATTAGCTATGCTGACAATGTCCGGCGGAGTTGCATATTCCGCTGACCAAGCAGTTGCAAACAACCCGAATGTTGACAACTCCTCAATAATGGAATCTGATGATGTTTTAGGTGACCTCGGTGTTGAAGAAAATGAATCAAATGCACCGGCACAAAATGCGGAGCAAGCCGTAACAGCAACGGATGAAGAATTGTTCGGACTGGATGAAGAAGCTCCCGAAGTTGCTCCTCAGAATACGGAGGCGGAAAATCCTGTTGCAACGGCAGACAATGTATCTGACAACGTTGATGACGGCGCCTTACTGACTCCTCCGGAAAAAATTTCCGATAATGCAAATCCGGATGATTTGACTGCCGACCCTATTCAAATAGAAGAGCCGAAATCTCCGTTTGAAAAGTATGGTAATGCGATTCTCTCTAAGGTTGATAATGATTTATTTAACCAAATGTCCAATATTGAAAAACAGACAACACTCTTGAACTTGGAATTAAGACGTGAACAAGTTCAAAACCAGATTGATGCCTTGAGAGCTCAGCGTGAAAAAGCCAGCCGTGAAGAACAGCAGCGTATTTTGGAAGAAGAACAGAAAATAAAAGATAATGAAGCCAGAAGAAAAGCCGAATTGCTGGAAGCCGAAGCAAGAGTTAAAGAAAAAGAAATTGAACTTGAAAAAGTTAAACAGGCGAAAGTTCTTAACGAATATATGAATGAAATGCTTATAATCAATCAACAATGGGTTGAAAATAACGCTATTTTGACCAAGCGGGTTGAAACTCTGTTGAAAGAAAAAACAGCTATTGTGGAAGATTTTAATTCTAAAATGGCGAACTTGAAACAACAGGTTATCGGTATTGAAAGTTTGGCAAACGAAGCAGAAAAAATTCACCGCGCGCAGATTGATTCTTTGAACAAACAAATAACAAAGCTCAGACAATCTTTGGTTGATAATGAAAATACCATGAAGCAAATGCAAAGCGGTGACTTGAATAATCCGTTTGCAAACGGATTAGACCCTAATGCTATAGACATGTCAAAAGAATATGCCATTATGGATATAACCGGAAAAGGTGATAATATTGTAGCTAAAATCGTAAGCACCGACGGAACAACCTTTATTGTTCGCAAAGGTTCGGTATTAAAAGGAGGAGAGGTTGTTTCTTCCATCTCCGATAACTATATTGCTTTTGATAAACATGGTATAACCAGCTACTTATACACCGGTGGAACAGTTATGCAATATGAGCCGACAAAATCATTTAATGATGCCGCCAAAACACCTGAAAAGGCCGAAGCGGTTAAAACCAACCAGCAGACAATCCGCAATGTTCGCGGCGTATCGGCTCCGAGCGGTTCCAATCTGAAATCAAATTTGCAGAATAACGAAACCAATTTGTCTAAGCCGGTTCAGCAAAATAACAAAACGCAGGTTCGCCGTTCAACCGGTAATGCCGGACTTGCATCCTTCAGTCAAGGAATGATGGTAAAGTAATATAACAATGGTTGAAGAAGTTAAAAAATCCGAAAGTTCATCAGCAATCACTCCCGAAAAATATGCAAATATTGTCGGGAGCGATTCCGGTGAGCAAAAAAAAGAAACTTCTTCAGATATAGTGGTTGAAACCAATAAACAAGATAAAAAAGAAAACTTTTTTGAAACTCTTTTTGCTAACGGTAATGAGCTGGTAACGGCAACAAACGGTTCTCTGCAAGTTGACGGAGAGACAAGACACATGTTGGCCTTGTTTTCTGACGGAACTTATCTTGTTGATGAATCTCACAAATTTGACGGTAAAGTTCTTAACTTCCAATCCATAGCAAAACGCAGAAAATTTACCATTTTTGCTCCGCAATATGTAAGCGGACAAGAAATTTCGGCCATCTATGCCTATGCCGAACGCGGAACCGGCGAAATTGAATTAAATGCCGAAGAGTCAATAGATTATCAGATGCAAATTGACTTTTTGAGTGTTATCAACCGCGCTGCCTCAAAAAAAGTTTCCGATGTCCACGTTATTGTCAGCGATACAACACTTGTGTTGTTTCGTGTCAGCGGTATGATGGAACGTGAATTGGAATATTCTAAAGATTGGGGAGAGGCGTTTGTTCGTGCGGCGTTTGCTTCTGCCGATATTTCTGATGCAAACTATGCTCAAAACGAGTTTCAGGGCGCTCAAAAACTGGGTTCAACACCTTTGCGGGGAACGGACGGAAAGTTAAAATTACCGCATAATGTGTTAGCTATTCGTTTGCAATTCAACCCTGTAGCTTTCGGTTCTCAATATTTGGTTATGCGTTTGCTGTATGCAGATGACAACCCTAACGGAAACAGTGATTTAGCCTCACTTGGTTTGGGAGAACGAGAAATTAATCTGTTCTACCGTTTACGCGCAAATGCCGTTGGTTTGAACATTATTGCCGGCCCTACGGGTTCCGGAAAGTCAACAACCCTGCAACGTAACATGATAAAGCTTGTGCAGGAACATAATGGTGAAATTAACGTTATTACCGTGGAAGATCCGCCGGAGTATCCGATTCCGGGGGCAAGACAAATGCCGGTAACCAACGCTAATACCGAAGAAGAAAAAGACGAAGAATTTAATAAAGCCTTGTCTGCCGCTTTGCGTTCCGACCCTGACGTTATGATGGTCGGAGAAATTCGTTCGCTTTCAGCTGCCGGATTGGTGTTTAAAGGGGCGCTTTCCGGTCACAGTGTATGGTCAACTTTGCACGCAAACTCTGCTCCGGCAATTATTACCCGTTTGCGTGATATGGGTGTGCAATCTTATATGCTGAGCGATCCTGAAATTATGAAAGGTTTGATTTCTCAGCGTCTGTTCCGTAAAATCTGCCCACACTGCCGTCTATCCATTAAAACGCGCCAAAATGATCCGTCTTTTAAGCGTTTACAAATAGCTTTAGGTGATTTCGGCGTGGAAAACACTTATATTCGCGGTCCGGGCTGCAAATTTTGCGGCGGTAAAGGTGTTATCGGCAGAATGAGCGTGCCGGAAATTATTATTCCGGATTCTCGTTTTCTGCAACTTTTGGTAAACGGAGACACCAAAAATGCCATTGATTACTGGGTAAGCGAACTTGACGGACGCCCGCTCAGAGATGCCGCCATTGAACGTATGCTCAAAGGTTTGATTGATTTAGATGAAGTTGAACGCTGGTGCGGTTTATTAGACCAGAGACCGATTTACTAGGGAGATAACAATGCCTGAAATACAAAAGCAAAATGCCTTTTCAAAAGCAATGAAAACAAGTACTAACAAGTATATTGCCGGATTTGCTAAGATTGTCTGCAGTCTTTCAAACAAGAAAAGACTTAAAATTTATCGTAAATTGGCAGCGTTACTCAGAAACCGCTTTTCCTTAATGAATGCTCTGGAAATGGTGTATAACGGTTTATCCGAAGATGGTAAAAGCCCTTATGAACCTTTAGCTATTGCCGTTGCCGCATGGGGTAAAGCTTTGCAGGAAGGTCATCCTTTTTCCGATTGCTTAAAAGGATGGGCTCCTAACCGTGAACGACTTATGCTTTCGGTCGGTGACGTGTCAGACTTGGAAAGTGCTTTCATGAACCTTATTAAGGTGGTTGAGGGTTCAACCAGAATGATTCGCCCGATTGTAAGTGCTATTGCCTACCCGTCATTCTTATTAATGATGTCAGTGCTTATTTTGTATGCTATCGGTGTTTATATGGTTCCGCCAATGCTTGATGCCGCACCTAACACTATATGGACCGGAACGGCAAAAACCTTAATTGATGTATCCGAGTGGATTCAGGTTAACTGGCTCATGGCCTTTTCGGTTTTTCCGGCAATAGCTTTTGTTATATACATAACAATCGGTGTTTGGAGCGGCAAAGTTCGTGTCCGTTTTGACCACTTTCCGCCTTGGTCGTTATACAAAATTTTCACGGGTATTACGTGGCTTTTGGCCTTGTCTGCTTTGGTTAAAGGCGGTGTTCCGGTGTCCATTGCCCTCACCTCTTTGAAAAAGGATTCCAACCGCTACTTAAAAACTCGTATTGACGGTGCTTTGGCTTACATTAAAAACGGTGAAAACTTAGGTCAGGCATTAGATAAAGCCGGTCAGGAATTTCCGGATAAGCAAATTATTTCAGATTTAAAAATTTATTCCGAACTTGATAACTTTGAAGAAGCCTTGGACAAGCTGGCAAACGAGTGGTTGGAAGAATCGGTGTATATTATTGAACAACGTGCCGAAATCATGAACGCTTTTGCTTTGTTGTCCGTATCCGGTATTATTGCATGGGCCGTATTCGGCACCTTTGATATGCAAGACCAAATTACAAGCTCTATGGGTAAATAAGGGAAAAAGATGCACTTTTATATTGATAAAAAAGATTTCACGAAAAACTACGGCTTATTTACCGCTATCGGTATTATTGTCGCAAGTATTGCTTTGTGCTATATTCTTTTTCACAATCCTTATAAGAAGATTCATCAGCAAATTTTTGAAATTGCCGCCAGAACAACAAACTATTATCGCGAACGCCCCGGATATTGGAATTTATCAACCGATTCCGCACGGGAAGACGGATTAATAAAAGAGGCGGAAAACGGCCTTAGCGAATATGATATTACAATCGGACAAGGAGTTGACGGCAATTTGAGTATGCCGAGTTCTCAATCTTTTGATGTTGCCTTAAAGCATTTAAGTAAATCCGCTTGTATTTCATTACTTGAACAGGAATTGAGTGCCGAGCAAAAGTTATCACTTATACAAATCACTGTTATAAACTCCGACGGGCAAACAGATTTTTCGTGGGGTTCGGAACATAAATTGCCGATAGAAAGATACACATCAAGAGATGTTTGCGCAATCAAAGAAAACACTCTTATGTGGACTTTTCAATAGCCGCTATTTTCCTTTAACTTGTTTATTTTCCAACTTTTGGCTGATATAAGTTTCAAGTTTTTTACTTGTGTTTTTTGAAGACTTCAGCAGTAATTTTTTTATCAATGTATCGGCAACTTCCTGCTCGTCCTCGGTAACATCAAACAAAATAAAGTGATTTTGCTGGTCTTCCCACGGCGCAAAATCTGCAAATTTATCAGAAATTATTTGCAAAGACGACTGCATTTGCATTTTGTTGTTATTGACATCAATATCGGATACCTTTGCCTTTTTCAAACTCGGAACAATAACAAAATCGGCCAAGTTTTCATCTTCGGTAACATAAAAGTAATCACTGTCCGCAAACAAATTTTTTATGTAGTCTGCATAGTGGTCGGTTTTTGTATTATCCCACATATTCATCTTACCGATAAAAACCAGTTTTTTTTCGTCCGGACTCTGCGGTTTAAATGAAAGAGTATTATTAACGCTCTCGGCAATTTCGGCAACATCAGCCGCCTCCGTAAGATGCGGAGGTTCAATCGCCTTGTATTCTTCTATCATAGCGTTCATTTCATCTGCGGTAACACTCACCACCGCATTAACTTTTACACATATACGCTTAATTTCGTTTAATGTTATTTCGTGCGTCACCTCATGCATATAATTATCAATAATTTGATACGAAATAACATCCATGGCCGAAGCACCAAGGTCATTGTTATATTTTTGAATGATGCCGGAAAGTTTGACTGCAGCCAAGCTTGCTTTATCTATTGCTCTGTATTCGGCAGTATCTTTATCATCATCAGCACGCCTGTCATCACAAGCATCTGCACTAACTTTCACCGGTTCGGGAACATCTTCGGCAAAACAAAGAGGTGCATACATAATTGCCGCCGAAAGCAACAGCGCATATTTTCTGTTCATCATTACCACCAGCTTCTGTCCCCTGCGGCCTGATGCACAACTTCATGCCATTCGCCGAGTTTTTTACCATAAGTATCATACAAACCGATTGAATACTTTATGGCCGGAATCTGTTTTGTCGGTGTATCAAACCAAGCAACTTCGGATGTAACAACATAATCAGCCTCCGAACGATTATCCGTCACATCAATATTGTCTGTGTTTTTAAGATTACGCTTAATCGCGCTCACACCTTTTTCAATTCCTCCCGGCATATCCGCTTCGTTATTTACCGTTTCGGCCACATACATTTTCGCTTTTTTATCCGATTTAAACACACCTTCAATATCATTAATCATTGAACGAACCGTGCGATTTGCCGAAATCACATAAATTTCCGGTGCATTAGGAATAATGGTTTTTTCTTCGGAGTTTTTATCTTCATCCAAACAGCATGGTCTTTTTTTGGAAACAGTCTCGGTCACCCGAGGTTTAAGCACCATCGGTGCCGGCTGAACATTTTGGCATGGCGCCCCTTGCACACACGAATAAGAACAAGGCACGCTCACATTTGTCTGCAACTCTGCCGCAACCGAATCTTCAAGCTTCTGATTTTCCACTTTTCCTGCCGTGCATGCCGATACTGCAACAACCAGAAAGCCGACAAAAATTTTATTCATTTTTTCACCTCATTAAAAAAGGACACTTACAGATAAGTCTACACCGTTTAGCTTAAAAATAACTTAATATTTGCAAATACGTCCTTGCAAAAAAATAAAGCTCCTTTTATACTCTGTGTGACTTATTGTATCGGAGTAAACATAATGTTGCTGATGTTTTTTGCCATTCTCTGCCCGTTTTTGATATTGGTAAGACCTTTACAGAGAAATAAATTTTTTATTTTTTACTTTGCATTAATGATTTTGAGTGCCTACATAACCGAAGAATATTATTTTAAGGTAAAACCTTTATCACACAACGCCGTTATGCTGTTTATCGTTTACCATATCGCCTGCATAAACATTTCCACGTTTTTTGCCTACTGGGCCGACAAGCGTGCCGCGATTAAAGGTGATTGGCGAACTCCGGAGGCTCATTTGCATGCTTTAGAATTTTTGGGCGGGTGGATAGGAGCTCTCTTTGCTCAAAAAATTTTTCATCACAAAAACAAGAAACATTCTTATCAGATTATGTTCTGGCTGATGCTTGTTTTGGAGTGTGCTGCAGTTTATATCATATTAAAGTATTTGGGATTTATCTATTAAACTATGGAGGATTTTTATGCTTAAACTACTTTCTCTTGTTTCTTTATCTGCCGTAATATCTTATACTTGCGAAGCGGCAAACCCGTTAGTTTTACCAAACAACAGCGACAAACTTTCGCTCAGTATTTATAATGACAATTTGGCACTGGTTAAAGATTCCCGACCGGCTGATTTGGCTAATGGCATAAACGACGTCATATTTGACGGAGTTGCACGCAATATTCAACCGGAAACAGCCATAATATACGGACAGGACATAAAAGTTTTGGAACAGAATTACAGCTACAACCTCATGAGCGAAGAAAACCTGACCGAACATGCTATCGGCCAAAGGGTAAATACTGTTCGTCAAAATCCGGAAAACGGAAAAAATATTTTTGAAAATGCCGAGTTGCTCGGTGTTGTAAACGGCCGGCCGATTTTGCGTTTTGACTACGGTATTGATCCTTCGTTCAACGGACGAATTTTGTTTGACAGTATTCCTGCCGACTTGAGCAATAAACCGATTCTCAATGCCAAAATATTCACCCCGAAATCTGCTGACAAAATGCTTAATTTGGCTTATTTAACTTCCGGATTAAGCTGGAAAACAGATTATGTGGCTAACGTTATTAACGGCAATACCTTGGATTTAACCGGATGGGTAACCATTAATAATGAATCCGGCGTAGATTACAACAATGCCAAAATCCAACTGATTGCCGGCAATGTCAATATTGTTCGCGCCCCGATACGAACCAGAGGTGTTTTAATGACGAAAGCAGCAATGTATGATGCCGGTGCCGCCCTGAATTTTGTAGATTCCATTGAACCGGAATCCATTAACAGTTACGAATTATATACCTTGCCGAACACGGCAACAATTAAGGATAAACAAACAAAGCAAATCAGTCTTTTGGAAAAACAGGGAGTTAAATACTCAAAAGAATTTAATTTACATTCGCCTCTTTATCTTTCCGACAGTTATAAATTTGAAAAAAGACATCCGGATATTACATTTGTGATAAAAAATTCCGAAAGCGAAAATTTAGGAATTTCTTTGCCGGTAGGCACAATCCGCTTTTACGAAAAAGATAAGAACGGTAATTTGCAGTTTATCGGTTCAAACAACATAAACAACACGGCAAAAGAAGAAACTTTGCGTCTTAATCTCGGTGAAGCTTTCAATATTTCGGTTGACGGTAAAATAAACAAAGTAAGTTCAAAAGAAGTTTCCCGCAAACCAAACCAATTTAAATGTATTATTGTCAAAACGCTGACAACTTATGACGCTGAAGTAACCTTTACAAACTCGGAAAAAGAAAAAAACACGGTTATCTTTAAGCAAAATGTTGCCGATTCCATGCAGGTGGTAAAGGAAAACATAAAAAGTATATCCGAAAACGCCGTAACGAAAGTGTGGAATGTGGAAATTGCACCGGAAAGCAAATCTACCTTAACATTCAGTATTGAAAACACTTCAGAGTCTTCAATTTGCAAATAATTTAATCTTTCACAAAAAGCCGTTCCGGAAAGAAACGGCTTTTTTTTATTTGCAATAATCTATAAATTTGTTATCATACTCTTACGGCAATTTTTGCCGAGAACCTGAAAAAGAGAGGTTCGGAGCTGTAGCAGGCTCATTATCCAGAGATACCAAACAGGTATCCGCTCAGGGTGCTTTTTTGGTTTTAAAATCCCCGCTTCGGTCGGGGAGATTATGGCGTATGTTCAAGCTTATTTTTAAGCTAAAGGTCATAATAGTCATTACTCTGGATATGATTTGCTAACTCCCCGCCGCCTTTTTCATGGCGGTTTTTTATTTGTAATTTTTTAAGGGGGAAAATGATGATGAAAAAAATTATTTTATTGCCAAGTCTTGTTGTTATTTTCATTTTAAAATTTATTAATACATCAATGGCGGAGTGCCGATTTCCTCCGTGCAAAAAATTGGAATCGGTCGGCACCTGCGGTGAAGGTTGCACCTACACGTATGACCAATCTACACAAACTGTTTATATTTCTACCGCCGGCAACGATTCAAAAATGGCGTATGGTGCTTTTCATCCTCAATACTATGAAAACAACTATTTGCCGTATCTCAACTATATTATTGACGGACCGATAAGTATCGGAGGAAATGCCTTCACGGCAAATGTTGAAACTATATCAGGAGCAAACGGAACCTTGATTTTAACCGGTATAAACCACCACGGTTTTGGTGATAATGCTACTCTGTCCGGCAATATTGTGATTCCGGCAAATGCAAGATTTGGTTCCATTGCTTTTCATGGTGTAACGCTGGCAGACGGTGCCAAAATATATTGTGCAGTGGAAAACTGTGCGCAAAAAATGATTGATTCATGTAATGCTTATGGTGATGCTGATGGATACAGAACTCGCTACCTCAATGTGGTGCAAACCATTATTTCCGATGAAGACAAATTTGAACAAGCACCGGAGGGATGTGACTTTTGGTCAAGCGAAGGCTGTTCAAAATGCACAAATTCCAATTATTCATTGGAATACGGCTATTGTTACCGCAAACGCTACACCATACAGGAAGCGGATGCGGCAACATCTGATGACAATGAAAATATGATTGAGTGGATTTTTGAGTGAAAAAATATTTGACAAAAAACACTCTTTTCATGTATACTGGGCTTTAATGTTGAATATAATTAAAACAATTAGTATATGGATAAGAGTGTATTTTGGCTGCCGCTTCCTCACGAAATGGTTGCTGACAGAAAACCGAAAGCAGAGTTGCTTTCATTATTGGAAAACGGAGCTTTTTTGCTCCCAGAAGATGAACCTTTGCTGTTTCGCAAAGCTTATGAAACTCAGCTTTATGCTTTTTTGCAGCATCATTCGTTGGCAGAGAAGAATCACGGCAAACTTTTTGCCAAAGGAAACGAAGAAAAATTGGCGTTCTTTATTGAACGCTGGACTCTCGCAACCAGATATGAGGCAAAACTCACTAAACCGGAATACCGCAACTTGTGGCTGAAAAAATACATAAACCTCCACAGATTTGCTAATGCCGACAACGAGTTTTTGCTTTTTGGCGACGGAATGGAAAAATATCGCCGTTTGTATATCAGCAAATATTGCTTTTACAACCGCGATGCCGAAAAAATGCTGTTTGAACCGGAATATACCAAAGAGCTTAAGCTCTACATCAGGCAGCATACCCTGTTCAATGACAACGAAACGTTGTTCTATCAAACTGCCGAGCCGGAACTGGTTGATGCTTACAAAAAAGTCCACAACAAAGAGTAATTTGCGCACCTGCATTTCAAATGCAGGTGCTTTTTTATTGCAAATCTGTTCTGTTTATTACTCAAAAATCCACTCAATCATATTTTCATTATCGTTACTTGTCGCAGCATCAGCTTCCGGCAAGGTGTAGCGGGTTTTGATTTCTCTGCAAATACCGAAATTATCGGCATAAAAATTATCATAGCAGTTTGAAACGCACCCTACTCCGCTTTGCAAATACAAATCTCCGCAACTGCCGCATGAACCTCCGTTACCGCATGATGAAATTGGAGTATTGTTGAATGCGGAGCCTGATACATTTGTAGAATCTTTTATTCCGGCATAAATTAATCCGGATGCCCCCAAAAAAGCCTGAAATCCTATCGTTTCCACTTTCGGCATATCTACTCCGGATAAATTTCTGTCTCCCTGAAAAGCATCATGACCTACTGTTCTGACATTAGGCATTTCTATACTTTGCAAGCCGTAAGTGTATGCAAATGAACTTACGCCGACAGTTTCAACATCTTTCATTCCGCTGACCGTCTGCATTACATAAGCATTTTGGAAAGCATCTTGACCGATTTTCACAATATTATCACCTATAACCAAATTCTGAACTTGTCTTATACTGCTTTCCCACGGACGGTTTCCATCCGGACAACTATCATAACAATAATAATCATCCATAACTACATTTTTTGCACCTTCTTTGGCATAAACCGTCATTATTCCGTTTTCATCAATTTTCCATAAACAAGTTTCGTCAGCATTACAAGTTCCTGATGATGGTTCAATGCCGGTTGCCGCATTAATTTGTAAACAAAAAATCATAAAGCATAGTGTAAATTTTTTGCATTTCATCTTTATCACCCTTTCATAAACTCCAAAAATCAATAAAAAAAACCCGCTCAAAAAGACGGGCGGATGTTGACAAACCGTTTAGTAAAAACATAAAAAACACGGCTCGGCGATTTCGTGCTACAGCCTTATGACACCGACATCCGCACATTTACGAAAATCGGCAAATATCACCATATAAATAGTGATAACGTTTTTACTAAAAAGGGTTGTCACGCCCTGAAACGCGTTTTTTCGCGTTCCTGTTAATTCTAACAAAAAAGATTAATATTGTAAAGCTTATAAAAAAAATCCGCCGATTTTTATTCCGGCGGAAAATATTTTCTTTATTTTTTTGCGCTGATAATTTTTATGGCATCTTCCAGCGTTAACTCACTGGGAGCATAACCTTTGGGAATGGCAAAATTTTCCTTTCCGCATTTCAAATACATTCCGTAGCGCCCTTTATTCACCGAAATATCTTCATTATTTTTCGGATTTTTTCCCAAAACTTTAGGTTCCGGTTTGGCAACAGCACCTTTAAGCAATTCTTCGGCTCTTTCTGCAGTAATGTTGAAAATATTGTCTTCTCCCGACAAAGATTTTGATTTTGTTCCCTGTTTAACATACTGCCCGAATTTACCGATATTAACCTCTATACCGTTTCCTAAATCACGCGGCAACGAAAGTAAAATTTCGGCCTGTTCAAAACTTAATTCTTCCGGTTTAACAAATTTCGGCAAAGATGTTCTTTTCGGTTTTTCGGTCGTTGCCGTAGCATCTTCTCCGAGTTGGACGTAAAAACCGTAAGGTCCTTTTTTCAGATAAACGTTTTGTTCTCCGATTTTGCCCATTACTTTATTTTCGCTGTTGGATACAGAGCTTACCGCAGCGGCATTTTCTGCCTGTTGTTCCTCTTCTTTGGTATCTGTAAGCGGCTTGGTATATTTACATTCCGGATAATTTGAGCAACCTAAAAAAGCTCCGAATTTACCGAATTTAATGCTCAATCTCCCTTTACCGCACTCCGGACAGCTGCGCGGATCAGAACCGTCTTCACGCGGAGGAAACAAGTGTGCCGAAAGGGCTTCATCTATCTTGTCAATGACTTCGCTCAGCTGCAAAGGCTTAACACTGTCAACCGTCTTAATAAATTTTGCCCAAAATCCGGCCAGCAACTTTTTCCATTCCATTGCACCGGAAGAAACATCATCCAAAAATTCTTCCAGCTGTGCCGTAAAATCATACTCAACATACTTTTTGAAAAAGTTTTCCAAAAATACCGTGACAATACGCCCTCTGTCCTCCGGAATAAAGCGCAATTTTTCAACTTTTACATATTTGCGTTCCTGCAAAACGGCAATAATACTGGCATAGGTTGACGGACGTCCGATTCCGAGTTCTTCCAGTTTTTTAACCAAACTGGCTTCGGTAAATCTCGGCGGCGGTGTCGTAAAATGCTGAGCCGGTTTTATTTCTTGCTTTTTAACGGATTCTCCTTTCTCAACATTCGGAAGAATCGCATTTTCATCATCTTCATCAGAGTCGTCTTTACTCTCCTGATAGAGTTTTAAAAATCCGTCAAACTGAATAACCTGTCCGTTTGCCCGTAACAAAATTTTTCCGTCTGCCGACTTAACATCCACCGCAACCTTATCCAAAACAGCCGGATTCATCTGACAAGCCACTGTTCTTTTCCAAATCAACTCATAAAGTTTATGGCCGTCACTGTCCAATTTCATTTCCATTTTTTTCGGAGTATTCATCACATCAGACGGGCGAATGGCCTCGTGAGCTTCTTGGGCATTTTTTGTTTTGTTTTTATATTCCTTAGCCGTTTTCGGCAAATAACTTTCACCAAAATACTTAACAATCGCCTCTCGGCAGGCATTAATAGCATCTTTGGAAAGATTTACCGCATCCGTTCTCATATATGTAATATAACCTGCTTCATAAAGTTTTTGCGCAATGTGCATGGTTTTTTTAGCCGAAAAACGTAACTTGCGGGCAGCTTCCTGTTGCAAAGTAGAAGTCGTAAACGGCGGAGCCGGATAACGGCTGGCTTTTTTGCGCTCAACATTATCAACGGCAAACTCTTGCGCTTCTATTTTAGCCTTGGCGTCCTCCGCTTTCTCTTTGGTATTGATGGTAAATTTATCCAGTTTTTTGCCATCCAGATTTATTAAATGTGTAGGCAACAATGCCAATTTTGAAGTGGCAAAATCAACATCAACAGTCCAATATTCTTCAGGCTTAAACTTATCTATTTCATTTTCTCTCTCGCAAATCAGGCGAAGCGCAACCGATTGCACCCTGCCGGCGGAACGCGAGCCCGGAAGTTTTCGCCACAAAACCGGAGACAATGTAAATCCCACAAGATAATCCAATGCGCGGCGAGCCATATAAGCACTGACCAAATCCTGATCAATTTCCCGCGGATTTTCAATACCCTCTTTTACCGCACTTTTGGTAATTTCATGAAATACCACACGTTGAATTTTTTTTCCGGTTAATTTTTTCTTGGATTTAAGTTCTTCCAAAATATGCCATGCAATAGCCTCTCCCTCTCTATCGGGGTCGGATGCGAGAATCAGGGTATCGCAATCTTTGAGTGCGGCAATAATATCATTAAGGTGTTTGCGACCGGCAGCACTAAACTCCCATGTCATGGCAAAATCATTATCCGGATCAACCGAACCGTCTTTACTCGGCAAATCACGAATATGCCCGTAACTGGCAAGTACTTTATAATCCGAACCGAGATATTTGTTAATTGTTTTGGCTTTTGCCGGAGATTCTACAACAACTAATTTCATTTTTTTCACCCTATTTAACTCTCACAACTTTATTGCCGGCCGTGC
The DNA here is from genome assembly GCA_017484225.1 of Alphaproteobacteria bacterium. GTDB lineage: Bacteria > Pseudomonadota > Alphaproteobacteria > RF32 > CAG-239 > RUG410. The sequence goes on from JAFUTN010000024.1 coordinate 52,225, forward strand.
GAACTATCACACCTTCAAACTCAAGTTCCAAAAGTTTTTCAAAAAACTTACTTTGTTCCATATCAACAGAACGCAAAAGTTCATCTATTTCTACTCCGTCAAAGCCTATATGCTGCAATAAATCCGTATCTTTTGCCGGTTCACAGGCTTCATTCGGAACAAAAACATCCTCATATTGTTCTGAAATATTTACATTATTTTCCGCTTTGTCAAGAGGCAATAACATAACATCTTTATTTTTTGCCCTCTCTTTAAGCGGTTTCTTGATTTCATCCAAAATATCGGCAGCACTTTGAGTTAAAATTGCGCCTTCTTTAATCAATTTATTCGGACCTGCCGAACGAGCATCAGCCGGAGAACCGGGAACGGCAAAAACATCCTTTCCTTGTTCCAAAGCACTTTGCGCGGTTATCAACGAACCGGAATGCTCTGTCGCTTCAACCACCAATGTTCCGTAACTGAGTGCTGAAATAATCCGATTGCGCCGCGGAAAATTCCCGATTTGCGCCGGCGTTTTAAGCATAAATTCGGAAATAACAACTCCTTGTTTTGCTATATCGGCATACAATTCTCTGTTTTCTTCCGGATAAATTACATCAACACCCGTCCCCAAAACTGCTATCGTCGGTCCGCTCTTATTTTTAGCATACATAGCGCCTTTGTGAGCAGCCGTATCTATTCCGCGCGCCATACCGGAAACAACTAATACATTATTTTCCGTTAAATCGTAAGCTATTTTAGAAGCCAATTTCCGCCCGCCGATAGAGGCATTTCTGGCCCCGACAACGGCAACGCACAAATCATAGTTAAGCAAGTCAATATCGCCCAAAGCGTATAAAATCGGCGGATAATCATAAATTTCAAGTAATTTTTGCGGATACTTGTTATCTTGATAAGAAATTATCTTTATCCCTTTTTTTTGAGCATCTTCAATTTCTTCACGAGCTTCATTAAGCGACATAATCGTCTTTTTTATGCTGACAGCCGACAATGCGGCAGAAACACTGCCGAATTTTTTAACATACTTTGTAAAAGAAACGGCACCAATACCGTCTGAGCCGATTAAACGAACAATGTCTATCAAATCATCAGTCATCAGGCTTTTTTCTTCAAATTTATCTTACTTTCCTCGCCTTTAAGCAATCTGGCAATATTGGCATGATGACGAATAATCACCAATAACGCAATCGCCGTATAAAAGAAGGCATACACCGGCGGACACAAAAAATAAGCAAAAACCGGAACCGCTGCCGCAGCCGTCAATGCGGAAAGTGACGAATAGCGGAAAGTAAATGCCATAACAAGCCAAACAGCTAATGCTATCAATGCTAATTGCCATTGCGTAAACAAAATCATACCGAATGCCGAAGAAACACCTTTACCACCCTTAAACTTAAGCCATATCGGGAAATTATGCCCCAAAACACCGCAAGTTCCGGCAAGTAAAGCTCCAAACTGATTTAAGGAAACATCAAATCCGCAAACACTGATATTTTCATTCGGTAAAAACTTTGAGGCAATATATGCAGCCAATCCGGCTTTAAAGGCATCCAGCAAAACCGTGAGCAAAGCCAAAAATTTGTTACCGGTGCGCAAAACATTCGTGGCACCGATATTTCCCGAACCGATTTTGCGTATATCCCCATAACCCCATATATAACACAAAACCAAACCGAACGGAACGGAACCGGCAAGATAACCGCCTGTTGCACACCATAGCAAAGATAAATTCATAACAACCTCCGACATATAATTTTGTTTATTAATAAATGAAATTGAAAAAATATGCAAGTATTTTAAAAAAATCAAAAAAAATGCTGAAAACCTTTATTTTAATGATGACAAAGAAGATAAAATAAGTAATATAAACTATATTTTGCAAAATATGGGTAAAAAAATGAAACCTGAATATACAAGAATAATGCTAAAATTATCCGGCGAAGGTTTATCCGGAGAAAAAGGATTCGGTATAGATTCCGAAACCGTTTCCGAATTAGCAAAAGAGATATCCGACATCAGAAAAAAAGGCGTGCAAATTGCCTTGGTTGTCGGTGGCGGAAACTTTTTTCGCGGTGCCAAAAACGCTTGTGATAAAATGGACCGCAGTATTGCCGATAACATAGGGATGATGGCAACCGTTATAAATGCTCTTGCCCTGAAATCAGCTCTTGAAGCCGAACAGACACCTTGTAAAATTTTTTCGGGTATCAGTATTCCGTCTGTTTGCAACGATTTTAATTTTGAAGGAGCCTTGCAATCTTTAGAAGCGGGAAATATTACAATATTTGCCGGCGGAACCGGAAATTCTTATTTTACGACAGATACCGGAGCAGCATTGCGTGCGGCCCAAATGCACTGCCAAATAATGATGAAAGCCACGCAGGTTGACGGTGTTTATGATTCTGATCCGCGACAAAACCCGAATGCACAACGTTTTGATACCGTAACCTATAATGAAATTATGGAAAAACACTTGAACGTGATAGATATGACTGCGGCATCTTTGTTGCGTGATAACAATATTCCTACCATGATTTTTTTGCAAAAAGGAAAAAATTCTATATCGGATGCGATTTGCGGTAAAGCAAAGCGCACCATCATCAAGTAAACGAGAGGTAAAAAATGAGTGATTTTGATTCTATAAAAACATCTACCCTTACAAAAATGGAAAAAAGTTTGGAATCCTTAAAATCCGATTTCGGCGGATTGCGTGCCGGTCGTGCGCATGCCAGCTTGCTGGACGGAATTTTGGTTGATGCCTACGGAAGCATGACACCGCTCAGCCAAGTCGGAACCGTAAGCGTGCCTGATGCCCGAACACTTTCTGTCAGCGTATGGGATAAAAGTTTGGCAAAAAATGTTGAAAAGGCTTTGCGCGAAAGTGATTTAGGCTTAAATCCGGCATCAGACGGACAGTTGATTCGTATTCCGATTCCGCCGCTCAGCGAAGAACGCCGCAAAGAGTTGGTTAAAATTGCCGGCAAATACACGGAACAATGCAAAATAGCAATTCGCAACATTCGTCGTGACGCCATGGATGAAATCAAAAAAATGAAAAAAGATTCCGAAATTTCCGAAGATGAGGAGAAAAAATACAACAACGAAATTCAAAAATGGACAGATGATGCCATCAAAAAGGTTGATGAACAATTATCCTCAAAAGAAAAGGATATTATGCAGGTTTAAGGACTTTTAACGTGGAAAACACTATTCAACACATAGCTTTCATTATGGACGGCAACAGAAGATGGGCAAAGAAAAATGCCTTGCCGACAATAGCCGGACACAAAAAAGGTGCAGAAACTCTGATAAATATCGTAAAAGCAGCCAAAAATGAGGGTATACGTTATGTTACGGTGTATGCGTTTTCAACCGAAAACTGGAATCGCAGCCAATCAGAAGTGGACGGACTCATGAATTTGTTGCGCAACTATCTTGACAACGGGTTCAAGGAGCTGGAAAAAAATAACGCCCGCATCATTTTTATCGGTGAAAGAGATATGTTGGCTGAAGACATTGTTGCAAAAATGCAAATAATGGAGCAACGCACTGCCGAAAACAATGACATTACTTTATGTGTTGCTCTGAGTTACGGCAGCCGCCAAGAAATTGTTGCCGCTGCCCGAAAACTTGCCGCGTTAGCACAAAACGGTGGGTTAAATGTCAAAGATATTGATGTTGAAATGTTTTCTGATATGCTATACACAAAAGATATTCCTGATCCTGATTTATTAATCAGAACCAGCGGAGAAATGAGGATAAGTAACTATCTGTTATGGCAACTGTCATACAGCGAGTTTTATTTTACAGACACTTTATGGCCTGATTTTTCGGAAGAGGAATTAAAAATGATTATAGAAGAATATAAAAAGAGGGAGAGAAGATATGGTAAGTCGTAAATTTGGAGCAATAGCCAAAAGAGTTTTGGCCGCCATTGTTATGATTCCGATTGCGATAGATGTATTGTATATCGGAAGTCCGTATGTTGAGGTTTTGGCCATTGTTGTCGGCGGTCTTCTTGCTTGGGAATGGGCCAATATGGTTCCCAACCAAAATCCGTCAACTTATGTAACCGCTTACATAATGAGCTTGGCTGTTGCCATTTGGGGATACAATTTTGCCGTGGTTATACCCATGATTTGCATCACCACTTTGTTTACATGGATGATTGCCCTCAAAGAAAAGCGTCGCAAACTGATTACTCTCGGTGTTCCGTATATTTCCGTCGGAATTGCTTCGTTAATCTGGCTGTATCGCTCTTTTGATCCGAGTGAAGGAAATTCAGATCCGCAATACAATTACAGCTTTGTAATGACCATGTGGTTTTTCCTGATGGTGTGGAGTATGGATATCGGCGGACTTGTTGTCGGTTGCAATTTACGCGGCCCGAAATTGGCTCCTAAAATCAGCCCTAACAAAACATGGTCCGGTTTGTTCGGCGGAATTTTGCTCTCGGTTTCCGCCAGCATAATCTATATGTATTTTTGCACTGAAGTAATGGATATTCCGTTTTATGATTTTGAAAACTTCCGCCACATATCATTCACATACCGCCCTTTGCAACTGCGTTTTATCTGGGATATTGATAATCAGGTATTTTATGCGCTTCTCGCCGTGTGTGTAGCTGTTTTGGCTCAGATTGGTGACTTGATTGAATCGGCAATCAAACGTAAAGTCGGCGTGAAAGATTCCAGTAAGCTCATTCCGGGACACGGCGGAGTATTTGACCGTGTTGACGGACTGATTTTTGCCGCACCGTTTGTATATTTATTTTTCATGAATTTGCGATAGGATAAGTAGATGGATACGATATTAAACATTTTATACTACATAATTCCGTTCATTGTATTGCTCGGAATTTTGGTGTTTGTTCACGAGTTCGGACACTTTATTATTGCTCGTCTGGTCGGGGTAAAAGTGTCAACATTTTCCATTGGTTTCGGAAAGCAATTATGCAGTCACACGGATAAACACGGAACAAATTGGAAAATCGGAGCAATTCCTCTCGGAGGGTACTGCCAATTTTTGGGAGATGCCGATGCCGCATCTTCTTCATCGGAAGATGAGGTTTTGGAATCATTATCCGAAGAAGATAGAAAACACGCCTTCCAAACACAAAGTTCGTGGAAAAAACTGGCTATTGTATTGGCCGGACCTGCATTCAATTATTTGTTTGCCATTATAGTATTTTCGGCTCTTTTTTACAGTTACGGAAAAATTGTTTATCCTCCGGTTGTCGGTGCTGTTTTGGAGAATGGTGCTGCCGCAAAGGCCGGAATTTTAGCCGGTGACAAAATTGTAAAAATCAACGGAAATGATACCATAGATTTTCAAGACATCAGCAATGAAGTAAACTTAGCCGAAAACGACACAGTTTTGGTAGAGGTTGAGCGTAATGTCACCATGTCGGTTCAGGCAGAAAATATTCAAGTTGACGGTAAAAATTCGCCTTTCAAAATGATTGGTGTCGGTTCTTGTTCAATCAACGCCTGCAATGGTGTTGCAAAACTTCCTAACTTGGTGCAAATAACCCGTGTTATTGAAGGAAGTCCTGCCGACAGAGCCGGATTTTTGGCCGGAGATATTTTACTCTCCGTTAACGGTATAGAAATCAATGATTTTGAAATTTTGCGCTCTTATGTGGCCGAACATCAGGACGAAACCTTTGAATTAAATATTCGTCGCCCGCTGACTTTTAATATTTCCTTGGAAAATACTGAATTTGATGCCGGAAACGGAGTGAAACAAAAGCGCAAAATGCTGGGGATTCAGTCCACAACCGACATAAACTTTACAAACATAAACACCGGTTTTTGGGAATCCGTAAAGCAAGGAACAAGCGAAGCTTATGATTTAACAGTCGTAACCTTGCGCGCTGTCGGACAAATGATAACCGGTAAACGCGGAGGGGATGAAGTCGGAGGCATTATTCGTATTGCCGAAATGTCGGGAGATGTCAGCAAGACAGGCGGATTAATTGCTTTCATTTATTTCATGGCTATTCTGTCCGTAAATTTGGGACTGATCAACTTGTTGCCGATTCCGCTTTTGGACGGCGGCCATGTTGTTATCTTTTTAACCGAAATGATTATTCGTAGAGAACTTAAACCAAAAGTTAAAGACTACATTTTCAAATTCGGATTGCTGATTATCTGCGCCATTATGCTACTGGCAACATGGAATGATATCAGACATTTAATTACTCGTATTTTTGATTAATTGAGGGAAACAATAAAATGAATAAGTTATTTGCAAGCTCATTAATGGCAACCGGCTTTTTAGCCTTTGCCGCTAATGCCGAAAATTATTACATCAAAAACATTGATGTAGAAGGATTACAGCGCGTGGAAAAAGAAACCGTGTTGTCTTATTTGAATTTAACCAGAAATCAAACTATATCGCAAGATGTTCTTGATGACTCGTTCAAAAGACTGTATAACACCGGATTATTCAGCGACATAAGCTTTGATACTACCGCTAAGAACACATTAAAGATTAATGTGAAAGAAAATCCGATTATCGGGAAAAGAGCTTTTGACGGCAATGATAAAATCGCCGACAAAATTTTGGAAGGTGAAGTTCAACTCGGACCGCGTTCCGTTTATGATAAAGCAAAAGTTCAACAAGATGTTCAACGCATATTAGATGTTTATCGCCGCACCGGAAGATATTCGGTTACGGTTGAGCCGAAAATCATTGAGCGTGAAGAAAACCGCGTTGACTTGATTTATGAAATCAACGAAGGAGCCGCCGCAAAAATTGATAAAATTAACTTTTTAGGCAATACTCACTACAGTGCATCTGATTTGCAGGATGAGATAATGAGCAAAGAAAGCCGTTGGTATCGTTTCTTTTCTTCCGCCGAAGATTATGATTCCGAAAAAATGAACTACGATAAAGAATTGTTGCGTCGTTTTTACACAAACCGCGGTTATGCTGATTTCAAAGTTGAATCCGCAGTTGCCGAATTGAGTGAGGATAACAAATCCTTTATTTTGACTTTTTCCATTTATGAAGGTCCTCGTTACAAAATCAACAACATTTCCATTGTTTCTGACATAAAAGATATTGATACGGATTCGCTGTATTCCGAATTAGAAATTGAAAACGGAGATTGGTTCAACGCTTCCCTCATTGAAAAATCCGTTTCTCAAATGACCGAGGCTTTGGGGCGCAAGGGGTTTGCTTTTACTGATGCCGAACCTGAATATATCAGAAACGAAGAAAACAACACCATTGATATAGTATTCCACATCAACGAAAGCGAAAGAATTTTCGTTGACCGCATTAACATCAGCGGTAATGACCGCACTTTGGACAAAGTTATTCGCCGCGAATTCAGGGTAGATGAAGGAGATGCGCTGAACGTTGCCGCTTTGCGCGATTCGCGTCGTAATGTAGAAAACTTAAATTATTTCAGCAAAGTGGACATTCAAACAACTCCTACCGGTCCTAATAAAGCCGATATAGATGTAAATGTTGAAGAAAAATCCACCGGATACTTTAATGTCGGTGTCGGTTATTCAACAACAAACGGAGCCTTAGTCCGTTTCGGCGTTACCGAAAACAACTTCCGCGGAAGAGGTGAAGAACTCGGATTTAATGTCGGTATTTCGCAAAGAACTAAAGATTATGATATCAGCTTTACCGAGCCGTATTTCTTAAATCGCCGTTTGAGTGCCGGTGCCGATTTGTTTATGCAAGATCAAGATTATGAAGACGAAGCATCTTATGATACCAGAACAGTCGGCGGACGTATTCGCTTCGGTTGGAACTATACCGACAATTTGTATCACTTCACAAGATACACATTAAGCACAACCGATATTAAAAACGTAAAAGATTACGCTTCCGAATACGTTAAAGCCGAAAAAGGAAAATCAACAACTTCGGCTGTCGGACAAACTCTTGTTTATGACAAACGCGATAATGCCATAAACACCAAAGAAGGTTACTATTTATCCTTTGGTAACGATATCGCCGGATTGGGTGGTGATGAAAAGTATAACCGCTTTGATGCAAAGGCTTATAAATTCTACACCGTTGCCGACTATTACACATTCAAATTCTTTGCAACCGGCGGATATATTGCCGGCTATGACCACAAAAAAGTCAGAATGTCCGACCGTTATTATTTAGGCGGAAACACAATGCGCGGATTTGAATTTGCCGGTATCGGCGCCCGAGACAAGCGCACAAAAGATGCATTGGGCGGTAACTGGATGATGTATTCCGGCGTAGAAATGACCTTCCCTATCGGACTTGATGAGCTGGGAATCAAAGGAAAGACTTTCTACGATATGGGTGCTTTAGGCAAACCGGATCACTTTAATTCAGAAAAAATTTACTACTCTTCAAAAATAAGAAGTTCTGTCGGTTTCGGATTTGACTGGATGTCACCGATGGGTAAAATTGATATTGATTTCGGTTTCCCTATCAGCAAAGAGCCGTATGACGAAAAAGAAGTATTCCGTTTGAACTTCGGCACCAGTCTGTAAGGAGGCCGCATGGTAGATAAAAATTTTTACAACGCAAAAACAGGCGTAACTTTGGCTCAAGCAGCCGAAGTTATGTCTGCAACTTTGCAAAACCCTGACTGCGGTGCGGAAAAAATTGCCGACATTGCAACCATGAAATCGGCAACACCTTCGGATATTTGCTTTTTTTATGACAGAAAAGAAAAAAATGCGGCATCGGAAATTAAGGCAAAAGCCTGTGTTACCACGGCAGATTTGCAAGAATTTGTAGCGGCCGGAGTGGCGATAATTGTCAGTGACAATCCGAAATTGGCTTTCATTAAACTCAATGAGTTCATGTATGCCGAAAAGAGACCGACACCCCAAATTGATGCCGGTGCAAAAATTTCTCCGAGCGCAAAAATCGGTAAAAACTGTTTTATCGGAGCTTTTGCCGTTATCGGAGATAACGTTGAAATCGGCGACAGTTGCATAATAGAACCCAATGTTGTTATAGCCCACGACTGCAAAATCGGCGAAAACACCAGAATTGGTGCCGGAGCCTCCATTGCTTATGCTGTTATCGGTAAAAACTGTTACATATATACCGGTGCCAGAATCGGGCAAGACGGCTTTGGTTTTCAACTCATTAACGGGCAGCATCACCGAATTCCGCAACTCGGACGCGTAATTATCGGCGACGACGTTGAAATCGGTGCTAACGCTTGTATTGACCGCGGTGCGCTTGATGATACGGTTATCGGTTCCGGCTCTCGCTTAGATAACTTAACACAAATTGCTCACAACGACAAACTCGGACATGGCTGTGTTATTGTTGCCCAAGTCGGTATTGCCGGCAGTTGTGTTCTCGGTGACTATGTAGTTTGCGGAGGACAGGTAGGTATTGCCGACCACCTTAATATCGGCAGCGGCGTTCAAATTGCTGCTCAGTCAGGTGTTATGCGCGATATAGAAGCAGGTCAGGTTATGATGGGAAGTCCGTGCGTTCCGTTCAAGGATTTTATGCGTCAGGTTGCTTTCTTACAAAAAAATTCAACAAAGAAATAGGAAAATATGATGTCAGAAAATAAGATATATAATATTGATGAAATAATGAAAATGTTACCGCACCGGTATCCGTTTTTGCTGGTTGACAGATTGGAAGTGGAAGAGGCCGGCATCAAGGGTATCGGCTTGAAAAATTTGACCATGAACGAGTTGTTTTTTCAAGGCCATTTTCCAAACAATCCGATTATGCCGGGAGTTTTACAAATTGAGGCAATGGCTCAAACAGCCGGTTGCGTTGTAATGAGTGCAGATGAAAATTATGCCGAAAAAAAACGCAGTGTATTATTTATGTCTGTTGACGGTGTAAAATTCAGAAAACCGGTTCGCCCCGGCGACCAGCTGAAAATGCACGTGGAAAAAATTAAGGAACGCCGCAATATTTTTGTGTTCAAAGGAACAGGAATGGTTGACGGCCAAGTTGTTTCCGAGGCAGAATTAACGGCAATGATTATTGATGAATAAAAAAACCGTTAAGTTACTTAAAAAAAAACCGCTTTAATTTTAAGGCGGTTTTATTTTTATGCTTACTTCTTTCTTTACATCCGAATATTGTTTTGATAACATATTTTCAAGGCAAAATTTTGCCCAGAACCTGTAAAAGAGAGGTTCGGAGCTGTCGAAAGCTCATATCACAAGATACCGAAAGGTATCCTTTTCAGGATGCTTTTTTGGTATTAACTCTTCCCCACTATGGTGGGGAGCCCAATGTATATGTTCAAGTTTTATAAACTAAAAACATTGGGAGTCATTGCTTGTGGTATGATTTTCGAACTCCCCGCCGCCTCTTGTAAAGGCGGTTATTTTTTTAATTAAGGAAGGAAAAAAGTGATGAAAAATTTTATTTTAGGAATTGCCGCAACAATTATGTGCTGTGTTTTTGAAGCTAAGGCAGCAAACATCAGTTGCATTAACGGCTTGCGAGAAGACAAAACAACCACTTGCGATAAATGCGGAGATAATTGTGATTGGGAAATTAAAGACGGTGTTTTGAAAGTAAGCGGGAGCGGAAGTATGTATGATTACGACTACTTAACTTCAAATGATAAACCATGGAGAGGATATGAAGCAGATGTAAATCACCTTACAATAGAAGGAATCAGCAACATTGGTTCATGTGCCTTTTCATCTATTCGCAATTTATCTTCTGCAGAAATGGATAACTCTGTTACAGTAGTTAGAAATGATGCTTTTGCTTGGACAGGACTATCATCCGTAAAAATGTCGGATTCTGTCAGTTCTTTGGGTTATTCGGCTTTCAGAGGGACACACCTAACAGAAATTGAATTGCCGAGCGGGGTGATTATAGGACAAGATGCTCTCGGCGAACGGCAAATTTCGGTAATTTGCAAAGGCAGCAGTGAAGACTGCGAACAATTCAGAACAGCTTTGGATGGTTATGTATATACGGCAACAAATGACACTTATGCCGCCACACCGATGAGTCTCGGCGGAAAAATGAAATTAGCTCAAGAGAGGCAATGTAATTCTGAAATTTTTTACTGGACCGGAGAATTTTGCCATAATCGTCCGACAGACGGCAGCATTATTGATTGTGCCGAAGGATATTTTGCCAACACCCGAGATTTATGCGAAAAGATAAAACTTCGCTATACTCTGCCGGAAGCAGATGCGGCAACTTCTGATGACTTTGAAAATATGATTGAGTGGATTTTTGAGTAAAAAACAAAGTCATTATCGGGCGCTTTAGCGAACCGATAATCCCAGCCGAATCAAAAAGCAATAGCCGCGATTCCCGATCAGGTCGGGAATGGCAATAATAAAAGGTCGGGAATTTCGGCTCCTCACCATTATTTATGCAAAAAACCGCCGGTTTTGCTTCCGGCAGTCTTCTTATTACCCGAAAACGGAGAATAACACCGCTTTTATCAAGTTAAAGCTATTTTCTGCTACCTGCTTTTTGCGAAGATTTAGAGCTTTTTCTATCAAACTTAAACAAGGATTCGCTCAACTCTTTATCTTGCTCCTCGTTAAATAAAGAAACGGTAACCTCTATATTCTGCTGGTCTATCACTCTCCATTGTTTCAATCTGAACGGATTGTTATCAAAAGTCAGAGTTATGGGTTTTACATTTTTATTTTCCGGCATTTCAACAATAATTGTTGTCTGCCCCGCATCTTTATACAAATCAACAATCTTCAGCTTTTTGCCGTCTATCTTAATTTTTTCGGTCAAAATCATGGTAGCCGGAATATCTTTGTAGTCAATATTGGTAATTTGCTCCAACTCTTTATCGTTATAAATAATATAATCACCGTTACCGACAATAAGCAACTCCTCCGGTGCGGTATATTCCATGCGTATTTTGCTCGGTTTGGCAATATATATTTTCCCCTCTGCAGTGCCTCCGTTACTGGCCATTTGCACAAAATCAGCTTTCAGCGAAGTAATGTTGTTTAAATAATTTTCTATTTTAGTTATATCCGATTGATCGGCAGATGCCGAGAAAGCAAAGAAAACACCGGAAAAAAGTAAGCCTAAAAATTTTTTCATATTTCTAATCCTTTCGTTAATTTACAGTGCGCTTTAATTCTTCCATGCGCGGTAAAACATAATTTTCTATCAAAAAGTTTACCGATTTAATAACCAATTTATCGCAACTGATTACCGCATTAAAAATATTTTCATTATCATTTTGCGGATTTATTTTTGATACCATTGATTTATACGCTTCCGCCAAAGCGGTAAGATTATCGGCAACTTCTGCAATATATGCCGGAATTTTAACATTTTGTTTTCCACCCCAAAAACCTTCAACAAAACCGTCCTCAACAATAGAATAGCGTTGTTCACATACCTCTATCAGATTATCTTTACGGTTAATTTTAGGCATTTCCAGTTTTTGCAGCGAAACTTCAGAAAACATTTCATCCCATAGTCCCATAAAAAACTTAAAAAACAAATCGGCCTCATTTTTTGTTTCCAAACGCGGAGCCTTGCCGTCTTCCCACAAAGAAGAAATAACATCCGTCGGCCGCAACTCCAAATTAGGGCTGCATATTGCACCGGCAAAACGCATTTTAACCATATCTAAAGGTGCCGGACACGAATAGTGATCCAGAAATTTTTTAAACTTATCATCCCCAATGTATTTATTTTCGCTTTTCATTTTCGTATTCTTCATATATATTACACTTAACTATATATTTAATGGAGTTTTTGAAATTGTCCAGTCAAAAATCATTTTTAGTGGCATTGTGTGTGCTTTTGCTCAGCAGTTGCACTATTTTCAACCCTTATGTTGACAGGCGACGCAATCCGGGAGTTGCTGATGTTGCTCATCTTTATTCCGGTCCGTCAAAACCGGATGCACCGGTTATTTGTTACAATCCTCTTTTTACCGGAAAAACAAAATTACAGGAAATTGCCGATGCCGAATGTATAAAGCAAGGCACCGGAAATTATGCGGAATTTGATAAGAAAACTTATTTTGACGGCAAATTGCTGCTGCCTAATCATGCTCATTACAAATGTGTTACCAAAAGGAATGAAAAAGAATGAATTTATTATTTGAAACAAAGTTAAATGACTTATTGCAAAAGATATTCACAAAATTGAACTTAAATACACGTTTTGCAAGCGTAAAATTGTCAGACAGACCTGATTTGAGTGACTTTCAATGCAACGGAGCTTTAGCTCTTGCCAAAGAGGCACACAAAAATCCTCGTGAAATTGCCGCAGCCATCGCCGAAGAATTAAAAAATGAAAACATTTTAAAATCCGTTTCCGTTGACGGTCCGGGATTTTTGAATATTCAACTCAGTGATGAATATATCAGTGAAAACCTTAACAAAATATCGGAAGATGAGCGACTCGGCTGCGGGACAACCGACAATCCGCACAAAGTTATTTTGGATTACGGCGGACCGAATGTTGCGAAAGAGATGCACGTCGGTCACCTGCGTTCCGGTGTTATCGGCGAATCAATCCGTCGTATTGAAAAATTTATCGGCAATGAGGTTATCGCCGATGTTCACCTTGGAGATTGGGGAACTCCGATGGGAATGATTTTGAGCGAAATCATTAACCAAGACGGTAATTTAGATAAGGTAGAAACTTATAATATTGAAGAAATTACCGTATTTTATAAGCAAGCAAACATTCGTTGCAAAGAAGACGAAAATGCTAAGGAACAAGCTCGCAAAATTACGGCCGAATTGCAAGACGGCAATCCGCTGTATCGCAAAGCATGGCAACATTTACGCAAAGAATCCGTTAATGCAATAAAGAAAAACTATTTGGAACTTGATGTAAATTTTGACTTGTGGTGGGGAGAAAGTGATGCTCATGACACCTGTGGAGAGATTGTTAAAATTGCCCGTGACAAGAAAATTTCAGAGGTGGATAACGGAGCCGAAATTATTCGTCTGGAAGATTCGTCAAAGCCTAAGCCTCCGATAATTTTAATTAAATCTGACGGAGGATACACATATCACACTACCGATTTGGCAACCATAAAGATGCGTGTGGATTCGTTTAAGGCGGAAGAAATCGTATATTTTACCGACAGCAGACAATCTTTGCACTTTGAACAAGTTTTTGAAGGAGCGCAAAAATTGGGGATTTCTCCTAATACAAAGCTCCAACATATAGTGTTCGGAACAGTGAACGGTGCCGATGGTAAACCATTTAAAACACGTGACGGCGGTGTGATGAATTTGGAAACACTGATAGACATTTCTAAAGAAAAGGTTAGTCATTCGTTGCCAAAGGCAAATGAGGTAGAAGGCTACGGCCAAAAAGAAATAGACAAGTTGACTTCTCAAATTGCCGTTGCCGCCATAAAATTTCAGGATTTGAAAAACACGATTGCATCCGGATATGTTTTTGAATTGGATGATTTTGCAAAATTTGAAGGAAAAACCGGTCCTTATATCCAATATGCAATCGCACGAATCAACTCTATTTTACGCAAATCAGGTGCAGTTAAAACCGGAAAAATAATTATAACCGCACCGGAAGAGCGTTCTTTGGCGCTAAAGCTGGCACAGTTGCACAACATTATTATGCGTGCGCACACGGAAAAAGAGCCGAGTATTATTGCTGATTATGCTTACACACTGGCACAGACTTTCAGTTCATTCTACAATGCTTGTCCGATACTTAATGCCGAAAACAATGATTTAGTGTCTTCTCGCTTGCATTTAGCGCAAACAGTTCGCAACACATTACGGCTTTTACTCTACCTCTTAGGTATTGAATCGCCGGAGATAATGCTGAAAGCCAACAATTCGGAGGATTAGATGAAGTTAGAAAAAAAACTTATGCAATGGGAACAAAATCACCTGATTGATGAACAACAGTTTCAAGCCATTTTAAATTTTGAAAAAGCTAACAAACCGAAAAATTTCGGTTCTCAAGCCTTGTTTTATCTGTCAGCTTTTATGATTGGTCTTGGTATTATTGATATTATTGCCTTTAATTGGGATCAAATCAATGATGCAATAAAACTTGGAGGCGGACTGTTTATTTTGGCTTCCGTAGCTATGATTATATCAAAACTTGAATCATCAAGAGCCGTAAATACCTTAACTTTTTTATATTCGCTGATGGTTATGGGCATGATAGGTCTTATCGGACAAGTATATAACTTGCACTCCGATATTGGTAGAGGATTGCTGTTTTGGTGCTTTTTAACCTTTCCTCTGATGAGAATAACGCCTTGGATAACTTGGATATGGATTCCGGCTTTGTGGTTTGGTGTTAACGAGCTGTATTACCGTTTTTATTTCGGAGATAATTTTGACGGCAAAGATTTAGTACTTATATCATGCAGTGCTTGTGTCTTTTTGGCTTATGAGGCTGCCGTTTGTTTTCGCAGCAAAATTTCTCCGACAGCAATCAACGCCTTACAAACGTATTCGGCATTGTTGCTCTGGTTTGCATTTTCCGCCACCGATAACGGATATCATGAATTTTCACAAAACGCATGGGCAATTTTAGTTATCACGACAATTTTGTCGTTTACCCTCAATTTCATGATAAAGAGAACATCTTTTATGGCCATTTTTTTGGCGGCATTGATTGTATCTATGTATATAGAAACAACTATGATACCGACAATTTTGTTTTGCGCCATTATGGGTGGATATGCCATGTATCACCACCGCAGAAAACTCTATAATGCCAGCGTTATTTTGCTTGCCGTCAGAATTTTTGCCTTTTTCTCAGAAAAAATGGAGTTATTATTTGCCGGTATAAGCCTTATAGCATACGGTATTTTATTGATTTTATTGGTGAAAGCCTTAAACAAAGTATGGGAGAAATATGGAAATGAATCAAAAAATTAAATTAGCATTACTTTTCTTTCCGATAGTTATTCTTTTCGGGTACATAATGTCCTTAAACTATTTGTCTTCTTTTTCCGAGGTTAAAATCGCTATGAGAGGATATGATCCCCGTGATTTATTTTCCGGATATTATATGAATATGCAACCGGACTGGGAGAGAACGGATTGTTCTCAATTTGCCGGTTCGGTTTGCCCTAAAGACAATTTCAGAAGCTATTACAATTTTTACATTAATCAGAAAAATTCCGAACAGCTGCAAAAAGCCATTAACGCCGAAAAAGTGGAACTTGTTTTTTCCTATGCTGCCGGTTTTGAACCGATTGTAAAAGATATGCTGGTTGACGGCGTTTCATATATGAGCTATTTGAAACAAGATAATAACTGACACATTACGGCTTTTACCGAGAGAGGCCTTCTTTTTGGTAAGGTCATCCAACCGTTTTTGCCTACAGGTAAACTACAACTGTCCGAACAAAATACTCAGGTTTGATGTAAACAACTTAACCGCAATAGATAGCAATATGATTCCGAAAGCCTTTTGAAACATACAAACAACTCCCGGTGAAAGCCACTTTTCCAGTTTATTTACAAATTTTAATGCCACATAAATCGCAAATACGTTGGCTATAATCGCCAGAACAATATTAAAGTCGGAATATTGCGAACGAATAGACAACAAAGTTGTAAACGAACCGGCACCGGCAATCAGCGGAAAAACAACCGGTGTGAATGTAGCATCTCCTTGCGCCTCATTGTCTTGGTTAAAAATATGAACATCCAAAATCATTTCCATTGCCACTATAAATACAATAATTGAACCGGCAACGGCAAACGACTCAACATTCAGACCAAACAAATTTAAAAAGTTGTATCCCATATACATAAAACCGATAAACAGACACAACGAAATTATTGCTGCACGTGAGGCACTCACAGAATGTCCGTTTTTATGTAAATTTATGACAATCGGTATCGTTCCGACAATATCTATAATCGCAAAAAGCACAAAAAATGCACTCAAAAATTGCTTAGTATCATAACTCCCGATAAACTCAATTAACCAATCAAACATTCAGTCCTCACACAAAAAAAACACGGCATGTATCGCCGTGTTTTTTAGCAAACTAAAATAAATTAGTCAACTTTTTTTGCTTCAATTCGCATAGCATAGAATGAACGCCATACAAATACAAGTCCGAGCAACAAGAAGAATACTCCGCATCCTAAAGCCAAATCCGGAGATTCGGCAGATACTTTTGCGGCCATCTCTGCTGCCAACAAACCGAACAAAGTTGTGAATTTAATAATCGGATTCAAAGCAACCGAAGCAGTATCTTTGTATGGGTCACCGACGGTGTCGCCAACAACAGAAGCTGCATGCAATTCTGTTCCTTTTTCGTTCAAATCAACTTCAACAACTTTTTTGGCATTATCCCATGCTCCGCCGGCATTAGCCATAAACAATGCCTGATACAAACCGAATACGGCAATGGAAATCAGGTAGCTGGCAAACATTTCCGGACTAAAGCAAGCAAAGGATATTGCAAACGAGAAAATCACAATAAAGATATTAAACATACCCTTTTGCGCATACTGTGTGCAAATTTTTACAACAGTTTTGGAATCTTCTACGGAAGCAGCCTTTTTAGTATCCAATTTAATGTGCTCTTTAATGTAGTTAACAGCACGATATGCACCGGTAGATACGGCTTGGATAGAGGCACCGGAGAACCAATAAATCACGGCTCCTCCCAAAATCAAACCGATAAGAACACGGGCATCAATAAGATTGAGTTGCAGCTGCAACAACAATATAATAGAGAAAATCATGGTTGTAGCACCGATTACGGCTGTTCCGATTAACACCGGCTTAGAAGTAGCTTTGAATGTGTTACCGGCAGAATCGTTTGCTTCAAGCAAATGTTTACCATGTTCAAAATCAGGCTCAAAACCGTATTCGGATTTAATTTCCTTTTTAATACCCTTAATTTGTTCAATTTGAGACAATTCAAATACTGATTGTGCGTTGTCTGTAACCGGTCCATAGCTGTCAACAGCAATAGTAACCGGTCCCATTCCGAGCATACCGAAAGCAACCAAACCAAAAGCAAATACCGTCGGATAAATCATGATTTGTCCCAAATCCAAAGTAGATGTAAGGTATGCAACAGCCATCAAACCAGCCATAACAAAACCCTGCCAAAAACCGGAGAAATTACCGGCAACAATACCGGAAATAATGTTTAAGGAAGCACCTGCTTCACGGCTGGCATTTACAACTTCCTGAACGTGTTGAGACTTTGAGGACGTGAAAATTTTGGTGAATTCCGGAATAATTGCCGCAGCCAATGTTCCGCAGCTGATAATTACGGAAAGCTCCCACCAAATATCCGGTCCGAATTGATTTTGCGGCAACATCATATAAGACAATCCGAATGTTCCGGCAATAGAAACAATAGAAGTCAACCAAATCAGGCTGGTAAGCGGAGCCTCAAAATCAAATGAATCTTTTTTACCATAGCGCAATTTTGCTACAAAATTATTGATTGCATAGGAGAACACCGAGGTGATAATCATCAAGATTCTCATTGTGAAAATCCATGTAATCAAGCGAGCCTGCAATTCCGGAGCAAACTCTCTGGCAACGATACCGTCGGCAGTCATACTCATTCCGGCAGCCAAAACAATAAAGCTGATTAAAGCCACACCTGTCACGCCGTATGTTTCAAAACCATCTGCAGTCGGGCCGCAGGAGTCACCTGCATTATCACCGGTGCAATCGGCAATAACACCTGGATTTCTGGCATCATCTTCATCAATTTTGAAAATAATTTTCATCAAATCAGCACCGATATCGGCAATTTTGGTAAAAATACCGCCGCAAATACGCAAAGCCGAAGCTCCCAACGATTCGCCGATGGCAAATCCGATAAAGCATGCACCGGCAGCATCACGCGGAACAAATACCAAAATGAACATCATCATAATCAATTCAACACAAATCAGCAAAACACCGATAGACATTCCGGAACGCAGCGGTAAATGCATAACCGGAAAAGCTTTGCCTTGTAATGAAGCAAATGAAGTGCGGGAGTTTGCGTATGTGTTAATGCGCATACCAAACCAAGCTACGGTGTAAGAACCGAGAATACCCAAAACCGACCACAACAAAATGTTCAATACTTTCAACAACGGAGTTTCGTTCAAAACAGCGAAGTAGTAAACTATGCAAGCCGCAATAAATACTTCCAAAACAAACAAAAGCTTTGCTTGTTGTTTCATGTATGTTGTGCAAGTTGCATAAATTGTTTCTGAAACACTCAGCATGGATTTGTGAGCCGGCATTTTTTTAATGCTGAAAAATTCCCACAATCCGAAAATCATACCCAAAAGGCAAATTATCATACCACCTTTCAACAGTTCATCACCGTTAATGGTTGCATAACCGAAGAAATCATAAACGGCATCCGACAAATGAGGAATATTCAAATCCATTTCAGAAGCAGATGCACCGCTTACGGCAGAAAATAAGAAGGCCAAGGCGGCAAAAGCAACCTTACCCAATTTCGCTTTGCTTATTAACATGTTTTTTTCCTTTAAAAAATTAAAAACTTGGCCACTGTAAGTTCTCCCTTACCGACCGGTTAGACATATCGTATACCATAATCCTTAAATATCTACTAAAAAAACTGCATTGTGGATAACGGCACTACTTAAAGTCTGCCGTTTCCACTTCCAAATAAGTCCGTCCGTCTTTATCTTTTATGCTAACGTCGGCACCTGATTTTATCAGCAGAGTAATAACTTCGTCACACTTAAACGTAAAAGCATAAAACAGCGCTGTTCTGCCATCTTTATCTTGCCGGTTAATATCGGCACCGCCTTCAAGCAATATCTCTATTATATCCAAATTCCAATCACTTGTTGCCGCGTTCATAAGCGGTGTTCCCATAGGAGTTTCCTGATTAACATCAGCACCCTGTTCAATCAGCATTTGTGTCATTGCTATTGCTCTGTTCATTTCATAGTTAATTTGTTCTTCAATCTTTTTTTCAACTTCTTCAGGAGCGGCATCAATTTCCATTGAAGCAAGCATCATTTTTTGCAGCTGAAGTTCATTTGCCTTGGAAGTTGCGACTAACAGAGGTGTCATACCGTTTGCGGAAGGGGCATTAACATCTGCACCGGCCTCTATCAGTTTGCGCGACATATACAAATCTTTATTGTGAGTAAGGGTATAAAACAACATAGTATTACCGGAAGCATCACGAGAATTGACATCAAGCCCCTCTGCCAACAATTTATCAAAGGCCTTTTCATTTTGTGAAGACAATATATTCTGCACATATTTGTCGTCAATATTATTGCTTGTAACCGGAACGGCCGTATTCGTAACAGAACTTTCATCAGCCGCGGCAATACCCGTAATCAAATAAAAGCTCAACCCGCACAAAGCAAACAGCAGACTTTTTCTCATGATTATCATCTCCAATAATTAAACCGTTAAAACGGTATTAACACAAATTGCAAATTCTTGCAAGAACATTATAATCGGCATAATTTAAAAAAATATCTTGATTTTATTTGCCGATATAGTATACTGTTCGCAGTTTAAATATTTATCTGAGCTGTGAAATGTAATTATTTCGCAGTTTGATTTTTCTAAGTTTTTAAATTTTGAAAGGTGAAAAAAATGGATAAGTTTCCGTTAACTAAAACCGGATATGCATTGCTTGAACAAGAATTAAAAAACCGCAAAGGCATTGAACGTCCGAACATTATTGCCGAAATTGCCGAGGCTCGTTCAAAAGGTGATTTGTCTGAAAATGCAGAATATTCGGCAGCAAAAGAAAAGCAGAGTTTCAACGAAGGTAGGATTCAGGAGCTTGAAGCCGTTATCAGTCGCGCCCAAGTTATTGATCCTGCGCAAATGAGCGGCGACATTGTTCGTTTCGGTGCCACTGTTTTAGTTGCAAACACCGATACGGATGAGGAAAGCGAATACCAAATTGTCGGTGATTACGAGGCAGATATCAATAAAAACAAAATTTCTCTTTCTTCTCCGCTGGCAAAGGCTTTAATCGGAAAAGAAATTGGCGATATTGCCGAATATTTGGCTCCGAACGGCAAAAAATCTTACGAAATCATAGAAATTAAATGGCTGTAAAAATAGCTGTTAATTATTGAAATTTAGTCTTTTATACTCCCGCTTTTATTTTTAATATATTGAGCAGGAGTATTTTTTTATAAAAGGAATAAATATATGTCAATCGTAGCCGTTTGGTGCCGCCACAAGGGGGATAATATAATCGGAGCCGGTTCGGGCTTACCATGGAAAATCCCTTCAGATACGCGCCGTTTTCGTAATTTAACCGAAGGGAAAATCAAAGTTATGGGGCGCCGCACTTATGAAGGAATGCCGCAAAAAGTTTTGATGGGGCGCAAAATGATTGTGCTTGATATTGAAAATTCTTGTGATGTTTTTGATAAAGAAAATCATATCGTCTTAGATAATGCCGACAAACTGAAAGATTACCCCGAAGATTTGTATATATCCGGCGGCGCTTCGGTTTATGCAAAATTTTTTACTACTCCGGCGATTATGCCGGACATTGTTGTTGATTGCGTTTATCAGGGAGAAATTGCCCCGAACCTGACAGACTTAATTAATGTAAATGCCAGTGTTGAAGTTTTGGAAAAAAAATATTTTGCCCTGCCGCAAAAATTTGAGCTTGATAATGTTATCACAACCGTATGGCTGAAAAAAGGTGATTTTGTGGAGCAATCGGTCGTTAAAAATATTTTGGAATACTTGGAAACGGAAGGAAAATAAAATGCAGCAATATTTAGATTTATTGAAAGATATTATGGAAAACGGAGTTGATAAAATGGACCGCACCGGAGTCGGAACACGCTCTGTTTTCGGCAGACAAATGCGCTTTGATTTAAGCAAAGGTTTTCCTTTGGTGACAACAAAAAAAGTGCACTTAAAGAGCATTATTTATGAGCTGTTATGGTTCTTAAAAGGTGAGACAAACGTAAAATACCTGCAGGAAAACGGAGTGCGAATCTGGAATGAATGGGCAGATGAAAACGGCGAGTTGGGCCCTGTATACGGCTCACAGTGGCGAAACTGGAACGGTGAGGGTATAGATCAAATTGCTGATGTAATTGAGCGTTTAAAAAAAACACCGAATGATCGCCGCATGATTGTTTCGGCGTGGAATGTCGGTAAAATTGCCCAGATGCATTTGCCGCCGTGCCACATGATGTTTCAATTTTATGTTGCTGACAACAAATTGAGCTGTATGCTTTATCAGCGCAGCTGTGATATGTTTTTGGGAGTTCCGTTTAATATTGCCTCTTACGCGCTCTTAACTATGATGATTGCGCAAGTTTGCGGATATGAAGCAGGTGAATTTATTCATACCCTCGGTGACACTCATATTTATCACAACCATTTTGAGCAGGTAAAAGAACAACTGTCACACAAGCCTTATCCTTTGCCGCAAATGAAAATTAATCCGAACGTTAAGAACATTGATGATTTCAAATATGAAGACTTTGAACTGCTGAATTATCAGAGTTACGATACCATAAAAGCAAAAGTAGCAGTATAACAACTGCTACTCATTAACAACTTCAGACTGGTGATTTTTTACCACCACATGCACTTTGGTTATGCGCATATTATCAATGCGCATAATTTCGTATTTACAGCGCCTGTCTTCTACAATATCGCCTACTTTCGGCTCATGACCGAGCAAATTGAAAATATACCCGCCGATAGTGCTTTCTTCCTGTTCTTCATACGGTAAATCCATAAATTCGGCAGCATCCTCCAATAAATAAACCCCGTCAAATTCATAATTATCGGCATCAATTTTTTTCATCGGCTCTTCGGTAACGACATCATGCTCATCACGAATTTCACCGACTAATTCTTCAAAAATATCTTCCATGGTAAGCAATCCGGCCGTTCCGCCGTATTCATCCACAACAATAGCCAAATGAATACGTTTGCGCATCATTTCGTGCAGCACTTCGGAGATGGACATATTTTCCGGAACAAACAAAATTTTACGAGCAATACGTTTCAAAATATCCTTATGCGGAGAATTGGCATTTTCCAAAATATCACGAATATGCACCATACCGATAATCTGGTCTTTATCCTCCCCGCACAACGGAAAACGAGTATGCTTATTTGCCTTAACAAAAGACATAATATCTTCAAATGTGTCATCCTGATATATACAATTCATATCTTGGCGCGGAATCATAATTTCGTGGGCAAGAATTTCCGAAAAAGTGATGGCATTTTGGATAATTTCACTTTCCGTATCATCAATAACACCGCCTTTTTGCGAGGCATCAATAATCAACTTAATTTCTTCTTCGGAATGGGCATCTTCATTTTCGTCGGCCTGCTGGATTTTCATACACTTCAAAATCCAAAGAGAAACATGGTCAAAACACCAAATAATCGGTGTGCAAACCTTATTAAAAGTATAAAGCGGAACGGCAACCAGCAAAGCATATCGTTCCGTATCTTGAATTGCCATTGATTTAGGAACCAACTCACCAAGCACAACGTGCAACAAGGTAATAAACGTAAAAGCAATACCAAAGCTTACGGAATGCAGCAACACATCATTTATCTCAAAAAAGTTACCGCAAATATCTTCCAGCAAGCGAGATACTGCCGGTTCACCGAGCCAACCCAAGCCAAGAGAGGCAAGTGTGATACCAAGCTGGGTTGCACTCAAATATGTGTTAAGATGTTCATTTATTTCCAAAGCAATACGAGCACGTTTGCTTCCGGAATGGGCCAGCTCTTCCAACTTAGTGCGTCGGATTTTTACTACCGAAAATTCTGATATTACAAAAAAAGCGTTACAAAAAACAAGAAACAGAACCAATAAAAGATTGATTACATAGCTATACGTGGGACTCATTTGTCGTTTTAAAATTTAACCTCAAATTATTAAAGATGGAACAGAGTATATAAATATGTTTAAGGTTTGTCAATATGTTTATTGCTTAGGATTAAATATTGCAAAATAAAAACAGAAGCCGAACATTTTAAGTGAAATAAAAAAGTAGCAAATAAAAAAAGAATCGTGTAGTCGGTAATTGAGAAAAAAAGCACAAAATACTTGACAAAAATCGCGGGGGGGGGTAAACTGAAACCAGTAATCAAAATTTATATATTATGAGGTACTTATTTATAATTTCAGTTTCCGTTTTATGTTTTTCATGTAACCACACCGAATATATTGACTCTCACAAAGTCAACGGTTCAGAAATCAAGATTGTCAGCGAAGGAGAAGTTTATAACCACTCTTTAAACTACTTCAAGCTGGTTGAAGAGCCAAGGACGGAAAGCGATTCAATTTTTATTGAAGACGAGGTAAAAACGGCAAACATCGGTTTTAACCCCGTGGAGCATATTAAAACGATTTCTTCTGTTAAGTATGGTAACTATACGGTGAGACGTTGTCTATACAGAACAGCCTTTGAAGTGATTATATCTTCATGGGTG
This sequence comes from Alphaproteobacteria bacterium, assembly GCA_017484225.1. GTDB lineage: Bacteria > Pseudomonadota > Alphaproteobacteria > RF32 > CAG-239 > RUG410. Next base: position 76,603 of record JAFUTN010000024.1, read on the forward strand.
GGCAGTAATAGACGGAACAGGTGCATACCAATTCATTTTGAGGCTGAAGAAATTTGGCTAAATGGTGAATTGATTTTAGAGCAACCGTATGTGTTTGAAAACATAAACACAGAAATAACGGAAATCGCTCCGGATGAAGGAATAACAGAAATAGTCGGAAAATATTTGCTTGAATTTCAGATCGTGGCGCACAATCGCTATTTTGAATATAAAAGCGAACCATTTTCCTGTTATTATAATGTGGCAAGGCTGAATAAATCTGATGTTTTTGTTTCGCCTGATGATATCACTTTTACTGTAACCTATGATTGGCATCCGGATTAACTTCAAAACACCTCATTTCGCAAGATTTGCGGTGTTTTTTAGTTTACAGACCTCTAAATCGTCAGGTTTGGCCAAGACATCTACTGCTTTAAAAAAAACGCATATTTCGTCCCAGTGTCTTTCTTAACTCATTTATCATTTTATACTCCTTACAATATTTTTTCAACTAAAAATTAAACTATAAGAAAAGTATAAGATAAAAATTATTTAAAGTCAAGAAAATAATAAGAAAAATATTTATTATCTGCACGAAATATCCTTATTATCAATATGTTAACTTGACAATAAATATATTACACCTGTGTATAAATTTATTAACGCGGCATTTCTTATGAAACAAACACCACAGAGTTACAATGCCCATCCAAATAAAATATACTTAAAAAAGTTAAGCACATCAAGCATTGTATCCCAATTAATAATGTAATATCCTATGAGATATAGCCACAGTGGAATAATAGCTATTTTCTTTTTTTCCGAAAAATATTCATACCAGATAAAGTATAAACCAAACAAGCATAAACATATTATTGAGATATAACTATCTTCTGACGTAACCTTAGAATGAAACACCATAACCAACAAGGCAAGACATAATATCACGTCACAATATTTCTCAAATTTATTCTTCATTGTTTCTCCATTTATTTACTAAAGCATTTGTCATTGATGCACCGGCATTAGAAACTCCTTCTATTACTTTCCTTGCCGGTTTATACATCTCATTAGCCTTAAGTAATTTGTTTTATATTTTAATATAACTTAGATTTCAAAGTCTTGTTATCTGAATATTCCTTTCCAAAAGACATTTGCTACCTCGCATATTGAATCCCAGCGAATCACATAATATCCGATGACATATAAATATAAAGGTATTAAGGCAGCATTTTTATTTTTTGCGCTTATATCCCACCATACATGATATAATATGAACATCCATAAACACATGATAGACAACCATCCGTTTTTCACTATGCCAAAATGCATTATCATAAATAATGAAACAATATAAAATATTATGTCAAAAAAACTATGTAATTTATTCTTCATTTTTCTCCTTTGATATAAATCATACACATAAGGAAAAGATGAGGTAAACCCGTTCATAACCCCTCGCCCAAACCTATACATTTCCTTAAAAACAAAAAATTTCACGGCAAGCTAAATGCCATATTTCACCGCTTGATAATGGTTCCCAAATATACCATAAATATAACAGCATAATAATTAACAAACCCAAACAGTAAGCCTCAGGTGTTAAATGTATTTTACTCGTAATTCTCATATAGACTATTAAAGCAATCACATAAACAAATTCTCCTACATTGCGTAACGCAAATATGAATTGCATCTCAAAAGCAAATAAAATACAAACAAGTATTGCCATAAATTGATAATATTTAACATAAAAGTCCCATATTTTCCATAGTATTGTTTTAATAATCTTCTTCATTTCTTCTCCATTTATTTACTAAAGCATTTGTCATTGATGCACCGGCATTAGAAACTCCTTCTATTAATTTCCTTGCCGGTTTATACATCTCATTAACCTTAAGTAATTTGTTTTGTATTTTAATATAACTTAGATTTCAAAGTCTTGTTATCCGAATATTCCCTTCCAAAAGACATTTGCCACCTCGCATATTTCGTCCCAGTGTCTTTCTTAACTCATTTGTCATTTTATACTCCTTGCAATATTTTTTCAACTATAAATTAAACCCAAAAAAAGCCTCGGAACTTAATCCAAGGCTTTATAATTGGTGGTGTAGTTTGGCAAGTTTAAATTTAAAATATACATATCTATGATTATTATTTATTTTCAAATTGTTATAGTGAAAAATATGTATATTTTTAATACTGCATTGCAATAATTTTCACTAGAATTTTATCAACAAATTATGCCGTAAATTTTAATTTTTTATATATCAAAACCGTATTCCACAAACTGTCGGTGTGCCCTCGCGCCTTAAAAGGTATACTTGGCAAAGCTAAAGCTCCATCAACCTCAGCCAGACTAGATACGGTCGGAACTGGTATTGTCGTGTAATTTCTATATCATCATCTGATACTTGTCATTTCTCTGATTGCGTTGCTAATCGTTCCGTCTGACAATGGTTGCCATATGTATAACAGATAACAAAAAGATATTATAAAAATTAAAGTTTCTTGCAAAACTTTGCTCATTTTTTTCCGATAAAAACAATAAATAATAAATAGGTTAACAGGATACCAAGTAATTAATACTCCAATCCAGTTTCTGAGTGCTATAGCAAAAAGACACATTGTCCCACTAAAGGTGAGGAGCAATATATCAAATAGAGGATTTTCATATATTTTTATAAGTATTGATTTGATTTTATTTTTACCATTCATCATCCTTTCTCCAACTGCTTATTTGATTAGTTACACTATTGGCTCCCATTTTTGTAAACGCCCGAGCTGATTTTGATAATCCAAAGGATAAATTTTTAGCTCTTTCTTTTAATAAATTGTTTGTTTTGTTTTCTAAAATATTACCAAATTTTTCACCGGCAATGCTTCCGGCAGTATTTAACCCGATATTTATTGCATATTCCGCCGGACTGTTTGTGTCAGTCATACCTACACCGCCGATAACCCCGTTTGCAACAGCTCCGGTCATTCCGGAAAACGGCTTTATGGGTGAAACAAGCGCACCGCCGACTTCGGCTAATCCGGAAACAATTGGATTACGTTCATAGCCGTCATTTAATTCCTGACGGGCAAAGTCACGGTATTCAGTGTATCCTCTCTTCCATGCATCTCCGAAACTTTCGCCGTTTACATCTTGCCCGAAGGCGCGCATTACTCCGTTTGCCAGCACATTGCCTACTCCGCCGATTACTCCGTTCAGTTCATCACTCCAGCCTAAGCCTATTCCTTGCGCTGCATGATTTACCGCATCCAATGTCTTTTGACCTAATCCGTTCGCTTGTTCCGTTTGCATTTTTTGCTGCACACCCTGACCGCCGATATATTGCCCGTTGTCGTCATATTGCTCATATTCAATCTCGCTCATCGGTTGTTGCATTTGCTGCTTATTTAAGTATTTTTGCCGCTCCAACGCATTTATTTGCGCTTGCGTATTCACATCATAAGAACTTTGTGCCTGCAGTTGTCTTATCTGATTGTCTATATTCTCGTTCATTTTGGCAAAACGCATATTTCGTCCCAGTGTCTTTCTTAACTCATTTGTCATTTTATACTCCTTACAATATTTTTTCAACTAAAAATTAAACTATAAGAAAAGTATAAGATAAAAATTATTTAAAGTCAAGAAAATAATAAGAAAAATATTTATTATCTGCACAAAATATCTTTATTATCAATATGTTAACGTGACAATAAATATATTATGCCTGTGCATAAATTTATTAACACGGCATTTTCACATAAAACAAAAAAGGCAGGAAACCTACCTGCATTCATTTTGATTGGTGGCATGGTTTGGCAAGTTTAAATTTAAAATATACTAATTATAAATTCGTGTTTTATTTCAATTTGTTATAATAAAAAATTAAATATTAAAGTGGTACATTTAAAGGAAGCATTTGAGAGCGAGAAAACTCCAATCATTTAAGCTTGATTCTACATTCTTCTTGACAGCATACGCATAACTTTATACATTCCATACAAAATTGAATTAGTGTGGAATTTAAAATTATTGCGTATGTTAGAATTTTTAAGTTATGGTAACGCCATTTTTTGGGTTGGCTTACTGCTCGTTATTCTTTTGGCCAGTTGCGAGTATTTTTTCAACAACATGTATGTTACACTGGCAAAATATCACATTTTCAAATTTCCGCAGCACCCACGTTTGCAAAAAACTTGCCGAATTTTGTTTTTAGTGACTTTTGTGTTGGCACTATTTGCTAAGGTCGGTGTAAATTGGGATACGCGCACATATTTGTGGGATGACGAGTTCATCCGGTTTATGAATGTGTTGCTGATTTATTATGTGGTATGCTACTCTTGCGTCATTATTTTTTGTATGGTGGCAAAGCTTTTATGGAAGTGCCTATTTTTCTTGTCGCACTTTATAGGTTATGTGCTGATTGGGCTGCAATACAAAATAACCGCATGGATTAACGGAAAATAAAAAACGGGGTTTATTACCCCGTTTTTTTAATGGTGGAGCTAAGGAGAATCGAACTCCTGACCTCTTGAATGCCATTCAAGCGCTCTCCCAGCTGAGCTATAACCCCATAAATATAAACCGCGCATTCAAGCGCTTCTTGCTCCCGTTGGTCGCTTCGGTCACTCGTTTTCTAAATTCGCCGCGGTCGCTTTCGCTTCCCTTGCTCATTAAAAAAATTTCGCCGCTTGCGGTAAAAACAACGTTTTGAGGTTGTTTTTATCCTCGCGCCCAGCTGAGCTATAACCCCATAACACTCAAACTTTCGTTTTCACTGTCTCTTATAATATTTTCGCACTTTATTGTCAAGCCATATTTTGTTCAAGGAAGAAATAAAACTGTATATATCTTGCAAAATATCTTTTGTTTTTAATCAGTTATGTGTATCTTTCTTTCATCATTACTTTGGAGATTCTACCATGAAGCAGGAAAACTTTTCATCATCTTGGGGATTTATTTTGACTTCTGCCGGTTCTGCCATCGGGTTAGGAAACATTTGGCGTTTTCCCTATCTATGCGGACAATACGGCGGTTTAAGCTTCATTTTGATATACCTGCTGATATTGTTTTTCATTTGTAATCCTCTCATGGTATCGGAAATTGCCATCGGGCGCACGGCAAAAAGTAATTGCGTAGATGCTTATAAGGTAATCGGGGAAAAAGTCGGCTACTCGCATCTCAAAATATGGTCTTTTTTCGGTGGTTGGTTTGCCGCTGTCGGCGTTACATTATGCATATCATTTTACTTTTTGGTCGCCGGTTGGGTTCTCTACTATTTTTTGGAGGCGGTCAGCGGTAAACTAATGCAAATTCCGCACGAAAATTTGGCCTCTGAATTTGAAATTTTAACCAAAAGTTTTTCCATCCAGCTTTCGTGTGGTTTAATATTTTTATTTGTGACCACCATCATTGTTATCGCCGGTGTTAAAAAGGGCATTGAACGCGCCGGATTATATCTGATGCCGATTTTATTCGTAATTTTCATAATCTTAAGCATCCGCTCGCTCTCTCTTGACGGAGCCGAAAAAGGCATAAAATTTTTAACCACACTTGATATTAAATATCTCGGATTCAGCGATGACGGTTTTCACATCAAACCGCTGATTGACACTTTTACCGCCGCACTCGGACAAGCCTTTATTTCTCTTTCTTTGGGATTTGGTGTTTTATTGGTATACGGTTCATATTTTTCACCGAAAGAAAACCTGTTTAAAGCAGTTCGTCACATTGAATTTTTTGACACTTTTGCCGCAATATTAAGTGCCGTAATTATCATTCCGGCAATATTTGCCGCCGGAATGCCGACAACATCCGGCCCCGGACTGACATTTATAAGTTTACCTCACGTATTCCAAAATCTTTCCGGCGGACACTTTTGGGCCCTTACTTTTTATCTGCTCCTCATTTTGGCAACCGTAACCTCCACAATTTCTATCTTTGAAGTTTTAACAAATTTATTGATAGACAAATACAACCTTTCGCGTTTTAACTCCGCCATAATAGTAATGTGCATTGCCGGATTTTGTTTTACAATGGTGACAGCATCTTTTTCCGGTGTGCTTGACATAAAAATTTTAGGAAAAGACTTGTTCACACTTGCCGATTGGCTTGCTTCCACATACACGGCAACCATTGTTTCATTGACTATGGCATTGTTTGTCGGTTACAAAGCCATGAAACCGATTATTCATAACATTAAGCGCAGTGCAAAAGTTTCGGATACTTTTACTCGTTATTTTTTGATAACTCTTCGCTATGTTGCCCCAGCCGGATTAGTAACCCTTTTAATCGGAGCATTTCTGGGATAAGAGCCTACTCAAAAATCCACTCAATCATATTTTCATTGTCGTTGGATGTCAACTCATCGGCTTCCGGCAGAGTGTAGCGTGTTTTACTGTAACATTCATAGGTTTTTGCATTATACCTGAAACCGTTTTCCAAAGAACATTCTTCCTCATCCACGCACTTATTTCCAACCCGAATTTCATGATAGCCGCACCCCTTTGTTTCCGGAACACAGGTTGACGCATTGTGGCGGTTTGTTGCTTCAATATATCCGGTTTTACATTTTTCTACACAAATTCCGTCTTGCAAATATCCGGAGCTGCATTTCAAACAGGTATAAGAAAAACTACTGCAATTTTTGGGTATGCAACGATTGTTACTCAAAACAAAACCTTCTTCGCACTCTGAAACACATCTGTTGCCCTGTGCAACTCCGGATGAGCAAGTGTCACAAATAGATGATCTTGTTTTTGTGCATTCTTGCGAAACGCACAGACCATCCAATTTTTTATATCCTTTGGCGTTACATTCTCCCGTAGTTATACACTTTCCGTCATAAGACAAGTATCCGGATGCACAATTATGACATTGGGAACTACTTCCATTAGAGCAATGCGGTATCAGATCCGAAGCCTTTATACACTTTCCATTCATCATAACCGTGTATCCGCTTTGGCATGTCATACACTTTCCTTCAACACAATAACTTGCATTACAGTGCAATTCATCTCCGCAAACGGCTGCCTCGGCAAAATTAATAAAACCGCAAAACATTAGCATTCCTAAAATAAATTTTTTCATCTTTATAACTCCGCATTTAAAATTAAAAAAGCCACCTTAAATGGGTGGGCGGATGTTAGCAAACCGTGCAAAGACAAAAGACGGCTCGGCGTTTTCGCGCTAAAAGCCTTATAGCACCGACATCCGCTCAAAATGAACGAACTATCGGCATAAACCAACTTCGCAATACTTGCGTTTTGTCTTTGCATAGGGTTGCTACGCCCTAAAGTGTGTTTATTTCACACTCTAAAGAAAAAATACCAAAATCTTATTGGTATGTAAAGATAAATTTAAATAAAATGGAGAACTCTTAGATGCTGCACCACAAAATTTCGCAGCGACATAACTCTTCGCCGCTGATTTCGTTTGTTATACTATGTTGTGTCCGCATTCCGTCCGTGTGAGTTAAAATTTTTACCTGCTCACCGTAAAGTGCCTCTTTTTGATACCACAGCATAATTTCTTGCGGTATATGGTTTTCTCGCCACTCTTTGCTCACACTTTCACCGGCCCACAACGGATAAACTGCATTATTTACATGGTGATTAATATCTATATCGTCAAACCGAACTTTAAAAACATACTCATTTTCAGATTCGGTAAACTCCGGAGCCTTGCCGAACTCAACATCTAAAGCACGTTCGTTTAGTGCTTCATAACCCGGAATGTGTTTAGAAAGAGACACCGGACGCTTACGCGCAACATCAATCAAAACCCACTGGCTGCTTGCTCTGACAAGCTCTATTCCATTTTCATCACGCAAAATAAAATCACGAATTGCGCCCCACAATTTTGCTTCCGCCGGCCACGTTTCCACCACAAATTTTTCGTGCATTTTCGGCAATCTTTTTATCTTAAGCAGATAGTTTGAGCCAACCCAAGCCACTCCTTTTGCCGCACAATCATCAAAACCCAACCCGAGAGATGTTGCACTCCCGTCAGCGGCATCCTGCAAAATATTCATCAACGTAATTAAACGCAAAAAGCCATGACAATCCGTTTCATAGCTTTTTACTTCGTATTCTTTAAAAAATTTAGCTGCTTTCATAGTCCCAAAAGCCTAGAACAAAGTTTCATATTTGGTAATTCCGGCGACTTTGTATGAATTAAATCTTTTTTCCAAGCGCTTAGAATAAGCTTCGCCTTTTTGCGGATTGCCGGAATGGTAGCGTTTTGCGGCATTTTTCCAACTATATCCGTTGCGATTATACAGTTTACGCAAAAATTTAGCACTATATTTAACATTTTTTTCCGGATCCATTGCTTCCTCAACAGAAGAAAATGCCGAACCATGATATTTCATATTAATTTGCATACAACCGACATCTATACTGCTGATACCGGCACGCTGAAAATTTTTAACTGCGGCAACCGCTTCTTCTTTAGATGAGTAGTAGTAACCTTTTCCGTTGGCATTAACAGTCCACGGCCATGCCACATATTGATTGTGCAAATTGTCCCATCTGCCGCTTTCAACTGCGGATATTGTCTGCAATAAATCAGAACCGACACCATACTCGTCACCGGCCTTGTCGGCGGCAACGGCACAAAGAGTCCCTTCAGTCAAAAACTCTTCCATCGGTAACTCGTCATTGTCTGCACTTGCGTAAATAGCCTCACTGAATAACACGCAAACACTGACCAATATAAAATAAATTTTTCTAAACACCTCTAAGTGTAACCTCTGCTGTCTGAATTTTTGACAACCGTCATCCCTCTTGCGATTTCAAACGATATTGCCCAAGGGCATCAAAAACACAGTGTTCTTTAAAATTAACGACCTCTTAAAAATGATTAAAAAATCGTTAAACATGGTGAGATATAACACCGATATTTCAAGGAGTCCACAAAAAAATAAAAATTTTCCATATTTTAATGGTTAATTTAAGTAAATTCAATTAGTTAACCACAACAAAAAAAACAGCGTTTCAGCTGTAAAACACTGTTTTTATCATCTTATACTACTATTTTATCAATCAGCCCAACCGATAACCTGTGAAATAATCACCCTCTGTCCGTAAGGCAAGTTTAAGGCATTTTGCACTTCTTCGCGCTGAAAATAACCTCGCACAACATTAGACATACCGGCAGATGCGGCATACAGTCCCACATTTTGATATGCGGAGCCGGCATGCATTGCCGCATAGTCGGCAGTGCTGCCCGTATATATCAAAACAAGTTGCGCATCTTGCATATAGTCTTGCAACTTAAACATATCCAGCAATGACGTTTGTGAAATTTCCCTTAACAAATTGGTTTCGGCTTCATACCGCCACACTCCCTCCGGTGTTGTAATATAAACCGTTAAATCTCGTTCATTTTTTGCCGTCGGAATCGTGCGATAACCGCCGTCGGGACGATTAACCCCATAAGCTGCCCACAAAATATTGCTCAGCGTTTGCATATCTATCGGCCTTTGCCCGAACTGACGAATTGATTTACGCTCGTTCAGCGCTTGCATCAACGGCATACCGCCTTCGTTTTGCGGAGCCGGAAGCTGAATATCGGCAGCATTTGCCGCCGAACCGATTAGCAAAGCAGCCATGGTTTTTCCTAAAAAATTTTTCATCTGAATTTTTCCTTTTACAAAATCATTCTTCAACTTCATGGTCGTCAATAGAGTATCCTGTTGCCCTGATTGTGCGTATATAGTCAGGCCCGAACTCATTTAGAGCCTTACGCAGCCTCCGGATATGAACATCAACCGTTCGCAACTCAACATATACACTGTTACCCCAAACCTCTTTCAATAAATCCTCACGAGAAAACACCTGTCGCGGGTTTGTTAACAAAAGCTGCAGAATTCGGAACTCGGTCGGGCCGACACGCACATAGTTTTCGCCGCGGAAAATTTTTTTCTGCACTGTATCAAGCCTGATGTCCTGAAAAACATATTCCTTTTTCTGGGTGCTGGCAACCACCGTTACACGCCGTAAATTAGTTTTAATCCGCGCCAAAAGTTCAGGCACGGAAAAAGGCTTTGTCACATAGTCATCCGCACCGGCAGAAAGCCCGCGAACCTTATCTTCCTCTTGTCCCTTTGCCGTCAGCATTATAATCGGTATGTTTTTATATTCCGGATTGTTGCGGATAATTCGGCACAATTCCAAGCCGGACATTTCCGGCAGCATCCAATCAAGCAAAATCAGTGACGGGTTGCTCTTTTCTACGGCAGATATTACTCTGTTTCCATGTGCTATACAAATAGTTTCATAGCCTTCTTTTTCAAGGTTGTATTTCAACAACAGAGATATTGCCTGTTCATCTTCCACAATCATAATTGTTGCCATTGCATTTCTCCCGATTTTTTAATTAATTTTATCATTTCCGCCGGATTTTCGGCATTAAATATCGCACTACCGGCCACAAACACATTTGCGCCGTTCGCCGCACATTCGGCCGAAGTTTTTTCGGTTATCCCGCCATCAACTTCTATGGTTATATTTCTTTTACCCACCATATTTTTGCATCGGGTGATTTTCGGTAAAAGCTCCGATTGAAACTTTTGCCCGCCGAATCCCGGTTCAACCGTCATCACCAAAATATTATCAATTATATCCAAGTAAGGTATCAGAACATCCGTAGATGTTTTCGGTTTTAGAGAAATTCCGGCTTTCATACCGTATCCGTGAATCAAGTTCAGACATTTTTTTACATCTGCCGTTGATTCGTAATGCACGGTTATTTGGTCGGCACCGCTGTTTTTAAACATTTCAATAAAATTGAGCGGTTCTTCCACCATCAAATGCACATCAAAAAACAACTTGCTACCGGAGCGAAGTTGACGGACAAACTCGGCACCATAACTTAAATTGCGGACAAAATGACCGTCCATAATGTCAAAGTGCAACCAATCGGCACCGGCATCTTCCACCATTTTTACCTGTGTGCGCAAACATCCGTAATCAGCGGCCAAAAGGCTTGGAGCAACCAAAATCATATTCATATCTCCCTGTCCGTATCATATTATCATATTCTTAAATAGTGGTAAATAAAGATTATTAAAGCACACTGCTTTTTATATTATTGACAAAATTTCAAAAAAAACATACAATACAGGTAGTTATCTTTTGAATAAGGGAGATTGAATTATGGAAAAATCTTTTGAAAAATTTTTATTTATAGATCACGAAAATAAGACAGTGATTTACAATGCGAAAAAAAACATATACGGCAGAATTGATGATAATGTTGAAAGTTCCGTTAAAAATATGTTGATGATAGCAAAAGAGACCGGATATAAAGTTAAGACATCTTTTAATGATGTGATTTTCTCCGTAACTGAAAACATGAGTCAGAAAGAAGGTGTTGAGGCGTATTCTCAAGCCTTTGATAAAAAAGTTAAGGATTATTGGCAATCTCCTGAAGGTCAGGAAAACTTAACTCTGCAAGAAGAACGCAAACAAGAACGGATAAATAATGATAAATTAAGCAGAATAGATTTAATGCTTGCAACAACAAAATTTTCACTGACAGATTTTCCCGGTGTTTTGAGTTACGAAAAAGCATTGGTGTTTGTAGATGACCACAATTTACGAAAAAAAGAGAATTATCCAAGCTCAGAAGAATTGTTTTGTGATGCTTTTTCGGGTTATCGTTTAAAGGAAGCTGTTAACTATTTTAAAATAACCTATAAAAATTTTAAGGAAAAAGGTATTGAAGATGCATTGAACTCAAAATTAGTAGATAGTATTGCCGCATCCTTCGGACTTCCGGAATTTTTTGATAAAAACAATATAGCCAAGTGCAAAATTATTTCACCGCAAAAACAAGAAATGACTCCACAGAAACTGGAAGATATAAAAAGTTTAGTTGATAAAAGCACTAAAACACCAACAAAAATGAATTCTCCGGAAGCTAAAAAATCCTATAATCGCGGATTTATCAGGGAAAAAGATATTACGGATTAAACAAACTCCCTGTATTTCAAAAAAGGCACAGGCAGCAATGTCCGTGCTTTTGCTATTTATAACGCAAAAAACTGATTTTTGCCAGACCGTATATTCTTTCATCAATCAAGGCAAAATTTTCCGGCAATGCAAACTGCTCATTATTTTTTGTTTCTACGATACAAATAGCCCCATCAGCAAGCCAGTCGCCGGCAACCAAACCGCACAAAGCCTTTTCGCTTAAACCTTTTTCATAAGGAGCATCACAAAACACTAAATCATATTTTTTTCTTGCTTTCGGCAATTTGGAAGCATCAGCCGTAACAAAACTTATTTTTTCTTGCTCTTTAGAAAAAAGTTTTGCATTTTTTTGTGCCGGCTTCACATCTTTATCAACAAATGTAACACTTGCCATACCGCGCGACAATCCCTCGTAGCCGAATGCACCGGTTCCGGCAAAAACATCCAGCAGATGAATTTTGGAATAATCACTTCCGAGCCGCGAATTTAAAATATTAAAAATCGCTTCCCGCGCCCGTTCGGATGTCGGACGAATATTATCCGTATCCGGCGAAAAAAGTTTTTTCCCGCGATATTGTCCGGCAACAATTCTCATAGCTTAAATTTATCTCCCAACTGTTCTTTTAATACCTTTTGCGGAACTTCTTTCACTTCGCCTTTTTTTAAGCTCCCGAGCTGAAACGGTCCGTAAGAAAGACGAATCAAACGTGCAACTTCTAACCCTATATATTTCATAAGTTTGCGGATTTCACGGTTTTTGCCCTCATTCAGTGTTACTTGCAGCCAACTGTTAGCCCCGTTTTGGCTTTCTAATTCCACCTTCACGGCACCATAGCGCACACCTTCAATCTCCACCCCTTTTTCCAGCTCTGCCAATTTATTTTTGCTCACTTTACCGTAAACACGCACTTTATACCGTCGGCTCCAACCGTTTTGCGGCAATTCCAATGTGCGTGCCAATTCGCCGTCATTTGTCAGCAAAAGCAATCCTTCCGAGTTTAAATCAAGCCGTCCCACACTGATAACCCGAGGCATACCGGCAGGCAAATTATCAAATACCGTTGCGCGGTTTTGCGTATCTTTATGCGTTGTAATGAGACCGGTCGGCTTATGATACAACCAAACTCTTGTATGCTGCACTTGCGGCAATTTTTCGCCGTCAAGCAAAATTTTTTCGTCACCCTCAACATTAAATGCCGGTGTTTCCACTGTTTCACCGTTTACCGTAACTCTCTTTTGTTTTATCAGTTCTTCGGCTTCACGTCGGGAACAAACTCCGCTTCGTGCCATAAATTTTGCAATTCGCTCTGTCATTTTTTTACTTTCATTTTTATATTCTCCGGTTATACTACAAATAATTTATAAAAAAAAGGTTATTTATGCAAAAAGAAGAGTATATGAAAAAGGCGCTTATTCAAGCCGCCAAAGCTGCCGAAAACGACGAAGTTCCAATCGGCGCCGTAATCGTTAATCCGCAAACCGGTGAAATTATTGCCGAAGCTGCAAATGCCGGCGCTCATTCCGGAGATGCAACTTCGCATGCCGAAATATCCGTTATTCGCCAAGCCTGTGCCAAACTCAAAACAACCAGATTATGGGATATGGATATGTATGTTACACTGGAACCCTGCACAATGTGCGCGGCAGCAATTTCCTTTGCTCGGATTCGTAAACTTTACTTCGGTGCTTACGACGAAAAAGGCGGAGGAGTTGTTAACGGTGTAAAATTTTACGATTCGCCGACTTGTCATCACAAACCGGAAATTGAAGGCGGTATTTGTGCCGCAGAATGTTCCGACATATTGAAAAAATTTTTCCGCAGCAAAAGATAAAATGTTACAAAAAGAAACTTTTTGTGTTTTGCAACACATGACAATTTGTAGTATCTTTTCTTCCAGTTGAAACTTTATAAGAGGAATTTTAATATGACTACAAAACCTTCTACACCGATTAATTTATTTGACTGCAACACATCTCAAAAAGTTATCGGACAAGAAAAATTTTTAGATGCTTTCAAAACAATCTTAAACCACGGCGCATATTGCCAAGGTCCGGAAACAAAAGAATTGGATCAAAAATTAGCTGAATATTCCGGCACAAAATATTGTTCAACCTGCGGTTCGGGAACAGATGCTTTAACATTGGCTTTAATGGCTTGGGGTGTTAAAGAAGGAGATGCCGTTTTTGTTTCTTCGTTCACATTTGTTGCTTCTGCCGAAGCTCCGGTATTGCTTGGTGCTACTCCGATTTTTGTTGATTCCGATCCGGAAACATACAATATGGATGTTGAAGACCTGAAACGTGCAATTGCCGAAGTTAAAAAAGAAGGCAAACTTAACTTAAAATGTATTATACCGGTAGATATTTTCGGTTCTCCGTGCAACTACGACGAAATTATGAAAATTGCTCGCGAAAACGGAATGAAAGTATTGTCTGATTCTTGCCAATCATACGGCTCTGTATATCATGGCAAAAATGCCGGTTCCATTGCCGATATGAGTGCAACATCATTCTATCCGACAAAACCTTTGGCAGCCTATGGCGACGGCGGCGCTGTTTTCTCAAACACAGAAGCAGAAAATGAAATGGTTAAATCCTGCCGTGTTCACGGTATGAGTCCGGAAGACCACTACGACAATGTTCGTTTGGGGATGACCGGTCGTATGAATTCGTTCCAAGCAGCCGTTTTATTGCAGAAGTTAACAGTATTCAAACAAGAATTGAAAGACCGCTACACTATTGCTAAACGTTATGATAATGAGCTTTCTTCTTATTTCGGTAAACAAAAGATTTTGGATAACTGCCAATCTGCTTATGCTCTTTACACCATTAACTGCGAAAATCGTGATGAGCTGATGAGCTATCTGAAAGAAAACGGTATTCCTTGCGGTGCTTATTATCCGCGTCCGGTTAATACTCAAACCGCATACAAAAAATGGAACACTCGTTCTTTGCCTGTTTGCGAAAAACTCTCAAAGACCGTTTGCAGTATTCCGATGCACCCGTATTTGAGCAAAGAAGCTCAAGATTATGTTATCAGCAAGATGAATGAATTTGCTGCTTCTAAAATGAAAAAAGTTGCTTAATCCGGAAGAAAGCAAAAAAACAAAAACTCCTTCTTTATCATTAAAGAGGGAGTTTTTTTTTGATTTTATGACAGAAGATAAACAAGTATAAGTAATTGAAAAGGCGGGGAAAAGGATGAGGGGCTGGGTATTGCAAAACCTCTGATTTTTAAAGACACAGAATAATACGTAAAAAGTGTTGACTAAGCGTAAAAATTGTGCAATAAAGAGGACGGACTTTTTAGGACTGCTTTAATCGGACTAATTTGAGTAAACTAAACTTAGAAAGGAAAAAAGTATGACTAAAGGGACTGTTAAATGGTTTAATGTCCGCAAGGGATATGGATTTATTATACCGGAAAGCGGCGGAAAAGATATCTTTGTTCACATCACAAAAGTTCA